>NZ_JARUVM010000062.1 GCF_029763755.1 Luteimonas sp. 8-5
GTGGTCAACGTGACCAATCGTGCCCACGTTCACGTGGGGCTTGGTGCGCTCGAACTTACCCTTTGCCATGGCTGCCTGTCTCGCTGACGTTGTGTGGTGGTGCTCACGAATGGAATCGAACCATCGACCTCCTCCTTACCAAGGAGGTGCTCTACCGACTGAGCTACGTGAGCGTGGAACTTTTTGTGTTGCGTAGGTTGTGTTGCGTGTTGCCAGTCCAATGGAGCGGGAGACGGGAATCGAACCCGCACCATCAGCTTGGAAGGCTGAGGTTCTACCGTTGAACTACTCCCGCGCCGGGAGGGAAAACCTGTTGCACTTTCTTGGTGGAGGGAGGTGGATTCGAACCACCGAAGGCGTAAGCCAGCAGATTTACAGTCTGCCCCCGTTGGCCGCTTGGGTATCCCTCCGGTCGTTCTGGGTCAAAGCCGGTGAAACAGCCCGCGATTTTGACGCGGGAGCACATTGCTGTCAACGGTCAGACATTGAACCGGAAGTGGAGCACGTCCCCTTCCTGGACCCGGTATTCCTTGCCTTCCAGGCGCAGGCGGCCGGCCTCGCGGGCCCCGGCCTCGCCGCGGTAGCGGATGAAGTCCTCGTAACCGATGGTTTCAGCGCGGATGAACCCCTTCTCGAAATCGGTATGGATCACCCCGGCGGCCTGCGGCGCGGTCGAACCGCCCTTCACCGTCCAGGCCCGGACCTCCTTGACCCCGGCGGTGAAGTAGGTCTGGAGCCCCAGCAGCTTGTAGGCCGCCCGGATCACCCTGTTCAGGCCCGGCTCCTCCAGGCCCAGGTCGGCCAGGAACGCATTGCGGTCCTCGTCCTCGAGCTGGCTCAGCTCCTCCTCGATGGCGGCCGAGACCGGCACCACCTCGGCGCCCTCGCCCGCCGCCCGGGCGCGGACCGCGTCCAGGTGGGCGTTCCCTTCGAAACCGTCCTCGAGCACGTTGGCCACGTACATCACCGGCTTCAGGGTCAGCAGGAACAGGTCGCGGACCTGGGCCCGGTCCTCCTCGGACAGGCCCAGCGCGCGCGCCGGCTTGCCCTCGTCCAGCCCGGCCCGGACCCGGGCGAGCACCTCGACCCGGGCCCTGGCGTCCTTGTCGCCGGTCTTGGCGGAGCGCTCGGCGCGCTGCAGGGCCTTGTCCACCGACTCCAGGTCGGCCAGGGCCAGCTCGGTGTCGATGGTCTCGATGTCGGCGATCGGGTCGACCCTGTTGGCCACGTGGATCACGTCCGGGTGCTCGAAGCAGCGCACCACGTGGCAGATCGCGTCGACCTCGCGGATGTGGGCCAGGAACTTGTTGCCCAGGCCCTCGCCCGACGCCGCGCCGGCGACCAGCCCGGCGATGTCGACGAATTCGACCGCGGTGGGGATGCACTTCTGCGGCTTGACGATCTCCGCCAGCGCGTTGAGGCGCTCGTCCGGCACCGGGACCACGCCCACGTTGGGCTCGATCGTGCAGAACGGGAAGTTGGCCGCGGCGATGCCCGCCTTGGTCAGCGCATTGAACAGGGTCGACTTGCCCACGTTGGGCAGGCCGACGATGCCGCATTTGATGCCCATTTCAGAATCCTAAGAGCGGGAACGGGGAATGGGGAACGGGGAATGGCGGGATCGGGGTGGCTTGGAGGTCCAGGCGCGGACGAACCTTCCATTCCCTGTTCCCTATTCCCTGTTCCCGCTGTTGGTGTTCAGGCGCTTCATGGCCTCGTTGAAGTCGCCGGCGACCGCCAGCGGCAGCACGTCGAGCGCATCGTCGATGGCGCGCAGGATCGCGGCCTCGTCGTCGCGGCCCGGCTTGCCCAGTACCCAGGGCGTCACCCGGTCCTTGTGGCCGGGATGGCCGATGCCGATGCGCAGGCGCTTGAACCGGCCGTGCCCGAGCAGCTGCATGGTGTCGCGCAAGCCGTTCTGGCCGCCGTGCCCGCCGTCGAACTTGAGCCGCGCCGTGCCCGGGGGCAGGTCCAGCTCGTCGTGCGCCAGCAGGGCTTCCTCCGGCTCGATCTTCCAGTAGCGCAAGGCGGCGGTGACCGACTTGCCCGACAGGTTCATGTAGGTGGCCGGCTTGAGCAGCCAGACCGGCTGCCCGGCGACCTGCACCTTGCAGGTCTCGCCGAAGAGTTTCGATTCCAGGCCGAAGCGGCCGCCTTCGCGTTCCGCCAGCGCATCGGCGAACCAGAACCCGGCGTTGTGCCGGGTCCTGGCGTGTTCCGGACCGGGATTGCCCAGCCCGACGATGAGCCGAAGGCCCGCCATCTCGAACGCGCGCGCCGGCACGCCCGCGACGGGCGCGCCGGCAACAGGCGCTTACTCGCCCTTGGCTTCTTCGGCGGCACCGCCCTCGGCGGGCGACTGGGCCTCGGTGTCCTCGGTGGTTTCCTCGGTCTCGCCGCGGGCCATGCGCGCCACCACCACGGCCACGTCGTGGTCCGCACCCAGCTTCAGCTGCGGCAGTTCGACGCCGGCCGGCAGCTTCACGCTCGACAGGTGGATGGTGTCGCCCGGCTTCAGGTCGGCCAGGTCCACTTCGATGTTGCCCGGCAGGTCCTTCGGCAGGCAGCTCACTTCGACCTGGGTCAGCTCGTGCATGATCACGACGCCCGCGGTCTTGCCGGCCGGCGACTTCTCGCCGTTGACGAAGTGCAGCGGCACCGAGGTGCGCAGCGTCTGCTTGGCGTCCACGCGCTGGAAGTCGATGTGCAGGATCCGCTGCTTGTACGGATGGCGCTGCAGGTCGCGCAGGAGCACGCTCTCGACCTTGCCGTCGACCTCGAGGTCGATGATCGACGAATAGAACCATTCGTTCTGGCTCAGGAGCCAGGTCTTTTCGTGCTCGAGCTGGATGCTGCGGGGCTCGGACTTTCCGCCGTAGACGACGGCAGGCACCTGGCCGGCATGACGCAGGCGGCGGCTCGCACCTTTCCCCTCGTCCTTGCGGCTGGTGGCCTGGATGGTGTGCTGGTTTGCCATTTCTTTGCTCACTTTGGGTACTGCGTTGGACCGCCTCGCGGCGGCATTGGCGACTCCCCCGCGACCAGGGGAGCCGTGTGCGTCAATCCACGTACAGCGAACTGACGGATTCTCCGAAGGCGATGCGGCGGATGGTTTCCGCGAGCAGCTCGGCGACGCTGAGCTGGCGGATCTTGCCGCAGGCCTTCGCCGCGTCGGACAGCGGGATGGTGTCGGTCACCACCAGCTCGTCCAGCGCGGCCTTCGAAACGTTGTCGATCGCGGCGCCCGAAAGCACCGGATGCGTGCAGTACGCGACCACCTTGGTCGCGCCCTGCGCCTTGAGCGCCGCCGCCGCCGCGCACAGGGTGCCGGCGGTGTCGACGATGTCGTCGACCAGCACGCAGACCTTGCCGGACACGTCGCCGATGATGTTCATCACCGTGGCGACGTTGGCCTTCGGGCGGCGCTTGTCGATGATCGCCAGGTCGGCGTCGTCCAGGCGCTTGGCGATGGCCCGCGCCCGCAGCACGCCGCCCACGTCCGGCGACACCACCACCATGTCCTTCGTGCCGTGGTGGCGCCAGATGTCGGCCAGCAGCAGCGGCGAGGAGTACACGTTGTCGACCGGGATGTCGAAGAAACCCTGGATCTGCTCGGCGTGCAGGTCGATGGTGAGCACCCGGTCGGTGCGCACCGTGGAGAACATCGACGCCGCGACCTTGGCCGTGATCGGCACGCGCGCCGAACGCGGGCGGCGATCCTGGCGGGCATAGCCGAAGTACGGCACCACCGCGGTCACGCTGGCCACCGATGCGCGCTTGAGCGCGTCGATCAGCACCAGCAACTCGACCAGGTTCTCGGCGCTGGGCGCGCAGGTGGGCTGGATCACGAACACGTCCTGGGCACGGACGTTCTCCTCGATCTCGACCTGCACCTCGCCATCGGAGAAGCGGCCGACCAGCGCGCGCCCCGGGCGCACGCCCAGCTGCCTGCAGACCTCGTTCGCGAGCGGCCGGTTGGCATTGCCGGTGAAGACCAGCAAGTTGCGATCGTCCTGCATTGTCATGTCGCGCCCTGGTCTGGTCTCAACGGGTGTAGCGGATGCAGCGGATGCAGCGGGTGGAGCGGTATTGCATGCAGCGATGTTTGGCAGGGGCGGCAGGATTCGAACCTGCGAATGCCGGGATCAAAACCCGGTGCCTTGGGCCACTTGGCGACGCCCCTGCAGGCGAAACCGTTCCAGCGCCACGCGCAACGGCGACCGTGCCGCGCCCTCGGCGACCCACGCCCGCAGGCCCGGTGGCAGCGCCTGCAATGCCGCCTGCGCCGAGGCGCGGTCCCCGAATTCGACGAAACAGCCGCTGCCCGTCCCGGTCAATCGCGGCCGGCCGACGCGCGCGAGCGCAGCGAAGACGGCCTCGACGGCCGGTTCGCGGCTGCGCAGCACCGGCTCGAACACGTTGCCGAGCGGGGCATGCTGTTCCACAGCTGCCGAAGCGAAGTCGGATATTGTCGCGGGCGCGGCATCCCGCGTCAATTCAGGGGCTTGGAACAATTCCGCGGTGGAAGCGTGGACCCCGGGGTCGACCAGCAGGTACCAGGCCGGGGGAAGCCCGACCGGGGTGAGCAGCTCGCCCACGCCTTCGGCCCAGGCATTGTCGCCGCGAACGAAGACGGGCACGTCGGCCCCCAGACGCAAGCCCAGGGCAGCCAACCGGTCCAGGCCCAGGTCCGTGCCCCAGATCGCGTCCAGGGCCACCAGCGCGGTGGCAGCGTCGGAGGACCCACCGCCGAATCCGGCGCCTGAGGGAATGCGCTTTTCGACGAAGATGTCTGCACCTTGGCTGACGTTCGCCTCTTCTGCCAGCATGCGCGCGGCCCGGACGGCGAGATCGCCTTCCGCATCCGTCCCGGGGGCGAGGTCGCCGTGGCGGACGATGCGTCCGTCCACGCGCGGCCGCAGCCGCAGGGTGTCGCCCCATTCCAGCAGCCGGAAGACCGTCTGCAGCAGGTGGTAGCCGTCCGCGCGGCGCCCGGGAATGCGCAGGAACAGGTTCAGCTTGGCCGGGGCCGGCCATTCGGACCATGGCGCTTGATCGGGGTTCACGGCACCGCCCAGGCGTCCACCACCAGCTTGACCCGGGCGCTGCCCCGCTCGGCGGTGATCCGCGCCGGCAACCACGGGCCTTCGGCATCGGGCCGTGCCCACCCCCCGTATTCGAGCGCCCATCCGTCCTGGCGCAGGCGAGCCAGGCGGCCGTCGGCATCGAATTCCAGCCGCGACTCGCTGCCGGGCGCCCGCGCACCCCGCAACCAGTAGCCCAGCGCCTGGACCGGAACATCCCAGCCGGTGGCCTGCCGCAGCAAGGCCGCCGCGTCGGCGCCGGCGCGCGGACCGCCATCGAGGCCTTCCAGCAACGCGCTGCCCGGCGCGCCCACCAGGCGCCAGCCCTTGCGCGTGATCGGTGCCGCCAGCTCGACCTCGAAGGCATCGCCGTGCTGGCGCCAGTCGATGCGGCCGCTGCCGCCGCGTCCCTCGTTGCTCAACGCGACCCGGCCGGCCAGCGACCAGTCGCGGCGCGCGGCCAGCACCGCTTCGTGCGCGGCCTGTGCCTGCATGGCCGCCGCCTGCGCCGCGGGGGGCAGCGGTTGGCGCGGACCGAGGCCGGCACACGCGGCCAGCGCCAGCGAGAGCAAAGCGACAGCGGCTGCGCGCAGTTTCCGACTCATGCGCCGGCTCCTGCGCCGGTCTTCTCCAGCGCGCGCTCGAGCGCGCGATTGTCGGGATCGAGCTTGCGGCTTTCCTCGAAGTAGCGCCGTGCTTCCTCGCGCTGGCCCATCACCCACAGCAGTTCGGCCAGGTGCGCGGCGATCTCCGGATCCTTGCCCAGCGAGAACGCGCGCCGCAATTGCACCAGGGCTTCGTCGTTGCGACCGAGGCGGTAGAGCACCCAGCCGTAGCTGTCGACGATCGCCGCGTTGTCCGGATCGGCCACGCGCGCGCGGTCGATCAGTTCCAGCGCCTCGACATGGCGGTCGGTGCGGTCGGCCAGCGTGTAGCCCAGTGCGTTGAGGGTGGCGACGTTCTCCGGATCGGCCACCAGGATGCGGCGGAAATCGGCCTCGGCGCGCGCGATGTCGTCGCGCCGCTCCCAAGCCAGCGCACGCGAGTACAGCAGCGCACTGTCGTCCGGGAACGCCGCCAGCCCGCGGGCGAACGCATCGAGTTCGCCCGGGCCGTCGCCGGCGTCGTTGCGCAGCTCCGCTTCCAGCAGGTAGGCATCGCGGCGCAACTCGTCGTCGGCATCGGCTTCGGCCTGCAACGCGTGCAGCGCCGCCCAGGCTTCGGCATCGCGATCGAGCGCGTGCAGCACGTTGGCTGCGCGCAGCGCGGCGAGCCATCGCTCCTCGCCACCCGGAACGCCGTGGTACCAGCGCAGGGCCTCCTCGTTGCGCTCGAGGAATTCGGCGACCTGGCCCAGCAGCAGCCGACGCTGCGGATCGGGGCGGGAGGAGTCGCGCTTGAGCGATTCGTACAGCGTGCCCAGCGCTTCGCGGTCCTCGGCGCGCGCCAGCAGCGAGGCGCGCAACCGGTAGGTGCGGTCGTCCTGCGGACCCTGCCCCAGCACCCGGGCCGCCGCGACCGCATCGCCGAGCGCGTCGTATTCGCCGGCGACGAGGAAGCGCAGTTCCGCATCCCCGGCCGCAGTCGCTTCCAGCCCTGCGAGCAACGCGCGCGCTTCCTCCGGCTTGTCCGATTCGCGCAACTGGCTTGCGTGCAGCAGCGCCACCCGCGGTTCGTCGGGGAACCGGGCGATCACGGCGTCGACGATGCGCGAGGCCAGCTCCGCCTGCGCGAGGCGCTGGGCCAGGCCGCCGAACGCGAGCCAGGCCTGCAACTGGTCCGGAATCCGGTTCTCCTCGACCGCTTCGCCCAGCAGTTTCGCCGCCAGTTCCGGATCGCGCCCCCCATCCATTGCGCCCAGCGCGCGCTGCCAGCCTTCCGTGCCTGGCGCTGCCAGCAGGCTGGCCAGGCGGTCGCGGGCCGTGGCTTCGTCGGAAGTGCGTAGGGCCAGCACCATTTCCGCCGAATGCAGGGCCAGCGAAGCCGGATCGCGCTCGCGCCACAGGCCAAGGGCGGCCGCCGCGCCGGCTTCGTCGCCGGACAGCAGGGCGATGCTGGCGGCACGGC
>NZ_JARUVM010000063.1 GCF_029763755.1 Luteimonas sp. 8-5
CCATTTCCGCCGAATGCAGGGCCAGCGAAGCCGGATCGCGCTCGCGCCACAGGCCAAGGGCGGCCGCCGCGCCGGCTTCGTCGCCGGACAGCAGGGCGATGCTGGCGGCACGGCGCGCCAGGCCGGTGTCGCCGTCGGCCGCCGTGGCGGCCTGCAGGTACCACTTCGCCGCTTCATCCAGCTTGCCGGCCTGCAGCGCGAATTCGCCGGCGATGGCCGCCTCGAGCAGGTCGTCGCGGGCGGAGGTGCGGGCGTCCGGGGGCGCGCCGAGGGCTGGTGCCGCCGCCAACGCCAGGATGAAGGCCAGGATTCGAGGAAAAGGCATTGCGGGCATCCATGGCGGGCGGGCCGTAAAATGGCGGCCCTGTCGTATCCCAAGCTTAGCGCACGGCACATGACGCTCCTTGCAATCGGCATCAACCACCAGACCGCGCCAGTGGAACTGCGCGAACGGGTGGCGTTTGCCGACCACGCCCTGCCCGCGGCGCTGGAAGGCCTGCGCGAACTGCCGTCGGTGCGGGAGGTGGTGCTGCTGTCGACCTGCAACCGCACCGAGCTGTACGCGGTGACCGAGGACGACGGACGCGCGCTGGATGCGTGGATGGCCAGCCATCCGGCCGATGCCGGGCGCCACGACATGGCCGCCTATCTCTATCGCCACCAGGACGCGGACGCCGTCCGCCACCTGTTCCGCGTGGCCACCGGACTGGACTCGCTGGTGCTGGGCGAACCGCAGATCCTGGGCCAGGTGAAGCAGGCCTGGGCCGCGGCTCGCAGCGCCGGCACGCTCGGCGGCCAGCTCGACCGGCTGTTCCAGCAGGCCTTCGTCGCGGCCAAGCGCGCGCGCACCGACACCCGCATCGGGGCAAACCCGGTCTCGGTGGCATCGACCGCCGTGCACCTGGCACAGGCCACGTTCGCGCGCCTGGAGGATGCGGTGGTGCTGCTGGTCGGCGCGGGCGAAACCATCGAACTGGTCGCCCGCCACCTGAGCAGGGTGAAACGGCTGCTGGTCGCCAACCGCACCCTCGCCCATGCCCAGGACCTGGCCAGCCGCCACGGTGGCGTGGCGCTGCCGCTGGACGAGCTGCAGCGGCACCTGGCCGAAGCCGACATCGTGTTCTGCGCCACCGCCAGCCGCGACCCGGTGATCCGGCGCGCCCAGGTCGAAGCCGCGCTCTCGCAACGCCGGCACCGGCCGATGCTGCTGCTCGACCTGGCCGTGCCGCGCGACGTCGAACCGGCCGTGGCGGACCTGAAGGACGCATTCCTCTACACCATCGACGACCTCGAACGCGCGGTCGAGGACAACCGCCGCAGCCGGCGCGAAGCGGCCGAGGCCGCCGAGGCCATCGTCGACCTGCAGGTGGCCCGCTATGTCGAGACCCAGCAGGCCAGCGGGCGGGTCGCGCCGGTCAAGCGCCTGCGCGCGCATGGCGAAAGCGCCCGCGACGAGGTCCTGGCCAAGGCGCAACAGCAGCTTGCCGCCGGGCACGAGCCGGCCGAAGTGCTCGAGTTCCTCGCCAACACCCTCACCAACCGCCTGCTGCACGCACCGACCGTAGCCCTGCGCCAGGCCGCGCTGGAAGGCGACGCCGCGCTGGCCCGCGCGAGCGAGAAGCTGTTCCCGGCCCCGACGGACAAGGACGACTGATGCAGCCCAGCCTGCGCCGCAAGCTCGAGTTGCTGGCCGAACGACGCGAAGAGCTGGAGCGACTGCTTGCCGACCCGGGCACGGTGGCCGACGCCGAGCGTTTCCGCGATCTCTCGCGCGAGTTCTCGCAACTGGAACCGGTGGCGGTCGCCCTGGCCGAGGAAGCCCGTGCGCGCGACGATCTCGCCGCCGCACTGGCCATGCGCGACGACCCCGAACTGGGCGCCCTCGCCGACGAGGAAATCGAGGCCGCCAACCTGCGGATCGAGGCGCTCGAGGCCGAGCTGATGGCGCAGCTGGTGCCGAAGGATCCGCGCGACGAAGGCAACGTCTACCTCGAGGTGCGCGCCGGCACGGGCGGCGACGAGGCCGCGATCTTCGCCGGCGACCTGTTCCGGATGTACTCGCGCTACGCCGAGCGCCAGCGCTGGAAGGTCGAAGTCGAGTCGGCCAGCCCCGGCGAGCACGGCGGCTTCAAGGAAATCGTCGCCCGCATCGAGGGACGCGGCGCGTATTCGAAGCTGAAGTTCGAATCGGGCACCCACCGCGTGCAACGCGTGCCGGACACCGACTCGCAGGGCCGCATCCACACCTCGGCCGCGACCGTGGCGAACATCGCCGAGGACACCAGCGACGTCGCCATCGAGATCCACCCGGCCGACCTCAAGGTCGACACCTTCCGTTCCTCCGGCGCCGGCGGCCAGCACGTCAACAAGACCGAGTCGGCGATCCGCATCACCCACGTGCCCAGCGGCGTGGTGGTCGAATCGCAGACCGAACGCAGCCAGCACGCCAACCGCGACAAGGCGATGAAGCGGCTCAAGGCGATGCTGGTCGAGGCCGAGCTGGACAAGCGCGCCGCGGCGCAGGCGGCGGATCGCAAGCTGCAGGTTGGCAGCGGCGATCGCAGCCAGCGCATCCGCACCTACAACTACCCGCAGGGGCGGATCACCGACCACCGCGTGGAAGGCCTGACCCTGTACGACCTGCCCAACGTGCTCGAAGGCAACCTCGACGCGCTGGTCGAGCGCCTGTCGCGCGAACAGCAGGCCGACGAGCTTGCCCGCCTGGGCCGCGAATGACGCCGCCCAGGGCATAGACTGTGCGCATGGAAACGACCATCCGCCGCGCCTCCGCCGCCGACCTCGACGCCCTGGTTCCCCTGTTCGACGCCTATCGCGTGTTCTACGCGCAGCCCTCGGATCCGGTCCGTGCGCGCGACTTCCTCGCCGGGCGCATGGCCCGCGGCGAATCGGTGGTGATGCTGGCCGAACGTGGCGCATCCACCGTCGGCTTCGCGCAGCTGTATCCGATCTTCTCGTCGGTGCGCACGGCGCGCACCTGGCTGCTCAACGACCTGTTCGTGGCCGAAGGCGCGCGCCGCGCCGGCGTGGCCCGCGCGCTGCTCGATGCGGCGGCCGCGTTCGCACGCGACGACGGTGCCGCCGGCCTCGCCCTGGAAACGACCCGCGACAACGCCCCGGCGCGCGCGCTGTACCGCGCCGCCGGCTGGCACGAGGACGACACCCAGTGGTACTCCCTGGCGATCGCCCAGGGGTCGACGCCGTGAGCGCCGGCAGCGACTTCACCGCGCTGTCGCTGTGCGTGCTCACGGTGTCGGATTCGCGCACGCTGGCCGAGGATGCTTCCGGCGACTTCCTGGTTTCGGCATTGGGCGAAGCCGGCCACCGGCTGCATGCCCGCGCCCTGCTCCGCGACGACCGGTACCAGCTCCGCGCGCAGGTCTCGCAATGGATCGCCGAGGATGCCGTCGACGGCATCCTGGTCAACGGCGGCACCGGCTTCACCGGGCGCGACTCCACGCCCGAAGCACTGCTGCCGCTGCTGGACAAGGAGATGCCCGGCTTCGGCGAACTGTTCCGTGCGATCAGCTTCGAGGAGATCGGCACGTCCTCGCTGCAGTCGCGCGCATTCGCCGGGCTCGCCAACGGCACGTTCCTGTTCGCGCTGCCCGGCTCCACTTCGGCCTGCCGCACGGCGTGGGACAGGATCATCCGTGCCCAGCTCGACGCGCGCACCCGGCCGTGCAACCTGGCGACCTTGCGCCCGCGACTTCGCGAGCGCTGATCGTTCACCGCTCCCTGGCGAGGTTCGCGAACTCCGGGCCGGCCAGGCGCAGGTTCGCGCGCAGCCAGGCCCGCAGCCGCGCCCCCGGGGGCGCGGGTGCGACACCGCCCAGGTGCGCATGCAGCATCGCTTCCATCAGGTAGGCGTAGGCTTCGCGCGGCAGCGGATCCACCGGCGAATGGCCGCCACCCGGCTCGACGTACAGGGTGACCGGCTTGTCCAGGGTTTCGAGCTTTGCTGCGTAGTGCACGACTTCGCGGATGGCGACGGTGCGATCCGCGCCGCCCGCCATCAGCAGCAGCGGGCGCCGCATCAACGCGGCGTTGGCCATCGGCGACTGCGCGCGCAGCCTGGCCCGGGTGTCCGGATCATTGGGATCGATGCGCAAGGCCTGCAGCGAGGCCAGCAGCGAACGGTCCGGCAACGCGCCCTGGTCGCCGGCGTCGAGCAGCCATTGCATCGACCAGCCCAGGTCGGCCGGCGGCGCTCCGGCCACGCCGACCTTGAACAGCTCCGGCGCGAAGGTCACGCCCAGCAGCGTCGAGTAGCCACCGAACGAATGGCCGACGATGCCGACGCGATCGGGATCGCCGATGCCCTGCGCCAGCAGGTAGCGCACGCCTTCGACGATGTCGCGTTGCACCCGTCCGTTACCGTAGTCGCCGTTCGAGGCGAACATGTAGTCGCGCCCGTGCCCGGTGGAACCGCGGAAGTTGCTCTGGAACACCGCGTATCCGCGGTTGGCCAGCAATTGCGCCACGCCGTCGTAACCCGGGCGGAAGTGGTTGATCGGGCCGCCATGCACCTGCGCCACGAGCGGCACCTTCGCCGGATCGGCGCCCGGCGGCAGCAGCAGGAAGCCGCGCACCGTCATGCCGTCCGACGCGCGATAGGAGAACGCGATCTTGTGCGCCAGCGACGCTTCCGGCAGGGCACGGGCCGCCTTGGCGCCATCGTCGGCGATGGCGCGGAAGCTGCCGCTGCGCGGATCGTAGAGATGCCAGTGCGGATCGCGCAGGCTGCTGTCGCGCTCGGCCACCAGCCACCGGGCATCGGCGCCCCGGCCGATGTCGATGTCGACGTCGCGCCCCGCGAAATGCCGGACGATGGCTTCAACCCCGCCGCGTGCCGGCCCCAGGCCGTACGTGGCGGCGACGGTGCTGCGGTAGCTCGCGACCAGCGGTTCGCGCGTCACCGGATCCAGCACCACCTGGTCGAGGTCGGCCTCGCCGCGCGGATCCGCGTGCACGGTATGCAGCAAGCCATCCGCATCCATGCGCAGGACGCGGGTGAGGTTGCCGCCGGTATTGCCGCGCAGCAGCAGGCTGCCGTCGTCCATCGCGGCCAGCAGGTCGCCGCGCGCCATCGGCTCGAGACGGCGCAGCAGGCGCAGGCTGCCGTCGGGTTCGACACGATGGATGGCATTGCCGTTGCCGTCGCCTTCGAAGCGCGACAGCGCCACGAGGCGGCCGCCGGTGTCGAAGACCACGTCGTGTATCCAGTGCGCATCCTCGCGCAGCACGCTGCGCTGGCCACGGGCGTCCATGCGCACGATGCGCCAGCGCTCCCCGTCCGCGTCGCGCAACCGCTCGCGCAGGATCACCGCAGCCGGTTGCGAGGCGTCGACCTGCATGACACCGCGCCGTTCGATGCCGTTCAGCGGTACACGCATGCCGCCGCCACCTTCCAGGGGAAGGCTCGCGAGCGAACGCGACGACACCAGGAACAGCCAACGCCCGTCCTGCGACCAGTACATGCGGTCCGCATCGGTGCGCGGCAACAGGCGGCGTGCGGCGCCACCGGCCGTGGGCAGCAGCCACAGGCTGCGCGATTCCCCTTCATCGCGCAGCCAGGCGACGTGGCGTCCGTCCGGCGCCAGGCGCACGACCTGCAGCGCACGGCTGTCGAGGAAGGCCTCGCGCGGCAGCGTTTGCGCCGGAGGGCGCGCCTGTTCGATCGCAACGGCCGCGCGCAAGGCCGCGCCGGCATTCGCATCGATATTTGCGGCGTGCGCGGCGAAAGCGCCGGCAAGCATGCCGCAAAGGGCCAAGGCACGAGCGCTCATCGTTCGCGTACCGGGTACAGCAGCCACAGGCTTGCCAGGGCCGGCAGGCCGATCACGCCGCAGGCGAGCACCCAGGTCCAGCGCGCAAGCGGCGCATGTGCCTGGCGCGCGCTCACCCGGATCGCAGCGAGCAGCGACAGCAGGCACAGTACGGCGGCGAGGATGACGATGTGGCGCGGCGGCAGCGGAATCCGGGCGTCGTCCAGCGGGTTGGGTGTCGCGAACAGCTCGCGTGCACCCAGCGCGAACTCGCGCAGTACGGGCGACAGCCACCAGGTGCGCATGGTGTATGCCCGCGGCAGGTCGTAGGCCAGCGCGCGGCGGGCCACCTCTTCCACGCGGCCGTCGCCATCGACCCGCACCACCTGCTGGTAGGGCTCGGATTCACCCGACCAGGCGCCGTTGGTGAAGGTGAACGACACCAGGTAGCCGTCGAGCAGTTCGACGAACTCCGCGCTCGCCAGTTGCCCGACGGCCCCCGGCAACGGCACCCGAAGCACCGGCTGCAACAGGTCGAGCGTGTTGGTCGCCTCGCGCCCGGGATAGAAGTACAACGCGCGGTTGCTCATCACCGCCAGGTTCTCGCCGGCGGCCTCGGGCGCGCTGGCGAACACCTCGCCGGCCGGCAAGGCGACACGCGGGACCAGCCGCTGCTGCTCGACGTCGTACTGGTACGCCACCGACGGGGTGAACACGATGTTGCCGCCATAGGGCAACGCCGGTCCCGGGAATGAATCCTGCGCGATGCCGGCACCCAGTTCGCCGCGGGCGCGCCGGTCGAGCACGCCGTCGCCGACGAATCGCATGCGGTCATGGCTGCACACCCAGCGGATGCTCCGCTCCGGAGCGTCGAACTCCGGCGGCTGCATGGTCTTGGTGAGCTGGTTGCGACGCGGCAGATCGCGCATCGGATAGAGCACGTACACGTCCGACAGTGCGACTTGCTCGCGCCAGAGTGGCGCGTCCGGGTCCAGGCTGGAGGCGATGCCGGCGAGGATCCTGTCCCCGGGTTCGGACCGGTTGGCTTCGATATAGCCGCCGCGCGGCGGATCCGGCCTGTTCAGCGGGTGGGTGCCGGTGGCGGTCCACGCCAGTTCGTATCCGATCCCCAGCATCCACAACAGGAAGTACGCGCCGACCTGGACCGGCAGGGCCGTCGCGACCACCGCGCCAGGATGCCGCGGCGCCTGGTCGAGGTCCGGCTTGAACGCGATCGCGACCAGCACCGCCAGGTAGGCCAGCACCACCAGTTGCAACGCCAGTGCCATCGTGCCGTCGGCGCGCGCGAACAGGAACAGCATCGGCAGCACCACCACGGCCACCGAGTAGCGGCGCGGCGCGAGCATCGCATAGGCGCCCGCCAGGTAACCGCACAACGCCAGCAGCAACGAGGCCAGGGGCAGCAACCAGTGGCGCAGGTCGACGACGCGCGCGGTGAAGGCTTCCTGGTAGGCAGCGGTCAGCAACACCGGCAACGCCACTGCGAGCAGGAGCACGCAACCGCCGGCGGCGCACAGCGCGAACGCGATCGCGTGGCGCCGCAACGGCCGGTGCAGCAGGCTCAGCCAGTGTCCGGCCCGCCTGTAACTGCCCATCTGGTACAGGCCCAGCAGCGTGCCGGCGACCATGTAGACCATTCCGAAGACCTGGTAGACGACCGTCGGTTGCTGGGCGAGATCGACGATGCGGCTCAGGAAACCGAGCACGACCAGGTGCACGACGAAGGCGACGATGGCCCATGTGCGGAAGCGCAGGAACTCCGCGGAGAAAAGAAGAGTCATTGCAGCCTCTCCGTCGGCGCGGCATGGTTCTTGGCGAGGAATCCGTTCACGGCGCGATCCAGGCTCACCGGCATGGACTGCACCGAACGCGCGCCGGCCGCGCGCAGGAAGGCTTCGAAGCCCGCGTCCTGGTCCAGCACCAGGTAGTGGTGCAGGCCGTCGATGCGTTGCGCTTCCAGCAACCCCGGAACGGTGTTCCGGTCCGGCCCCTTGAACGGGATGTCGGCGATCCAGAGCGAGACGCGCGCGGTGAAGTCCTCCGGCGCCGACATGTGCATCAGCCGGCCGCGCTCCAGGATCACCAGGTTGTCGGCGACCCGCTCGATCTCCTCCATCTGGTGCGAGCAGTAGACGACCGTGCACTGTTCCGTCGCGTTGCTGTACATCAGCGACTCGAGGAAGGCGCGCTTGGCGACGACGTCCAGGCCCAGCGTGGGCTCGTCCAGCACCAGCAACTCCGGCGACTGGGCCAGGGCGAGCGCGAGATTGAAGCCCGCGCGCTCGCCGCGCGACAGCTGGGCGATCTTCTGCTGCGGCTCGACGTTGTAATGGCCGATCACGTCGTCGTAGGCCTGCTGGTTCCAGCGCGGATACTGGCGCTGCTGCATGGCCGCCACCTGGGACACGCGCATCCATCCCGGCAGCGTGTGTTCCTCGTTGACGAAGCCGATCCGGGCGCGATCGCCCGGTCCGAGCGTGCGGCTGTCGCGGCCCAGGATGCGGGCGCTGCCCGAGGTGGGCGGCAGGAAGCCCAGCAGCACGCGGAACAGGGTCGACTTGCCGGCACCGTTGGCGCCGACGATGGCGTGGATTCGCCCGCGCGGGATGCACAGGTCGAGGTGGTCCAGGGCGAGTTTGTTGCCGTAGCGCTTGCTCAGCGCCACGGTTTCGATCACGTGGTCGGTGGTCATGATGTGGTGTCGGTTGTCGGGTCAGGCGGACTTGCGCGGTGCAAGCGCGAGAAATTCGTGGTGCAGGCGCGCCTGCACCTCGTCAGGCGGGAAATCCAGCGCGATGACGTCGTGCAGGAAACGCTGGATCGCCTCGTCCAGGCGCCGTTCGCGTTCGGCATCGCTCAGGCGCTGGCGCGGCGGCGCGACGTACAGGCCCAGCCCCTGGCGCGACTCAAGCCAGCCTTCGGCGGCAAGTTCGGCGTAGGCCTTGGCCACGGTGTTGGGGTTGATGGTGAGTTGCTGGGCCAGGCCACGGACGCTGGGCAGCTGGTCGCCGGGGTCGAGTTCGCCAGTGGCGATCTTCATCCGCACCGCGTCCACGATCTGCTTGCCGATCGGGCGCGGATCGCCGGTGGCGATCTGGATCATCAGGGCACGGGTACGGGCCATCAGACTGTCCTATCTGTACTGTGTGCACTAGTACAGTGGAAACGATGGCAGGTGTCAAGCCTTTTCCGGCTGGCCCGGGCGGCCGGGCGTGGCCGCCCTTAAAGGGTGATGGCGGCCTCGAGTTCCGCAGCGGTGACCGGACCGAGGAAACGCTTGGCGACCTTGCCGTCCGGCGCGATCAGGTAGGTCATCGGCAGGCCGCGCGGCGTCTCGAAGTCGGCCGGCGGGTCGTACACGTCGACCAGCGCAATCGGGTACACGACCGGGTGATCCTCCAGGAAGGCCTGAAGGGCTTCCGGCGTACTCTCCTCGTACGCAAGCCCGATCACCTCGATGTGCTCGCGCATCGCGTCCAGTGCCGACAGCTCCGGCATCTCCTTGCGGCACGGCGCGCACCAGGTCGCCCAGAAGTTCACCACCACCCACTTGCCGCGATGCGCGGCCAGGGTCCAGTCGGCGCCATCGATGGTTTTCACCGCGAGCGTTGGATATTCGACTTGCGCGGGTGCCGCAGGCGGGGCAGCGGCCGGTGTGGGTTCCGCGGCGGGCGCCGCTTCCGGCGCGGGCGCCCCGGCTTCCGGCTTGCACGCGGCGAGCATCGGCAGCACCACCATCGAAAGCAGGGCCAGCGTCAGCAACAGGGAACGGCTCATCCGGGATTCCTCGGCAGGTCTTCGTAGACATTGGACACGCGGCGCTTGAGCAGGTCGCGCAAGGGCAGCCGCAACTCATCGAGCTCCGCGATGGCGGCGCAGCCCAGCGCATCGTCGTGGCAGGGCAGGTGCGCCTCGGCGATCGGGATGCGCAGCCGGCAGGCTTCGTAGAGGTCGGCCATGGTGATGTCGTCGAGGTCGCGCGACAGCAGCCATTCGCCGGTTTCGGCGCGCGCCACCAGGTCGATGGCGTCGAGCTGCCCGAGCAGTTCCTGGACCAGGGCATCGGTGAGCAGCGGTTCGAGTTGCAGGACCTCGTCGCTGTGCAGGCCCCTGCCCTCGCGCCTGGCTTCGGCAAAGCGCCCGAGCAGGCGCAGCAGGCCGTAGACCTCGAAGCCTTCGGGCAGGCGCATGGCCGCCGGCTGGTAACGGAACGCCGACATCGACGACGCGAACGAAGCGCCCAGCAGCACCGACACCCAGCCCAGGTAGATCCACAGCAGGAACACCGGAACGAACGCCAGCGGACCGTAGATCTTCTGGTAGGTGCCGAAGCTGCCGATGTAGAGGCTGATGCCCCACTTCACCAGCTCGAACAGCACCACCGCCAGCAGTGCGCCGATCGCTGCGTGCCGCCATTTGATCGTGCGATGCGGCACGACGCGGTAGATCGCCGCGAACGCCAGCAGCTCGATCAGCATCGGCGCCAGCCGCAGCATGGTGTCCTCGAGCAGCCGGCCGAGCCCGGTCTTGAACACGGCCAGGGCGAAGAACTGCGTCGACAGCGCAAGGCTCGCGGTGGCGACCAGCGCACCCAGGGTCAGCACCGTCCAGTACACCAGGAAGCGGCCGAACTTCGGCCGCGCCAGCGGCACCCGCCAGATGCGATTGAAGGTGGCCTCGACGCTGGTGAGGGTGATCAGCACCGACAGCACCAGCGCGACCACGCCGGCGGCGGTCAGCTGCCCGGTGTTGGCGCTGAAACCCTGCAGGTAGTCCTGGACCTTGCGTGCCGCGCTCGGCACGAAGTTGATGAAGATGTAGTCGGTGAGCCTGTCGGTCCACTGGTCGAACACCGGGAAGGCCGAGAGCACGCCGAACACCACCATCGACAGCGGAACCAGCGCGAACACCGTGGTGTAGGCCAGCGCGCCGGCCGACTCGAACAGCCGGTCGTCGAGGAAGCGGCGCCACAGGAAATTGAAGAACGACCGGGCCCGGGCACGGTCGCGCAGGCGGTCGCTCCAGCGGTTGATCGAGTCCAGCGGCTCCATCGGCGCAGGGTAGCAAAGGTACACTCGCGCCATGGCAGAGATCCTCGTCCTCTATTACAGCCGTGGCGGTTCGGTGGCCAGGCTCGCCCGCCAGGTCGCGCGCGGCGTCGGCGAAGTCGACGGCATGTCGGCGCGGCTGCGCACGGTGCCGCCGGTCGCGGTGGTCACGCAGGTGGCCGCGCCATCGGTACCCGAGGACGGCGCGCCCTACGTCGAGCGTGCCGACCTGGCCGAGTGCGCGGGCCTGCTGCTGGGCAGCCCGACCCGCTTCGGCAACATGGCCGCGCCGCTGAAGCACTTCATCGACGGGCTCGGCGCCGAATGGGCCAGCGGCACCCTGGTGGGCAAGCCCGCGGGCGTGTTCACCTCGACCAGCACCATGCATGGGGGCCAGGAGTCGACCCTGCTGTCGATGCTGCTGCCGTTGCTGCACCATGGCTGCGTGGTCGCCGGCATCCCATTCACCGAACCGGCGCTCAACACCACGCGCAGCGGCGGCACGCCCTATGGCGCAAGCCACGTCGCCGGCCTGCAGGACGATCCGCAGCCCAGCGACGACGAATCGGTGCTGGCGCGCGCGCTCGGCCGCCGCATCGCCACGCTCGCGGCGAAGCTGCAATGATCCCCGCCGCCGTTCCCACGTCGCGCTGGGTGTTGCGCCTGGCCCTGCTTGCGCTGGTACTGCTCTATTCGACCTGGTACGTCCTGGACTCGCAGTGGGTGGCACTGGGCGTATTCGCGCTGCCGCCGTTGCTGCTGGCCCTGGCCTTGCCCCGCGGCGGGCGCCGCGCCGCGTTCTGGGCCGGGCTGCTGGCCCTTGCCTGGTTCTCGCACGGCGTGATGGTCGCCTGGTCGCGCCCTTCGGAACGCTGGTTCGCACTGCTGGAAACGGCGCTTGCGCTGGTGATCGTGTTCGCGGCCAGTGCACCGGGACTACAGGCGCGGTTCGGCCGCGGTCGGGCGCATTGAACGCGCCGGTGAACGGGAACGCCGCACACGATCCGCGCATGGTCGGATTGTCCCCGGGCGCGATCGAACGCATGCATGCCGCCGCACGCGCGATCCGCGACGGCGATCCCGCGGGCGCACAACGCATGCTGCATTCAGTGCTGGGCGAAAGCCCCGATCATCCCGAAGCCATGCGCCTGCTGGCCGTGCTGCACCTGCGCAGTCGCCGCCCCGACCTGGCGCGCGAGCTGCTCCTGCGCGCCATCGCGCGCAGCCCGGGCGACGCGATGCTGCACAACGACCTGGCCAGCGCGCGCATGGCCTGCGGCGAGGAACAGGCCGCGTTCGACGATTGGCGCAGGGCATGCGAGCTCGCGCCAGGCGAGCCGATGCCGTGGTTCAACCTCGGCCGCAACCTGCAGGCGCACGGCATGGGCGCCGAAGCGCTGGCGCCACTGCAGCGGGCCTGCGAACTGGCGCCGGAACTGCTGCCGGCCACGATCCTGCTCGGCGACGCGTTGCTGCACCTGGGGCGCATCGACGAGGCCGCGGTGCGCTACCGCGCCGCGCTGAAGGTCGACCCGGCCTGCGGGGATGCCTGGCGCGGATTGGCCAACCTGCGTACGCGGCGGCTGGAAAGCGCGGATATCGAAACGATGCAGGCGCAGTTGCGCCGTCCGGAGCTGCGCGATCCCGACCGCGTCGCCATCGGTTACACGCTCGGGCGCGCGCTCGAGGACCAGGGCGATTTCGCGGCCGCCTTCTCCGCGCTGCGGGATGCCAATGCATTGCTGCGCCAGCGCGCGCCGTGGAGCGCCCGCGCCTTCCTCGATTACGTGGACGCGGCGCTGGACGCCAGCGCCTCCCTGCCCGAGCCGCTCGATCCCGGACTGGGTGCGGAAGCGATCTTCATCGTCGGCCTGCCGCGTTCGGGTTCGACCCTGTTCGAACAGGTCCTGGCCGCGCACCCGGACGTGGAAGGCGGCAGCGAGCTGCCCGACCTGGGCGTGATCCTGCAGCGGGAGTCGCAAAGGCGCGGCGTGCCCTACCCGCGGTGGATACGCAGCGCCAGCGCCGCCGACTGGCAGCGCCTGGGCCGCGAATACATGGACGCGACCGCCCGCTGGCGCCGGCATCGGCCGCGCTTCACCGACAAGATGCCGGAGAACTGGAAGCACGCCGGCATCCTGCGCGCGATGCTGCCGGGCGCGACCGTACTCGAGGTGCGCCGCGACCCGATGGAAACCGCGTGGTCGTGCTATCGCCAGCAGTTCATGCAGCTGCCGCACTTCGCCTGCGACTTCGACGACATCGCCGTCTACCTGCGGGGCTGCGAGCGGGCGATGGATGCCTGGCGCGCCCGCGACCCGGAACGGATCGCGCTGTTCCGCTACGAGGACTTCGTGGCTGCGCAGGAAGCCTCGACCCGCGCCCTGCTCGCCCGCTGCAGCCTGGCGTTCGACCCGGCCTGCCTGGCCTTCCACCGGGCCGGACGCGGGGTGCGCACCGCCAGCGCCGCCCAGGTGCGCGAACCGCTGCGATCCGATACCGCGCGCAGCGGCCGCTACGGCCCCCTGCTCGACCCGCTTCGGGATGCGCTGGCCAGGGCTTAACATGGCGCCCATGGACCACCTGCTCATCGTCACCACCGGCGGCACCATCGACAAGGTCTACTTCGACGACAAGTCGGACTACCAGGTCGGCGAGCCGCAGATCGGCCGCATCCTCGAGGAACTCGGGGTCGCGTTCCGCTTCCACGTCATCCCGATCCTGCGCAAGGATTCGCTGCATATCGACGCCGCCGATCGCGAGCTGGTGCGCGCCACGATCGCCGCCCAGGACACCCGCCACGTGCTCGTGACCCACGGCACCGACAGCATGGTCGAGACCGCGAAGGTGCTGGCCAGCATCCCGGACAAGGTCATCGTGCTGACCGGCGCGCTCAATCCGGCCGGTTTCCGCGGCTCCGATGCCGAGTTCAACATCGGCACCGCCGTCGGCGCGGTCCAGTCGCTGCCCCCCGGCGTATACATCGCGATGAACGGCCGCGTCTGGGATCCGGCGAAGGTGCGCAAGAACGTGGCGGCCAACCGCTTCGAAGCGCTCTGAAGCACTGCCCCGCAAACAAAAACCCCGGCGCGAGGCCGGGGTCCGGGAAAGGTTCGTCCCGCGGGTTCCTCAGAACGTGATGCTCCACGTATCGAGGTAGCCGGTGTCGCCGCTGTACATGTCCTGCACCTTCAGCTTCCAGCTGCCGTTGAGGGCTTCGCTGGACAGGTTGACGCTGTAGGTCGCGTTGACGTTGTTGGCGCTGTCGCTGCCGCTCTTGTTCTTGAGGCGGTAGCTGCTTCCATCCGGGGCGACCAGGTCGATCTGGACGTCGCCGCGGTAGGTGTGGATCACCTCGACGTGGACCTCGGCATCGTTCGGCGCATTGCCGCTACGGCCGGACACGGAGATCGGGCTGTTGATCGCAGCGCCCTTGTCCGGCAGGTTGTAGTTGGTGCCGTTGGTGTAGGTCTGCTCGCCGCCACCGCCACCGCCGGTGGAGTAGTCGCCGACCAGGCTGACGCCGGAGAAGCTCGAGTACGCCTTCAGGCGGACGTAGTACGTACCGGCTGCCGGGCTGGCGTAGGTGCAGCTCTCGGAGTTGCCGCTCTTGTACGGACGGCAGTCGTAGGAGCTGTCGGTAGGCGTGCTGCCGAACTTGACGTACATGTCGGCATCGCCGGTGCCGCCCGACGAGGTGAACACGAGGTCGGAAGCGCCGCTGGGAACGACCATGGTGTAGACCACGTCGTTGCCGGTGGACGCGGACAGGCCGGTCGCCGGGACACCCTTGGTGAGCACGCTGCCGCCACCGCCGCCACCGCCGGTCTCGTAGTCGGCCAGGACCGACAGGCCCGAGAACGCCGAGTAGGCCTTGACGCGCACGTAGTAGGTGCCCGCCGTGGGCGACGCGAAGGTGCAGCTCTCGGAGTTGCCGCTCTTGTAGGGACGGCAGTCGTAGGAGCTGTCGGTCGGCGCGCTGCCGCGCTTGACGTACAGGTCGGCGTCGCCGCTGCCGCCCGAGATCGACACGACCAGGTCGCTGGCCCCCGACGGCACGGCGATGGTGTAGTTCACCGAGTTGCCGGTCGCCGCATGCTGGCTCGTCATCGGCACGCCCTTGGTGAGCGGACCACCGGTGCTGTCGCCACCACCGCCACCGCCACCGTCGCAGCTGACGTCGACCGCGGCGAACGCGGCGGTGACGTTGGCCACGCTGTAGCCGAGGTCGGAAGCGGCTTCCTCGACGCCGCAGGCCGCGTCGTTGTAATCGGAGTTGGAGCTCCAGTAGACGCTGTTGGCGCGGGCGAAGGTCTTGAACGCCTTGGGCACGTCCCACCCGCTGGTGGTCGCCAGCAGGTAGAAGGCCTTGTTGTAGACGCCGGAGGAATAGTGGACGTTGAGGCCGCTGTAGTAGTCGTCGGCGCTATCGATCGACGCGCCGTCCAGCGGCGGGTTGTTCATGTAGCGCAGCGCGCCGCTGCCCTTGAAGATCTGGGCGCCGACCAGGAAGTCGTTGCTGCCGTGCATGTAGTACTCGGCGGCCTCGCCGGCCATGTCGGAGAACGCTTCATTGATGCCGCCGGACTGGTTCTGGTAGACCAGGCCCGAGTTCTGCTCGGTGAAACCGTGCGAGACCTCGTGCGCGGACACGTCGAGGCTGACCAGGGGATAGAACGTGCTGGCGCCGTCGCCGAAGGTCATGGCGGTGCCGTCCCAGAACGCGTTCTCGTAGTTGTTGCTGTAGTGCACGCGCATCCGCAGCTGGAAGCTCAGCGGCGGCGTACCGACGTAGGCCTGGTACATGTCGAACACGACGCCGCCGAAGTAGTGGGCGTCGTTGAGCGGCGAATACGCGCCGTTGATCGACTTCACGGTATTGCGCGGGCAGGTGTAGCTGTACGCGGTGGAGCCGCTGGTGCCGTGGTTGAGGTTCACCGTGCGCACGTTGGTGTTGTTCATCGTGCAGGTGCTGCCGGACTGGCTGACGTCCATGTAACCGAAGTCCGTGCCGTACTCGTACTGGCCGGTCTTCTGGTTGCCGCCGGGGCCGGTGCCGATATCGGCGTTGGCCAGGCCGTCCCACTGGTCGATCACCGCACCGGTGCGCGCGTCGACGATGACGAACGGACGGGTCGGGCTGCCGCCGCCGGGGGCGTCGGCGAACATTTCGACCACGTAGGCCAGGTGCGCCTTGCGGTCGCCGTCGACGAAGATCACCTTCTCGGCCTTCTCGCGCGACACTTCCATGGCCGCGGCGCGGTTGCCGAGCGCGGCGTGGCGGGCGAGCGCCATCGCCTGGGCCTGCGGGATGCGCGCAACGAGCGACGGCAGGTCCGCGTCCAGGCCGGTGATGCGATGGCCGAACAGGTTGCGCAGGCTGCCATCGGCACGCTCGCTGACGATCACCTGTTCGCCGAACACCGGAATGCCGTGGTAGGTCTGCTGGTAGCGGAAGTGGCGGGTGCCGTCCGCGTCGGACTTGCTGTTGAGCAGGCGCAGGCCGGAGCGTGCGTCCATTCCGAGCAACTCGGCGTGGCGGTCGTTGGCGCGGGCCGGGGTGCCGATGCGGGCGCTGGCGGCCTTGTACTGCTTGTACATGGCCGCGGCGTCCTGCTGGTGCAGGTTCACGCGGTCGGCGGCATGCGCGGACATCGCCGCGATGGCGAATGCCAGGGGCGAGAGTACGGCGAGGGATCGAACACGACTGCTGGATTGCATTGACGGTGTCCTCGATAGGCAGGGATTCCGGCGGTCCAGCCGGAAGCGACGCGCGGGGGCGCGGCACCCATCGACGCTATTCCACGGTTCAGGATCCGTTCAAGCTGCAGTTGCAGCAGTATCCGTTTACATGAATGTGACGTAGTTCACACTTTTTGTGTGTAATCGATTGCAGATTTTCTGGAACCGATTACGCCCGGGAACTCGGCACGGGACGTCAGAGCATTCCGGTTTCGAGGCGCGCGGCCTCCGACATCATGTTGCGGTTCCACGGCGGATCGAACACCAGCTCGACGTCGGTATCGGCGACGGTGGGGATCATCTCGAGCTTGCTGGTCACGTCATCGACCAGGATTTCGCCCATGCCGCAACCAGGCGCGGTCAGGGTCATCCGCACCGTGACCTTGCGCTGCCCGTCGTCGCGGTGCGACACGGTGGCCTCGTAGACCAATCCCAGGTCGACGATGTTGATCGGGATTTCCGGGTCGAAGCAGGTGCGCAGCTGTTTCCAGACCAGCTGCTCGACCGCGTCGTCGGTAGCGTCGTCGGGCAGCTCCAGCGGCTCGGCCGGTTCCTTGCCGATCGCGTCGCCGTCCTGCCCCGCGATGCGGAACAGGTTGCCTTCCACGAACACCGTGTAGCTGCCGCCCAGCGCCTGGGTGATGTAACCGACGGTGCCTGCCGGCAGGGTCACGGCATCGCCCTGGGGCACGAGCACGGCGGCACAGTCGCGCTCGAAGCGCACGGGTTCACTGCTGCGGGAATACATGTCGGTGGCTATTCTACGCCCCATGAACGAATCCGCAGTGCGCCGCGCGCGCTGGCTCGCGCCGGCCCTGCTCGCCCTGGGCAGCCTCGGCTGCTCGGCGGCCTGGATCCTGCTCGCCCTGTCCACGGGCCGGCTGTGCGCCTGGATGGCCGTGGTGGCCGCCGTCGACGCGGCCGTGCTGCTGCGGCTGGCCCGCGCGCCGGCCGGTGCCTGGCGCCTGGTCGCGGCGGTGCTGGCGACCGTCTTGGCCGTGGTGATCGCCTACTGGGGGATCATCGCCACCGAACTGGCGCGCACGGTCGGGGTGCTGCCTTGGGAGTCGGCGCTCAAGCTCGGCCTGCACCATGCCTGGACGCTGGCGGAACTGGCGACCGGGCCGGTCGACCTGGCCTGGCTGGGGGCCGGGCTGGTACTGGCGGCCCTGCTCAGTGCCCGCCGTCGAGTGCCTTCAGCTCGCTGACCAGCGCCCCGGCCATCTCCGCGCCGTCGCCGTAGAGCATGCGGGTGTTGTCGGCGTAGAACAGCGCGTTCTCGATGCCGGCGAAACCCGTGCCGCGGCCGCGTTTGATGACCACCGTGTTCTTCGATTGCGACACGTCCAGGATCGGCATGCCGTAGATCGGCGACGAGGGATCGGTCCTGGCCACCGGGTTGACCACGTCGTTGGCGCCGATCACCAGGGACACGTCGGTGTTCGGGAACTCCGGGTTGATGTCGTCCATGTCGGCGATCAGGTCGTAGGGCACGCCGGCTTCGGCCAGCAGCACGTTCATGTGCCCGGGCATGCGCCCGGCGACCGGATGGATCGCGAACTTCACCTTGACCCCGCGATCGATCAACCGCTGCGCCAGCTCCCAGATCTTGTGCTGGGCCTGGGCCACGGCCATGCCGTAGCCGGGCACGATCACCACGCGCTCGGCGTAGGCCATCATCGCCGCCACGTCGCCGGCCTCGATCGGCTTCTGGCTGCCGCCGATCTCCTGGCCGCCGCCGGCGCTGGCGCCGAAGTCGGAGAACAGCACGTTGCGGATCGAGCGGTTCATGGCCTTGGCCATCAGGCGCGTCAGCAGCATACCGGCCGCGCCGACCATCATGCCGGCCACGATCAGCGCCTGGTTGCCGAGCACGTAGCCTTCGAAGGCGACGGCCAGGCCGGTCAGCGCGTTGTACAGCGAGATCACCACCGGCATGTCGGCGCCGCCGATCGGCAACGTCATCAGCACGCCCAGCGCCAGCGCGACCAGGAAGAACGCGATGACCAGCGGCACGCCCAGCGAATGCACCACCATCGCGCCAAGGACGACGGCGGCCAGCGCGACCAGCGCGTTGAACCACTGCTGGCCGGGGAAGGTGTAGCGCTTGTCCATGCGTCCATCGAGCTTGGCCCAGGCGATGATCGAGCCGGTCAGCGACACCGCGCCGATCAGTGCGCCGGTCACGCCCAGCACAAGGGTCAGCACCGGCGGTTGCGCCCCGGCGAGCGAGAAGCGCAGCAGTTCCACGCCGCCGATCGCTGCGGCGCTGCCGCCACCCATGCCGTTGAACAGGGCGACCATCTGCGGCATGTCGGTGATGGCCACCCGCTTGCCCCAGACCCAGGCAACGGCGGTGCCCAGCACGGTGGCCAGGACGATCAGCCCGATGTTGTGCAGGCCCGGCAGCAGCAGCGTGGCGAAGGTCGCCAGCAGCATGCCCGCCCCGGCCCACTGGATGCCGGAGCGCGCGGTCTTCGGCGAAGCCATGCGCTGCAGGCCGAGCAGGAACAGGGTGGCAGCGACGAAGTAGCTGGCGTTGGCCAGCCAGTGCAGCTGGGCCGCGCCGATCATTTGGCCCCCGGCTTGCTGGCCTTGAACATGTCGAGCATGCGCTCGGTGACCACGTAGCCGCCCGCCGCGTTGCCCGCGCCGAGGAGCACGGCGACGAAGCCGATCGCCTTCTCCAGGGGGGTGTCGGCGTGGCCGAGCACGACCATGGCGCCGATCAGGACGATGCCGTGGATGAAGTTGGAGCCGGACATCAGCGGGGTGTGCAGGATCACCGGCACCCGCGAAATGATCACGTGCCCGGCAATTGCCGCCAGCATGAACACGTACAGGGCCATGAACCCCTGTGCCACGGTCGCATCGCCCATCGATTCCCCTCCGGCCCGGTGCCCTCCGCATCATAACCCTGTCGACAGCGCGGCCTGTCAACCGCGCGGCGCCCCGGGCGTTTGCCTACCGTATGCTGCAACGCGTGAGCGCCCCGGACGAAGACCAGGCCCCGCCGGCCGCCGATGCGGCGGCCCGGGACGTAACGACGCCGGCGACCCTGGAGCAGTTCCTGGCCGGCGTCGCCCCGCGCGCGTTCCGCTTTGCCGAATTCGGCCTGCGCCAGCGCGAGGATGCGCTGGATGCGGTGCAGGACGCGATGGAGAAGATGCTCGGCTACCGCGATCGCCCCGGCGGCGAGTGGCCGCCGCTGTTCTGGCGGATCCTGCGTACCCGGGTGATCGACATGCAGCGGCGGCGCAATTTCCGCCTGCGCTGGATGGCGCCACCGCCGGCGCACGAGGAGGCCGGTTTCGACTGGGCCGACGATGCGCCGGACCCGCAGCGCCACCACGACGCGCGCGAGGCGCATGCGCGGCTGGGCGAGGCGCTGGCGGCATTGCCGGCACGCCAGCGCGAGGCGTTCACGCTGCGCGTGCTGGAGGAACTTGACGTGGCCGATACCGCGCACGCGATGGGCTGCAGCGAAGGCTCGGTAAAGACCCACCTGTCGCGGGCGCGCGAAGCGCTGCGGCGGCAACTGGAGGATTGGCAATGAACGATCTCGAATTCGACCGCAAGGCCCGCGCCCTGCATGGGCAGTCGCTGCAGGCGCTGTCGCCGCGCGTGCGCGCACAACTTCACAACCGCCTGCAGGCGGCCGTGGCGGCGCCGCGCCCGCGGCATGCGCACCGCT
>NZ_JARUVM010000064.1 GCF_029763755.1 Luteimonas sp. 8-5
CCCGGCCGGCCCTGGACCTGTGTCCGCAATGCCACGCGGGCCTGCCCTGGTGCCGGCCGGCCGCGATCACCGCAGCCGCGCCCTTGCAGGCGGTGGTCGCCAGCTTCGTCTACGCCCCGCCGGTGGACCACCTGGGTCCAGCGCCTGAAGTTTCATCGCGACCTCGCCGCCGGGCGCCTGCTCTCGCTGCTGATGCTCGAGGCCTGCGCCGATGCCGCGTATCCCGCCGCCCTGGTGCCGGTGCCCCTGCACCGCGCGCGCCTGCGCCAGCGCGGCTACGACCAGGCGTTGGAACTGGCGCGGCCAGTGGCCCGCCAGTTGCGCATCCCGCTGCGGACGGAGCTGCTGCAGCGCGCGCGCAACACCGCGCCGCAGTCGCGACAACAGCATGCAAGCGAGCGCCACGCCAACCTGCGCGGTGCATTCGCCGCGACACGCGGCATTACGATGCCGGCGCATGTCGCCCTCGTCGACGACGTCATGACCACCGGCGCGACCCTGCGCGCCGCCGCACAGGCGCTGCACGACGCTGGCGTCCGGCGCGTCGACGCCTGGGTCTGCGCGCACGTCCCGTAGGAGCACCCTCGCGGCCGAAGCATCGACCCACCCGCTTGGCTTAGCGTCGTGGAATGGCCTTGCCCAAGACGGGACCGTCGGAGGCATGGATGCCGACGACGAGGCTACATGGACGTACTCGCGCCGTGTCCCGGCTTGGGCAAGGCCATTCCGCGGCGCCCCGCACGTGAGCGGGCGGTTCGCTCTTGCTTCGCGCGCAAGGCGCGCTCCTACGGGAGGACGGGAGGGATGTAGGCGAGCGTGGTGCCGAGGAGCCACAGCAGACCGAGCACCAGCGGTATGTGCACCAGCAGCTGCACGAAGGTGAAGCCCACGATGTCGCGCGCCTTCAACCCGAGCACGCCGAGCAGCGGCAGCATCCAGAACGGATTGACCAGGTTCGGCAGCGCCTCGGCGCCGTTGTAGACCTGCACCGCCCAGCCCAGGTGGAACTGCAGCTCGTTGGCGGCCTGCATCACGTAAGGGGCCTCTACCAGCCATTTGCCACCGCCCGACGGCACGAAGAAACCGAGCACCGCCGAGTAGCTGCCCATCACCACGGCGAAGGTGTCGTGCGAGGCGACCTGCACGAACAGCGTCGACAGCCGGTGCGCCAGCGTGTGCCCGTCGGCGCCGGCGGCGTGCGTCAGCAGCATCGCGATGCCGCCGTAGAGCGGGAACTGGATCAGCACGCCGGCGGTCGACGGTACCGCGCGCGACACCGCGTCGAGGAAGCTGCGTGGCCGCCAGTGCAGCAGCAGGCCCAGCGACAGGAACAGGAAGTTGTAGGTGTTGAGGTTGGCGATCGCCGACAGCAGCGGCTTGCCGGTGAACTCCAGGTACAGCCAGCCGAAGCCCAGCAGCGAAAGCGCGATGGTCAGCAGCGGGCTGTGTTCCAGCCAGTCTCCGGGGCGCGTCGGTGGCGGCAACGCCTGCGGCTTGGCGACCACGCCCACTGCGTCGAGCGCGTCGGGAAAGTCGCGCACCGTGCGCACGGCGCTGCCGCGCGGCGCGGTGAAGTACGCCACCGCCAGCGACACCAGCACCAGCGCGCCGGTCAGCACCACCGACTGCCACAGCAGGATGGTCTGCCTGAAGGGCAGCACGCCGGTGATCGGCAACAGGCCGGGCGGCATGCTTGCGGGGTTGGCCTGGAGTTGCGCGGCGGACGAGCTGAGGCCCATCGCCCACACGGCGCCCAGGCCCAGGTAGGCGGCGGCGCCGGCGGCGCGGTAGTCCATGTCCAGGTCGTCGCGACGCGCCAGCGCGCGCACCAGCAGGCCGGCGAACACCAGCGAGAAGCCCCAGCTCAGCAGCGAGGTGAGCATGCTGGCCAGGGCGACGAAGGCGATCGCGCCGCGTCCGCTGCGCGGCCAGCGCGCGATGCGGCCGATGAGCCGCGCGATCGCCGGCGCGGTGGCGACCACGTAGCCGCCGATCACCACGAACGCCATCTGCATGGTGAAGGGAATCAGGCTCCAGAAGCCGCCGCCGAAGGCCTGCACGGTGTCGCGCGGACTGGCGCCGAAGCCGAGCGCGCACGCCGCCACCACCAGCACGCCCAGCACCGCGAACACCCAGGCGTCGGGAAACCAGCGTTCGGCGAACGCGGCGCTGCGCAATGCGAGGCGTTCGAGCACGTTCAATCGCCCCACAGCGCCAGCGCCAGGCCCGCGAACACCACCGCGCCGACCCAGTGGTTGTGCAGGAACGCGCGGAAGCACGCGTCGCGGTCGCGGTGGCGGGCGATCACGAACTGCCAGGCGACCAGCAGCACCGCCACGCCCAGGCCCCACCAGTACGCTTCGCCCAGGCCGGCCTGGCGACCGACCAGGGCCAGCGCCGTGAAGGTGCACGCGTACAGCACGCCCTGCGCGACCAGGTCCATGTCGCCGAACAGGATCGCGGTCGACCTGGCACCCATGCGGATGTCGTCGTCGCGGTCGACCATGGCGTACCAGGTGTCGTAGGCGGTGGCCCAGAAGATGTTGGCCACGTACAGCACCCATGCGACCGGCGGCACTTCGCCCTGGATGGCGGCGAACGCCATCGGGATGCCCCAGCCGAAAGCCATGCCCAGGTAGACCTGCGGCAGGTAGGTGTAGCGCTTGAGGTACGGATAGCTGGCCGCCAGCACCACGCCGACGAAGCTCATGTAGATGGTCAGCCGGTTGAGGGTCAGCACCAGCGCGAACGCCACCAGCATCAGCGCCGCGAACACCAGCAGCGCTTCGCGTCCGGACACCGCGCCGGTCGCCAGCGGCCGGCCGCGGGTCCGCTCGACCTGCGGATCGAGCCAGCGGTCGGCGTAGTCGTTGATCACGCAGCCGGCCGAGCGCGTCAGCCACACGCCGAGGCTGAAGACCACCAGCGGCCACAGCGGCGGCACGCCGTCGGCGGCCAGCCACAGGCCCCACCAGGTCGGCCACAGCAACAGCAGCCAGCCGATCGGCCGGTCGCCGCGGACCAGCTGCCAGTACAGGCCCAGTCGTTGCTTGAAGTCGGGGTCGTTCATGGCACGCCAGCGTAGCAACATGCGAGAATCCGCAACACGCGCCTGTAGCTCAGCCGGATAGAGTAGTGGCTTCCGAAGCCATTGGTCGGGGGTTCGAATCCCTCCAGGCGCGCCACTCCAGCTCCACCCGCAAGCCGCCCAGCGACGAGGCTTCCAGTGCCAGCGCGCCGCCGCTGGCGCGCACCAGGTCGCGCACGATCTGCAGTCCCAGGCCGCTGCCATGCGGCGACACGTCGACGGGCGCATTGCCCGCCAGTACCGCCTCGGCCTGCGCCGCCGGCATCCCGGCGCCGTCGTCCTCGACCAGCAGGCAGATCCGCTCCGATCCCCCGGCGGCCGACACTCGTACCTGGCGCGTAGCGTGGCGCACCGCGTTCTCCATCAGTGCCCCGAGGATCTCCGCCAGCGGTTCCTCGCCGACCGGCAGGCCGAGCCCGGTGGGTACCTCGATCGCGAAGGCCAGGGTTTCGCCCTTCTCCGTGTGTTCGAGCACGTTGGCCAGGCGCTCGACCACCGCAAGCACGTCCACGGTGCCGGCCTGCATCCCGCCCAACCGCTGCACCCGTGCGCGCGCGAGTTCGCCCTCGACCACCCGTGCCATTGCGGCAATCGCCTGGTCCATGCCGTCGGCCGCGGTCGCGGCCCCGGCTTCGCGCGCACGCCGGCTTTGCGCCGACAGCGCCGCCAGCGGTGTCTTCAGGCCGTGCGCCAGGTCGGCTGCGCGGCGACGCGCGTGGGCAAGGTCCTCGTGCCGCGCTTCGGCCAGCGCATTGATCGCTTCGACCAGCGGCTGCACTTCGCGCAGGTGCGCCGCCGGCAAGCGCGCATCCGGGCTGCGTGCCAGGCGTTCGAGATCACCGCGAATCCGGTCCAGCGGTTGCAACCCGACGCGCACCTGCAACCAGGCCGCCAGCAGCAGGACCAGCCACATGCCGGCGAGGAACAGCGCCAGCTCGCGTCCGAACTCGGCACGTGCGTCGGCAAGCGGCGCCTGGTCCTGGGCGAACTGCACGACCACCGGCGGATGGTCGGCATCCACGCTAACCTGGCGCTCCAGGATCGCAACAGCCTGGTCGAACGGTCCACCGGCATGGCGCAAGCGCCAGGCATCGGCCGGGGCGCGGGTCGGGACTGTCAGCGCGCTGTCCCACAGCGAACGCGAGCGCAGCACGCCCGCCGCCGTCGACACTTGCCAGTAATAGCCGCCGGCCGGCTTGCGCAGGCGTGAATCGCTGGGCTCGGCTTCCAGCAGCAGCTGGCCGCGCGGGTCGAAGGCCAGGCCCGACACCAGGCCGAGCGCGTCGCGGGTCATTTCCGCCTCGAGGTTGCGTTCCAGGTGGCGCTCGAACAGCACCGTCATGAATACCCACGCGATGGCCAGCGCGGCAAGGATGCCGGCCGCCGCCGCCAGCAGCAGCCGCCAGCGCAGCGAATGGCGGCTCACTCGCCCCCCAGCAGGTAGCCGAAGCCGCGCCGCGTGCGGATCAGTTCGCTGCCGAACTTGCGGCGCAGGCGCGCGACGATCGCCTCGATGGCATTGGCATCGTTGCCGTCGGACGTCCCGTAAAGATGATCGGCGAGTTCACCGGCGGAAACCGCGCGTCCGGGCTGATGGGCCAGGTAATCCAGCAACCGGAACTCCAGCGGCGAGACCCGTGCTGGCGCGCCGGCATGGGTCGCCGTCATCCGCACCGTATCCAGGCGCAAGGCGCCGGCCTCGACCAGCGGCGACAGCTTGCCGGCACCCCGGCGGACCAGCGCGCGCACCCGCGCTACCAGCTCGCCCATCTGGAAAGGCTTGGCCAGGTAGTCGTCGGCACCGGCCTCGATGCCCTCGACCTTTTCGGTCCAGTCGCCGCGCGCCGACACGATCAGCACCGGGAACGCACGGCCGGCCTTGCGCCAGCGGCGCAACACGCTGAGCCCGTCCAGGCGCGGCAAGCCGAGGTCCAGCACCACCGCGTCGTAATCCTCGACGTCACCCTGGTACCACGCCGCATCGCCATCGCCAACCTGGTCGACGAGGAACCCGGCCGCCTGCAATGCGACCTCGAGGTCGGCGCGGATATGCGGCTCGTCCTCGGCCACCAGGCAACGCATCAGTCGTCCTTGACCTTCAGCACCTTCGCGGTGCCCGCGTCGATGTACAGCTTGCGCACGCGCCCTGCTTCGGTGAGCACCTTGACCTCGTACTCCCAACCGTCGTCCTCGCGCTCGAGTTCGACCTCGATCACGTCGCCGGGAACGCGCTCGCGTGCCGCATCGAGGATCCGCGGCAACGGCAGGATCTCGCCGCGACGGAGCAGTTCGCGCGCCTCGACATGGTCGTGGTCGTCGTCGCCGGCTTGCGCCACGGCGGGGGCCAATACCAGCAGCAACGGCAGCAGGTATCGATGGGTACGAATCAGCTTGGTCATGTCCATGGGCCAGAGGATGCGGACGGCTGCCTGACAACGACCTGACAGCAGCCGATCGCGCGGTGTCAGCAAGGCCAGCATAGCGTGGCTGCCAGTGGCCAGGGAAAGGACGGGGAATGCGCGTTTACGATCAACCGACGAGCCGGCTCGCCTGGCTGGTGCTGGCTTGCGTGGCACTGGTCAATGCAATGCCGGCGCAAGCGCAGTCGTCATCCGCGGCGGCCGCACCGGAAGTCTTCCTTGCCGAATACTTCCGCGACGCCGCACCGGCCAATGCCGGTGACATGCTGGAGCGGGTGCCGGGCTTCACCCTCATCGAGGCCGACGCCGACGTACGCGGCTATTCCGGCGCCGCCGGCAACGTGCTGGTCGATGGCGCCAGGCCAACCAGCAAACGCGAGGAAACCTCGGAGCAGTTGCAGCGGATCCCGGCCAGCGCAGTGGAACGGATCGAGCTGATCCGCGCCGGCGCGCCCGGCATCGACATGGGCGGCTATGCGGTGCTCGCCAACATCGTGCTGCGCCACGAAGCACAAACCACGAGCGCGATCGAAACCGGGCTGGTCGCCTCCACCGACGGATGGTCGGCACCGCAGGCCACGCTCCAGTACACGCGTCGCCGCGATGATCGCCGCCTGGAGCTGGCGTTCGCACAGGAGCCCGAACTCGACGACGACACCGGCGACGGCGCGATCCTGGTGCGCGAAGCGGAGGCTGCCGACGCCGAACACCTGGACTGGAGCACCCGTACGCCCAAGCGCAAGCGTTCGGCGACGGCCGCCTGGCAGCAGCCGTTCGCTGCCGGGCAGCTTGCGCTCAATGCGGCGTTGCGCGGCGAGCGCGCGCGCGTGGATACCTTGATCGGTGCCGGCGAACGCATCGCCGAGGATGAGGAGGTTCGCGAATCCGAGTTCGGCGCGCGCTACAGCCGCGACCTGGGCGCGCGTACGCGCCTCGACGCGATGGCAACGCGCCAGCGCGCGCGACTGGAGGAATCCGAGGATGCCGTCGAGGACGGCGAGCAGGAGCGGTTCCGCGCCTACGCCGACAGCGGCGAGACCATCGGCCGGATCGACCTGGCGCACACGCGCAGCGACACGCTGTCGTTCAATGCCTCGCTGGAGGCCGCCGCGAACTTCCTGCAGGGCGACGCCCGGCTCGAGGAGGACGGTGTCGAAGTCGCGCTGCCCGGCTCGCGGGTGCGGGTCGAGGAGCAGCGTGCGCAAGCTGCTTTCGGTCTTGCCTGGCAGCCGCGACCGGCATGGGCACTGGAAGCGGGCCTGCGCCTGGAGCGGTCGGTACTCTCGCAATCGAGTCCGGACGGGCACGATCGTTCGCGCAGCTTCGTCTATCCGAAACCGCGGGTCGCCTTGCGCTGGACGCCCGGCGACGCCGATGAATGGCGCCTGGCGGTGTCGCGCGAAGTGGGCCAGCTCGAGTTCGAGGACTTCGTCGCCTCGGCATCGCTGGAAAGCGGCACGGTCAGCGCCGGCAACGCCGAATTGCGTCCCGAACGCAGCTGGCGCGCGGTGCTCGGCTGGGAACATCGCTTCGGCGCCGACACCGCGCTCACCCTCGACTGGACCCATGAGCGCATCGACGGCGTGGTCGATCGGGTGCTGGTGATCGACGGAGACGAACTGTTCGACGCGCCCGGCAACATCGGCGACGGCCGTCGCGACACCCTGGCTGCCGACCTGGCGTTGTCGCTGCAAGGCCTCGGCCTGCGCGGTGCGCGCTTGCGGGCCACCGCGCTGTGGCGAGACAGCGCGGTGACCGACCCGGTCACCGGCGCGCGCCGCCGGATTTCCGGCGAACAGCCGTTCGAAGGCGAAGTCGAACTGAGCCAGGAGTTGCCGGCGTTGCGCATGCACTGGGGCGTAGAGGTGGAACACATCGCCGAGCGCGAGACCGAGTACCGCTACGACCGCATCACCCGCGAATCCGAAGACGCGGGCTGGACGCTGTTCGCCGAGAAGCGACTCGGCACCCACTGGCGCCTGCGCGCGGAACTCACCGACCTGTTCGGGCGCGACTTCGAGGAATCGCGCGTGGACTATGCCGGGACCCGCGCCACCGGCAGCATCGACGAGTACACGCTGCGCCAGCGGCGCACGCCCGGCACGATCAGCGTGACGATCCGTCGTAGTACGGGTGGTTAGGCCAGCCCTCGGGCGGATCGAAACCGTAATAGCCCTTGCCGGCGCGGAAGCGCTCCAGCCGCTCCACTTCCTTCGGGTCGGCCTTGCGGTCCCAGGTGCGCACGCCATTGCGCAGGTCGTCGGGCGTCAGCTCCAGCGGCTCCCAGACCGGTTCGCCCATCACGTCGTGCAGGGTGTAGGTCAGCCGCGGCGTGTCGCCGGTGAGGTCGAACTGCAACAGGCCGACGTTGACCGAGCGCGTCCAGGTATCGCGCACCCGCACCTCGGGCGCCTGCCGGGTGTTCTTGCTGGCCGGCATCTGCGCCAGCGGCGAGGAGCACAGGTCGTAGATGTCGTAGCCACCACGCGACGACCATGGAATGCAGTTCAGCTCGCCCATGTGCGAATCGCCGGAAATGCACACCACGCCCTCGATGCCTTCGTCGCGGATGAAGTCGAAGATCTCGTTGCGCTCGGTGAGGAATACGCCCCACGAGTCGCCGCCGTCCTCGTTCTCCGCGGCCGACCAGCCGCCGCCGATCGCCATGATCTTGAACGGTGCGGTACTGGCCTTGAGCTCGCGCTTGAGCCACGCTTTCTGCCGCGCGCCGAGCATGGTCTTGTTCGCGTCATCGACCTGGGTCGTCGGCGAGCGGTGGTAACGGCCGTCGAGCACGAAGAAGTCGACGCCGCCGTACTGCTGGCGGAAGTAGACACCCGGATTGTCGGCTTCGCCGTAGGACGGATTGGCCCAGAAGCTGCGGAAGATCCGCAGCGAATCGACCTTGAACGGGTTGCTGCCGGCCGAATCGTTGTAGCCGAAGTCGTGGTCGTCCCAGGTCGCGATCTGCGGGGTCGAGCGCAGCAGCGGTTCCAGCCGCTCGACGTTGCGTCCGCGCGCGTACAGGTCGACCAGGCCGTCTGCCCAGTCGCTGTCGCCCTAGCTGTTGTCGCCAAGCCAGATGAAGAAGTCCGGCTCGAGCGGGCGCACCACGTTCCAGATCGGCTGGTCGGCGTCGAACTGGATCCGGCACCACGAACCGAAGGCGACCCGGAACGCAGCCGGGCCCGCCGGCGCGGTGCGGGTGCGAGACGGAAGCGGTTGGTAACGATCGTGCACGCCGGCGTAGCGCAGTCGGTACCAGTAGTCGGTGGACGGCTGCAGGCCTTCGGCGCGCAGCACCACGCAACCCTCGTCGGCCTGGCGCGCCTGCGTCGTCGGCACAGGCACGAGGTTGCGGAACTCGCGATCGGTGGCGATTTCCAGCGCCACCTCGAACAGGCCGCTGGGCCGAACCCAGACGTTGACGTGGTTCGGTCCGGGGGCGCCGATCATCGGTCCCTGCAGCGCGCGCGGATAGCCCAATGCCTCGGCGAATGCGCGCGGCATCGCCGCCAGCAGGGCGCCGAGCCCGCCCAGTTTCAGGAAGCCGCGTCGTGGAATCCTCATGCCGGTTCCTCCCTTGCCTGGTCCAGGAATTCGAGCAGTGGCGCATGCACTACGCCGTTGCTGACGAGCACGCTGGTGCCGAACGGATCCAGCACGCTGCCGTCGGCCGCGGTGGCGATGCCGCCGGCTTCCTGCACCAGCAAGGTGCCCGGCGCCATGTCCCAGGCGCACAGCGCGTTTTCCCAGTAGGCGTCCCAACGGCCGGCGGCGACCCAGGCCATGTCCACCGCGCAGGCACCGGTGCGGCGGATGCCGGCGCAGCGCGGCGTGAGCAAGGCCATCTCGCGCGCGAACCGCGCCTGCGCCGGCTTGCCCGCAAACGGAATCCCGCAACCCAGCACTGCTTCGACCAGCGTGGCGCGACCTGACACATGGATGCGCTGGCCGTTGAGCCAGCTGCCCTGCCCGGCCTCGGCCACGTACATCTCGTCGAGCATCGGCAGGTAGGTCACCGCAGCGACCACCCGGCCCTCGCGCGCCAGCGCGATGTTGACGCCCCACAGCGGTGCGCCGAACAGGAAGTTGGTGGTGCCGTCGAGCGGATCGACGATCCAGGTGTTGTGCGCGTCGCTACCGGCGCGCACGCCACCCTCCTCGCCCAGGAATCCGTAACCTGGCTGCGCGACGGCGAGCAGGCCGCGTACCGTCGCCTCGGCTTCCTCGTCGGCGATCGACACCAGGTCGGCCGGGCCACTCTTGGCCCGGATCCCGAGTCCGGAAAGCTGGGCGAAATGACGCTTCAGGCCGCTGCCTGCGGCCTGCGCCGCGGCGATCATCGCCGTCAGTTCGAGCGAGGGTTGCAGCATGTCGTTCCTCAATCCTGGAGCCGGGTGCGCCACAGGCTGGCGGCCAGCAGCATGGACAGCACCGACGATCCGATCCAGAACCAGATCACCGGGCCGAAGTCGTAGACGCGGTCGTCGCCGACCATCGTCATGCCGTGCTGGATCAGCGAACCGCTCACCTGCTCCTGGATCGCCGCGCCGGTGTAGCTGAAGATGCCGATCACGCCCATCGCCGCACCGGCGACGCGCTTGGGCGCGATGTCGACGGCGAACAATCCGCCCAGCGACGTCACCAGGCCGGTCAGCCCCATGCCGAACAGCAGCATCGCCACCACCAGCACCGGCGTCGAATTGGGCCCGAAGAAGAACAGGCCCAGGCCGAGCAGTTCGATGACCGCGAACAGCAGGTTGGCCGGCGGCCGGCGTGCGCCGAACCATTTGTCCGAGATGAAGCCGAACGCGACCGCACCGGCAATGCCCGCGAGCGTGCTGGTCATCAGCAGCGTGCCGGCGGCGGGCAGCGAGAATCCGCGCGCTTCCTGCAGGTAGAGGATGCCCCACGAGTTGATCGCGTAGCGGGTGATATAGGTGGTGGCACTGGCCAGGCACAGGATCCAGATCGCGGGGTTCTTCAGGATCGACAGTTGCAGCGCCAGCACCGAGGTGAGCCTGGGCTTGTTCGAACCCTCGTAGCGATCGCCCTTCCAGTCGTTGACTTCGGGCAGGCCGAGCGTGCGCGGACGATCCTGGATCAGCAGGTAGCAGCCGATCGCGGTCGCGATCCCGATCAGGCCCGGCCCCCAGAAACCCCAGCGCCATCCGAGCACGCTGACCGCGAACCCGACCACCAGGAAGGTCAGCCCCTCGCCGATCGAATGCGCCGTGCTCCACACCCCGTAGGCGCGTCCGCGCTCGCGGTTGGAGAACCAGGCGGTCATCGCCACCACGCCGCCGGGCGCGCCGAAACTCTGGAACCAGCCGTTGAGGCCCCACAACACCACCGCCAGCCACAGGGTGGTGGCGAAGCCCATCGCCAGGTTGCACAGCGCGGTGAGCATGAAGGCCGCCGCGAGGAAGCGCTTCATGTTGGCGTGGTCGGACAGGAAGCCGTTGGTCAGCTTGCCCAGCGCATAGGTATAGAACAGCGCCGACCCGATCGTGCCGAGTTCGGCCGGGGTGAAGATGCCGCCGTCGATCAACGGCTTCTTGACCACGCCCAGCGCCAGGCGACAGGTATAGATCAGGCCGTAGCCCAGGGTGATGGCCAGCATCACCCGGAAACGGTGACGGCGATACTGGCGTGCGACTTCCTCGGCGTCTTCGATCAGCGGGCGATCGGCGCCGGTGGCGAAGTAGCGCAGGAGGCCGTTCATGCGTGCGAAGTCGGCATGAGGAAGCTGGCGTCGGCCACGCCGCCACTGCTGGGCCAGCGCTGGGTGACGGTCTTGGTGCGGGTGAAGAAGCGCACGCCGTCCATGCCGTACTGGTTGAGGTCGCCGAAGCCGGAGCGCTTCCAGCCGCCGAAGCTGTGGTATCCGACCGGAACCGGGATCGGCACGTTGATCCCGACCATGCCCACTTCCACCTGCTCGGCGAACTCGCGCGCGGCATGGCCGTCGCGGGTGAAGATGCTCACGCCGTTGCCGTACTGGTGCCGGGTCGGCAACGCGATCGCCTCTTCGAAACTGTGCGCGCGGACGATCTGCAACACCGGACCGAAGATCTCCTCGCGGTAAGTGGTCATGTCCGGCGTGACATGATCGAACAGGCTCGGCTTGAGGAAGAAGCCGCCCTCGTGTCCGGGCAGTTCGAAGCCGCGGCCGTCGACCACCAGCTCCGCGCCCTCGTCCACGCCCGCCTGGATCCAGGTTTCCACCCGCGCCTTGTGCGCGGCATTGATCAGCGGGCCATAGTCCGCGTCGTGATCGGTGGAGACGCCGATGCGCAACCCGGCAATCGCGGCAAGCAACTTCCCGCGCAACGCCTGCGCGGTGGCTTCGCCGACCGGCACCACCACCGGCAACGCCATGCAGCGTTCACCGGCCGAGCCGTAGGCGGCGCCGATGATGCTCGCCACCGCCTGGTCGAGGTCGGCGTCGGGCAACACGATGCCGGGGTTCTTGGCGCCACCCATCGCCTGCATCCGCTTGCCATGGCGCGCCCCGGTGGCATACACCTCTTCGGCGATCGCCGAGGAGCCGACGAAGCTCACCGCCTTGATCTGGCGGTGGCGCAGGATCGCCGCGACCGTGTCCTTGTCGCCATGCACGACATTGAGCACGCCCGGCGGCAGCCCGGCCTCGAGCATCAGCTCGGCCAGCCGCACCGGGACCGAGGGATCGCGTTCGGACGGCTTGAGGATGAAGGCATTGCCGCTGGCGATTGCCGGCCCGAACATCCACATCGGGATCATCGCCGGGAAGTTGAACGGGGTGATGCCGGCGACCACGCCCAGCGGCTGGCGCATCGAGTACACATCGATGCCGGGCCCGGCGCCCGGCGTGAACTCGCCCTTGAGCAGGTGCGGGATGCCGCTGGCGAACTCGATGACCTCCAGTCCGCGCTGCACGTCACCGCGCGCGTCGGCCAGGACCTTGCCGTGTTCGCTCGACAGCAGTGCGGCCAGTTCGTCCATGTGCGCCTCGAGCAATTGCCCGAAGCGCACCAGGACGCGCGCCCGCCGTTGCGGGTTCAGCGCGGCCCATCCCGGCTGCGCTGCCGCGGCGCCGCGCACCGCCTCATCCAGCTCCGCCTGGCCGGCGAACGCGACCTGGGCCTGGACCTGGCCGTCATTGGGGTTGAAGACATCGCCATGGCGTCCGTCGCCACCGGCCATCCGGCGACCATTGATGAAATGTTCGATGCTGCGCATGGGTGTCGTTTCCTGCTTCGCGTGTGTCAGTCCCGGCGCGCGATCCACGCGTGCGCCGGATCGTTGCGGAACGCCCACTGCCGGCGCGGGCCGGCCATGACGTTGAGGTAATAGAGGTCGTAGCCGTGCGGCGCGCCGACCGGGTGGTACCCGCGCGGCACCATCACCACGTCGCCGTCTTCCACCGCGATGGTCTCGTCGAGCGAACGGTCGTCGGTGTACACGCGCTGGAACGCGAAACCCTGCGGGGGCTGCACGCGGTGGTAATAGGTCTCTTCCAGTTGGGTCTCGACACCCGCCTGCGCGGTATCGTGCTTGTGCGGCGGATAGCTGGACCAGTGCCCGCCCGGGGTGATCACTTCCACCACCAGCAGGCTTTGCGCCGGCTCCGTCTCCGGCAGGATGTTGCGCACGTAACGGGTGTTGGTCCCGCTGCCGCGGGTTTCCCGCGACATGCGCGCGGCTTCGATCAAACGTGGCTCGCCGCCTTCCTGCGCCGGTGCACTGCACACCGCAAGCTCCACCGCGTCGCGCGCAATGACGGTCCACGCGACGCCTGCGGGCACGTACACCGCTCCCGGCGCGCGATCCTCGAAGGGCGAGCCCCTGCCACCGACGGCATCGAAGCGACGATCGCCCACCTCGATGTCGGCGCATCCGGCCACCAGGACCAGGCAGGTTTCGCGGTCGCTGCTGGACGCGGCGTGTCGCTGCCCGGCGTCGAGCCGCACCAGGCGGAAGCCTACATGGTGCCAACCCGCGCTGGCCGGGGTCACCTCGAGCACGGTGCCGTCGCTGTCGGGGGCATGCGGGCGGACGCGCAGCGAATCGCTCACTGCAGGCCCGCCCGGGTCGCGGCGGCGCGCAACGTCTCAAGACCGAGCGCGGCATAAGTGCGCGGGTCGGCTTTGGCCGGGTCCTGCTCGGCCTCGACCACGATCCAGCCGTCGTAGCCGATCGCGGCCAACCCCCCCATCAATGCGTCGAAGTCGAGGTTGCCGTCGCCGGGCACGGTGAACATCCCGGCGAGGACGCCGTCGAGGAAACTGTCGTGGTGTTCGGCCGCGTGCGCGAACACCGCGCTGCGCACGTCCTTGCAATGCACGTGCGCAATCCGCCCCGGATGGTCGCTGATCACCTGCAGCGGGTCGATCCCGCCCAGCGCCGCGTGCCCGCTGTCCAGGGTCAGCCCGACCGACGGGCCGGTGTTGTCGATGAAACGCTGCAGCTCGGCCGCATCCTCCACCACCGTGCCGAGGTGGTGGTGGTAGGCGAAACGCAGGCCGCGAGCGGCAACATGGTCGGCGACCCGGGTCAGTCGTTCGCCGAACTGCTGCCATGCATCGGCTTGCAGGTGCGGCGTGCCCGACATCGGGATGGTGCGGTTGCCATGCACCGACCGATGCACCTCGGCGAACACGAACACCTTGCTGCCCAGTGCTTCGAGCAGCGACAGGTGCTCCTGCAGCGCAGCGATCTCCGCGTCCGCGTCATGCGCCAGCAGCGCGCCGCTGTACCAGCCGCCGACCAGGTCGAGCTCGTGCCGGGCCAGCAACGCGCGCAGCGCCGCGGGGTCGCGCGGGAAGCGGCCGCCAAGTTCGATGCCCTGGAAACCGACCTCGTGCGCATCGCGCAGGATGTCGTCCAGCGGCGTATCGCCGCCGAGCTCGGGCATGTCGTCGTTGCTCCAGGCGATCGGGCTGACCCCGAAGCGGATGCTCATCGTGGCTCCTCGCGTTTGCGCAGGCGGGTTTCGTAGGCGCGGCGTGCGCTGGTGACTTCCGGGCGGCCCGACACTTCCGGCACGGCCACGTCCCACCAGGCGCCACCCGCGCCGGTGCTGGCGCGCGGATCGGTGCGGATCACCACCACATGGCTGCGGCTCGAGGCGCGGGCACGTGCGAGCGCGGCGCCGAGCTCGCCCAGGGTGTCGACCTGTTCCGCTTCGGCGCCGAGGCTGCGTGCATGTGCGGCGAAGTCGATCTCGGGCAGCGCCGCGTGGCGGCTATCGGCGAGCAGGTTGTTGAACCCGGCGCCGCCGGTGGCGTGCTGCAGGCGGTCAATGCAGCCGAAACCGCGGTTGTCGAGCAGTACCACGATGATCTTGTGGCCGAGCATCACCGAGATGGCGAGCTCGGAGTTCAGCATCAGGTAGCTGCCGTCGCCGAGCATGGCGACGACTTCGCGGGTGGGCGCAGCCATCTTCGCGCCCAGTGCGCCGGCGATTTCATAGCCCATGCACGAATAGCCGTACTCGACGTGATAGCCGCCCGGTTGCGAGGTGCGCCAAAGCTTGTGCAGTTCGCCCGGCAATCCGCCCGCGGCCGCGACCACCACCGCGTCCTCCGGCATGGCCGCCTGCACCGCGCCGATGACCTGCGCGTCGCTGGGCAGTGTCGTCCCGGGATCGCCTGCGACCGCCGCGTCCACCGCGGCATGCCAGGCCGCGATCGCCGCGCCGTCCTCGCGCTGCGCTTCGGGCGGCACGCGCCAATCGTCCAGGCGCTTGCGCAAGGCTTCCAGCACCAGGCGCGCATCGCCGACCACCGGCTGCGCGCCGTGCTTGTGCGCGTCGCTCGCCTGCACGTTGACCTGGAACAGGCGCGCCTGCGCGAACAGGCTGCGCGACCCGGTGGTGAAATCCTGCAGGCGCGTACCGATACCGATCACCAGGTCCGCCGCCTGCGCCGCCGCATTGGCGGCACTGGAGCCGGTGACGCCGATCGCACCGAGGTTGCACGGATGGTTCCAGTGCAGTGCGCCCTTGCCGGCCTGGGTCTCGGCAACCGGCAGTCCGGTGGACTCGGCCAGCGCCGCCAGTGCCACTTCGGCCTGCGCATAGGCCACGCCACCACCGGCCACCAGCAATGGCCTGCGCGCGTGGCGGATGGCTGCGACCAGCGCTTCCAGTTCGGTGGCATCGGCAGGCGTGCGCCGCAACGGCCACGCACTCGGTTCGAAGAACGCGAGCGGGTAGTCGAAGGCTTGGGCCTGCACGTCCTGGCAGAACGCCAGCGTTGCCGGGCCGCAGGCAGCCGGGTCGCGCAGCACCGCCATCGCCCGCGGCAAGGCATCGAGCAATTGTTCCGGGCGCTGGATGCGATCGAAATAGCGCGACACCGGACGGAAGCAGTCGTTCGCCGACACCGTGGCGTCGGCAAACGCTTCGATCTGTTGCAGCACCGGATCCGGTCGCCGACTCGCGTAAACGTCGCCGGGCAGGAACAGCACCGGGAGGCGATTGACGTGGGCCAGCGCGGCGGCGGTGACCATGTTGGTGGCGCCCGGGCCGATCGAGCTGGTGCATACCATCGCGCGCTGCCGCCGCAATTGCTTGGCGTACGCGATCGCCGCATGCGCCATCGCCTGTTCGTTGTGCGCCCGCCAGGTCGGCAGCGCGTCGCCGGCGGCATGCAGCGCCTCGCCAAGGCCGGCGACATTGCCGTGGCCGAAGATCGCCCAGGCCCCGGCGAAGTACGGCACCGCCACGCCGTCCACGTCGACGCGCTGCGCGGAGAGCCAACGCACCGTGGCCTGGGCGGCGGTGAGGCGGATCGTCGCCATCAGCCGGCCCTGCTCGCGGCGGCCCAGGCATCGACCAGCACACCGAAGCGGCGCGCCAGTTCCGCGATCGCGGCTTCGTCGTCGATGTCTCCACGCAACCAGCGCTCGGCGGTGTCGGCGAAGATCGTGCGCCCGACCGCGAAACCCTTCACCACCGGCATGCGGGCAGCCACCTGGAACGAGGCGACCAAGGTTTCCTCCGGGGCCGACAGGCCCAGCAACACGACACCCCGGCAGTATGGGTCGTTGCGGTTGATGGTGTCCTCGATGCTGTGCCACGCCTGCGCACTGTCGCTGGGCTCGAGCTTCCACCAGTCAGGCTTGATGCCGATGTCGTAGCAGCGCTGGATCACCCGTGCAGCGGTGTCGTCGCCGACCACCCCAGCGCGCGAGGCGATGATTTCCAGCAACAGCTCATGGCCGGTGGCGCGAGTCGCATCGAACAGGCGCAGCAGCTGCCGTTCCTGGCGCTCGCGCAATGCAGCCGGATCGTCCGGGTGGTAGAAGACCAGGCACTTGACCACATGGTTGCGCGGCCAGGACATCAGTTCGGCGGCCACGTCCGGCCCGCCTTCGAACTCCAGCGGGCAGGAACCGGGGAGCTCGATCGGGCGGCCAATCCAGTAGGGGAAATCGGCCGCGACCTCGAGGGCACGCATGCCGTAACGGCCGTCGAGCAACACGCCGAAGCCGGGATCGCCACCGGCAAGCCGATCCACCGCGCGCAGGGCCAACGCCTTGAATGCGGGGAGCTTCTCCAGGCTGGCCCCGGTGCTCGCGCAAAGCGCTTCGAACTGGCTGCGGTGGTCCATGGCAAGCACCGTCAATCGCGGCCAGCTACCCGCGCGCGTCGTCGCCCAATGCACGTGCGCCAGCGCGGCGTCCTCGCGCAGGCGGAACGGGCGCTGCGTGTTCGCCAGGAACTGATCCAGCTCGGCCCGGGTCGGCATCGCCGGCGAGCAGCCATGCCGCGACACGACGATCGCGCCGCAGGCGTTGCCCCACGCGCAAGCGGTCGCCAGCGGTTCGTCGCGCAACCAGCCGCGCAGGAAGCCGGCCATGAAGGCGTCGCCCGCGCCGAGCACGTTGAACGCTTCCACTGCAAAGCCCTCGCCGACCACGCCATCGTCCAGTCGCGACGGAATCGCCCCGGGGAACGCCACGCAACCCTGCGGCCCGCGCTTGCACACCAGCAGTGCCGGGGTCGTCGCCCGGATCGCGCGCAGCGCGGCGATGGTGTCGGTGCTGCCGCCCAGGATGTGGATTTCTTCCTCGGTGCCGACGACCAGGTCGCACAGCGGCAGCACCTGCTGCAGCCGCGCGGTGACCGCCGCATCGGCGACGAAGCGGTCCTCGCCCATGTCCTTCGGCGCCAGGCCCCACAGCACCGGACGGTAATCGATGTCGAACACGACCTTGCCGCCATTGGCGCGGGCGATGGTGCAGGCACGCAGCGAGGCGTCGAACACGTTGCCGCGCGACAGGTGGGTGCCGTTGACCAGCACCGCGCCAGCGGCCGCGACCAGGTCCTCGTCCACGTCCGCGGGCTGCAGCGCCATGTCGGCGCAGTCCTCGCGATAGAAGATCAGCGGGAAATTGTCCGGGTCGCGGATGCCGAGGAACACCAGCGCGGTCAGGCGTTCCGGGTCTTCACCCACGCCGCGGACATCGACGCCCTCGCGCGTGAGCTGCTCGCGGATGTAGCGGCCGAAGTGGTCGGCGCCAACCCGGGTCAGCAGTGCGCTGCGCAGGCCCAGGCGGGCGGCGCCGATGGCGGTGTTGGTCGGGCTGCCACCCACGTACTTGGCGAACGAGCGCATGTCCTCCAGCCGCCCCCCGACCTGCTCGCCGTACAGGTCGATGCAGGACCGGCCGATGGCGACTAGATCGAATTGCTTTTCCGCCACCATGCAGCCACTTCCCCAACGCCGGGCACAGGCGCCCCTTTTCTATTGCAACATATATTCTTTCTGTACTTGAAATGCAACATTCATTTCATTTTTTCCGCCGTGCCGGCTTGCGTTTCGGCACCGCGATGGCGCCCTCCGGTGGCGGGTTGGCGAAGGCATAGGAAATCACCAGCGCCTGCGCCAGGCACATCGACACCGAGAGAGACCGGAACTTGCGGATTTCCGCTTCGCGCACCTGCAGCACCTGCGTCGCCGGCTTGGCCACCCGACTCACCAGGCTGTCGGTAAGGGTCAGTACCTTGCAGCCGCGCGCCACCGCGGCTTCGACCAGGTGCACCGACTCTTCCGCATACGGGTGGTAGCTCACGGCCACCAGCAGGTCGCGCGGCGACAGTGAATGCACCTGCTGCATCGCCATGCCGCCGACGTTGTCGACCAGCACCGTGCGCTTGTCGGCCTGGTGCAGCGAATACGCCAGGTACGCAGCCACCGGGAACGAGCGCCGGAAGCCCGCCACGTGCACTGTGTCGGCGTCGGTGATCAGCTTGACCGCGTGCGCCATGTCCTCGCCGCGGATTGCCTTGCCGAGGTTCTCCAGCGCCAGCACGTTGCCCTCGACGAACTCGGCCAGCACCTGTCCCGGATCGCCGACCTGCTTGCTGTCGACCTCGCGGGTGAACTCGCGCACGCGCTCGCCGTAGCCCTGCGGCACGCTGCCCAGCAACCCGTCGACGAACAGGCGCTGCATCTGGCTGGCGCCATCGAAGCCGAAGTGCTTGGCGAAACGGACGATCGCCGACGGCTGCACCCCGGTGCGCTCGGCGAGCACGGCCACGGTCTCCAGCGCCACTGCGCTGGGTTCGTCGAGCACGTAGCGCGCGATCTGCTTGAGCCGTTTGCTCAGCGATTCGTACTGGTCGAGGATCGCGGCCCGCAGTTCCTCCACGCTCCCCGGAACCTTCCTGGGTCCAGCCATCGACCTCTCCTCGCGACGGCCATCCCGTCGGTTCTATTGAATTATCAAACAGAACAAATATTCTATCCGCGGCGGATCCCCGCCGGGGAGACGACATTGGAGCAGATCGCCATCGCCCTGGTGGGTGCCGGACGCATGGGCCAGGTACACGGGCCCAACGCCGCCGGCCATCCGGGCCTGCGCCTGAAATACGTCGTCGACTCCCGGGCCGATGCCGCAGCCGCCATGGTGGCGCGCACCGGGGCCGGGATAGCGAGCCTGGAGCAGGCGCTCGCCGACCCCGAAGTGGGCGGGGTGCTGGTCTGCAGCACCACCGACAAGCACCTGGAACACGCGCTGGCGGCGGTCCGCGCCGGCAAGGCGGTGTTCTGCGAGAAGCCCATCGGCCTGGACCTGGCCCAGGTGCGCGAAGCGCAGCCGCTGTTCGACGGATCGCGCTTCCTGCTGGGCTTCAACCGTCGTTTCGACCCCCAGTTCCGCGTCCTGCGCCAGCGCCTGGCGTCCGGTGAAGTGGGCACGCTGGAAACCCTGCACCTGGTGAACCACGATCCGGCCGCGCCGCCGCCCGGCTTCATCCCCAACAGCGGCGGGCTGTTCCTGGACTTCACTATCCACGATCTCGACCTCGCCCGCTGGCTGCTCGGCGAAGAGCCCTGCGAAGTGTTCGCGATGGCCAGCTGCCTGGTGGATCCGGAGATCGGCCGGCTCGGCGACGTCGACACCGCGCGGGTGCTGCTGCGCACCCCCGGCGGCCGCCTGTGCGTGATCTCCAACACCCGGCGCAGCGGCTGCGGCTACGACCAGCGGATCGAGGCGTTCTGCGCCGACGGTCGCCTTGCCGCCGGCAATGTGGGCCACGACCGGGTGGTGGCGCTGACCGACGCCGGTAGCCGGGGCGCACCGATCCTGCCCGACTTCCAGCATCGCTACGCCGACGCGTATCGCGCCCAGATCGATCATTTCGCCGAGGTGGTGCACGGCCGCGAAGCGCCTGCGGTCGGTTATGCCGATGGCGTCGCCGCGCTTGCGCTGGCCGATGCCTGCGCACGCTCCGCGCGCTCCGGTGCCGCCGTCGACCTCCTCGTGGCCCCCTGAAGGAAACCGCATGCACAACATCGCGCTCATCGGTGCCGGCCGCATCGGCCGCATCCACGCCCACAACGCCACGCGCCACCCACGGGTGGCGCTGGCGGCCATCGTCGATCCGCAGGAAGGCGCCGCCAGCGCCCTGGCCAACGAATGCGGCAGCCGCGTCGCCACGCTCGAGCAGGTCCTCGCCGACCCGTCGATCGCCGGCGTGGTCATCGCCAGCGCAACCGACACGCACCTGGAATACAGCCTGCGCGCGGTCCAGGCCGGCAAGGCGGTGTTCTGCGAGAAGCCGGTGGACCAGGACCTGGCGCGCGCACGCGGTGTCGCCAGTGCCTTGTCCGGCGCCCGTCTGCTGCTGGGGTTCAACCGCCGTTTCGACCCGCATTTCGCCGCGCTGGAATCGCGGCTGCACGCCGGCGAAGTCGGCGCGCTGGAAAGCCTGCAGATCACCTCCAACGATCCCTCGCCGCCGCCGCCGGCCTACGTGGCCGTGTCCGGCGGGCTGTTCAAGGACATGGCGATCCACGATTTCGACATGGCGCGATGGTTGCTGCGCGAAGAGCCGGTGGAAGTCTTCGCCCGCGGCAGTTGCCTGGTGGATCCGGAGATCGGCCTCCTCGGCGACGTCGACACGGCGCGGACGCTGCTGCGCACCGCCAGTGGCCGCCTCTGCGTGATCGCCAACAGCCGGCGTTCCGGATTCGGCTACGACCAGCGGATCGAAGCGTACGGTTCGGGGGGGCTGCTGCGCGTGGACAACGTGCACGAAACCACGGTCCAGGCATGGACCGCGCAAGGCGCGGCCAGCGACCGGTTCCGCAACTTCTTCCTCGATCGCTACGCCGAGGCGTACCGACGCGAGATGGACCACTTCGTCGAGGTCCTCGACGGTGCCACGCCCGCCGTTGGTTACGACGATGGCGTGGCGGCGCTGGCGCTGGCCGAAGCGGCCGCCGAATCGGCGCGCACCGGCCAGGTGTGCAGGCCCTGACCCGGGGTCAGAACACCACGCGCAAGGTCAGCGTCCAGCGCGGCGACGAGTTCTCGCGCTCGACCTCGTAGGCATCCACCACGTAGGCGCCCTGGTTTTCCAGGATCTCCTCGCCGCTGTCGCCGTCGAAGCCGGCCTCGGCCTGCCTGCTGTCGGCATCGAGCAGGTTGTTGCCAGTCAGGCGCAGAACGACGTTGTCTCCCATTCGCTTCTCGAAGAACACCTCGAGGTTGCCGTCGTACAACTGGCTCTCGATCTCGCCGAAGGTGACGAAGCGCGACTCGCCTTGCTTCTGGTAGCTGAAGCCGAAGCTGGCATCGAGCGACGGCAGGTTCTGGGTCACGCCGGCGTTGTAGACGTAGGTCGGCTGGTAGTCGACGCGGATGTCGCCAGTGCCGGCGGGATCGGCGCGCTCGGACCAGAGCCGGGTGTAGTTGGCGAACACGCCGGTCTCGTCCAGCCCGATCATGTCCAGCGGCGTCGACAGGTCGAACTCGAAACCATGCGTCTTCGCATCGCCGATGTTGCGATAGCTGTAAAGGCCGCCGGGATAGTCGTCCGGATCCAGTCCCAGGGCGGATACCGGATCGCCGGTGTTGACCAGCGCGATCAGGTCGCTGATGTCGCGCGTGAACACGTTGAAGCCGAGCACGCCGCGCTTGCCGATGCGGTGCTCGTAGCCGAGATCGAGGCCGATCGAGGTTTCGAAGTCCAGGTCGGGGTTGCCGACGGTGACATCTTCGTCGCCGGGCGACTCGAGCGAAAGCGCCGGGACCAGCTGGTCAATGGCCGGCCGGCGGACCGTCTTGGCCACGCTGAAGCGCAGCTGGTCGCTGTCAGTCAGTTTCCACTGCAGGTGCGCGGACGGATTGAGCATGAACACGCTGTTGTCGGCGCTGCCGGACTCGGTCTCCTGGGCGACGCCGCCCTCGGAGAACACGGTCTGGAACTGTTGCGTGGTCTTGGTGCTTTCGGCGCGCACGCCGGTTTCGAGCACTACCGACGGCGACAGGTTCCACTTGACCAGTCCGTAGACGTCCAGCCGGTCCTCGGAGTACATGAAGCGGCCATCGCTGCCGCCGTAGTCGTCCTCGTCGAGGTCTTCTTCCAGCAACAGGCCGTAGTCGCGATCCTTCCACTTGGCCGAGAAGCCGATCTTCAGCTCCGCGCCGTTGGCCGCCCAGCCGGGAAGCTCGCGGGTATAGGACCCGCCCAGCATCCATTCGCTGTCGTCCGCGTCGACGACCTCGCGCTCGACCAGGCCGTCGGGCGTGTCGGCATAGGTCAGCTCGGTGCTGTCGTCGACGAAATTGGTATAGCTGGCATCGAGCTTGATGCTGGACACGTCGCTGAGCGTGCGCTCGTACAGGCCGGTGACGCCCCAGCTGTCCTGGTTGAAGTCCGCGTCCTGGAATTCGAGTTCCGGGTTTTCGAGATCGAGCCCGCCGACGCTGCCGTCGCCCTCGTACACCACCGTGTCCTGGTGCTCGTCGCGGGCGGTGCTCAGGTAGAACGCATCGAGACGCAGGCTCGAATCCATGTCGATGTTCCAGGTCACGTCGCCGTTGAAGCTGACGTCGCGCGAATCGCGCCAGTCCTGCTCCTCGGTGCGCTCCACCGCCACCGATTGCGAAGGATCGTCCCATTGCTGCAGGCTGCGGCCCATGCCTCCGCTCGCGACCTCTTCCGCGAATCCGACCGAATCCTCCTCGAACACTTCCTCGACGACATCCTTGTTGTTGAACCGTTCCTGCGCGTCGAGGGTGAGCGAGTAGAAGACGTCGCCGGCGTCGTTGCCGCCCGAGGTCGACACCGCGAAGTTGCCGCGCTGCTTGCCGTTGTCGACGTCGTGGGTGACGCCGGCGCGCAGGATCATTCCCGGCGGCAGGGTGGCGCCGTCCTTGAGGATGATGTTGATGGTGCCGCCCACGCCCTGGCTGTCGATGTCGGCGCCGGGCGAGCGGATGATCTCGATCCGGTCGACGATCTCGGCCGGGATGCGATCGACGAAGACGGTGCGGTCGTTGCCGGCGCCGGGACTCGGCCGGCCGTTGACCAGCACCTGGGTGTAGCCGTTGCCCAGGCCGCGCAGTTGCGGTGCGTCTGACTCGCCGATGTCGCTGGTGAAAGCGACGCCGGGGACCCGTCGCAGCTGGTCGCCGACCGATACCGGCTCGAAGTCCTCGAAGAACTGCTGGTCGTACACCAGCTCCGGCGCGGCCGTCTCGGTGCGGTTGCGATACTCGATATCGCCCGCGACGATGATGCCCTTCAGGGTTTTCGGTTCTTCCTGGGCCGCCGGTGGCGGCACCTGTGCAGCGGTCGTGGATTCCTGTGCCAGCGTGGTGCCGGCGGGTAGCAAGGCGGATGCAATCATCACCGCAAGCAGGTCGCGTTTCAGCTTTTGCATGACCAGTCCCTCCCGAGGACTTTCCCCAAAAGGCGGCCACGCCGGGTCGCCGTGAGGCGACACTACGAACAAAGATTCCAATTTGCAACCCATTTGGAAAGTTTCGTGCAAGATGGTGTATCGTTCTGCCGCGCGCGCCCTTCGCGCGGGCGATATCAAGGCGTTATCAACTGGAGACCACAGGGATGACTTCCCCGAATCGCATGATCCTGGTGTTCATGGCCACCCTGGCCGGCTGGTCGGGCGCCTGCCTGGCACAGTCGCCGGGGGAAGCCGTCCCGCTGGTCCGGGCGACGGCACAAACGCAGCCCACCGACAGCGGCGAAACCGACGCCGCGGCGCTACTGCGCGCCGGTGCCGATGCCTGGGTCCTGGCCACGGCCAAGCTGGCCGGCCTGGAAAGCTATGGCCTGGACGGGCAGCGGCGCGGGGCCACGCCGGCCGGCGAAGTCGCGGCCGTCGCCGTCGCCCAGGACGTGCGCTTCGGCGATCGTGCGCGGACGGTCATTGCCACGATCGACACGACCGGCAACTTCCTGCGCCTGTTCGCCGCAGGCCCGGATGGCGGCCTCGCCGAGGTCGGCGCACAGCCCGTCGCGCTCGGCTTCGCGGGTGAAGGCCTGTGCCTGTTCGAACACCCGCTGGACCATTCCCTGCACGCCTTCGTCGTCGGCGACGGCGGCGAGATCCAGCAGCTGCTCATCCACGCGCGTGCCGACGGACAGCTCGATGCACGGCCGGTGCGCCGGATCCAGGTGCCTTCGACGCTCAAGCAGTGCGCGGCCGACAGCCACGGCCATGTCTATGCGAGCGAGGAAGCCGTGGCGATCTGGCGCTTCAACGCGGACCCCGAGGCCGATCTTGGTGCGGTGATCGTGGACACCCCGTTGCGGGGCCGGCTGGAAGAGGAAGTCGGCGGCGTCGCCCTCTATGACGGCGGCCCGGGACGACAGCTGCTGCTGGCGTCCGACGCCTCCGCCGGCCGTATCAATGCCTACGATCGCGAGCGCTCCGGCACCTACCTGGGGAGCTTCCAGGTAGGCCCACCCGGTGCGGGCGAACCGGTCGGGGAACCCGGCCGGTTGTTCGCCACCGCCGCCGCGGTCGGCAAGGACTATCCATCGGGGCTGCTGCTGGTCGCCGACGACGATGCCGCCAACACCAAGCTGGTGTCGATGGCTGCCGTGGTCGATGCCCTCGGGCTGCCCGCGCCTGCCGTAGCACCGGCGCAGGCGCCGCCGGTACCGCCACCGGCGATCGTGCGCGCGCGCGTGGAGACGGTTCCCGCCAACAGCTACGGCGATGCCGCCGACGACCCGGCGATCTGGGCCAACCCGAAAGACCCCGGCGCAAGCCTGGTCGTGGCGACCGACAAGAAGGCCGGCCTTTATCTGTATGACATGCAGGGTCGGGTCGTGCAGTTCCTCGCCGACGGCAAGATGAACAACGTCGACCTGCGCGAAGGATTCCCGCTGGGTGGCAAGCCGGTGGTGCTGGTGGCCGCCAGCAACCGCAGCGACGACGGCATCTCGCTGTACCGTCTGGATACCGCCGCACGCCGGCTGGTCGATGTCGCCGCCGGACCGCAACCGACCGGCTACGTCGATCCCTATGGGCTGTGCATGTATCGCAGCGCGCGCGATGGCGGCACCTATGTGTTCGTCAACGGCGACGACACCGGCCTGCGCCAGTGGCGGCTCCACGACGCCGGCAACGGCAAGGTGCGCGCCGAGCTGGTGCGGGAGCTGGCATTCGAGTCGCAGACCGAAGGCTGCGTCGCCGACGATGCCAACGGTGCGCTCTACGTCAACGAAGAGGACACTGCCCTGTGGCGGCTGTCGGCCGAACCCGATGGCGGCGATGCGCGGGTCGCAATCGCCCGGGTGGACGGCAACCCCGCGATGAAGGACGACCTGGAAGGCATCGGCCTGTACGACCTGGGCGATGGCCGCGGCTACCTGGTGCTGTCGAGCCAGGGCAACGACACCTATGCGGTGTACCGTCGCGAGGCGCCCCAGGAGTACCTGGGTTCGTTCGCGGTGGTCGCCGATGCCGGTGCCGGGATCGACGGCATCTCCGAGACCGACGGACTGGACGTCAGCAGCCTCGACCTGGGGCCGGGCTTCGAGCACGGCGCGATGGTGGCGCAGGACGGCCGCAACGTGATGCCGGTGGAAAACCAGAACTACAAGTACGTTTCCTGGAGCGACATCGCCGCAGCCCTGGGCCTCGAGTTGCGTTGAGCCGACCGCCCGCGGGCATCCCGGGGGCCGCCCGGCGATTCGCTTTGGGCCAATCGATCTGGAATAATCGGACTGGTTTTCCGGAGCCCCACGATCAGATGCGCAACTACGACCTCGACTTCCTGAAGCGTTTCTCGATGGTGCTGGCCTTCCTGGCGGTGGTCACGCTGGGCCTGATCCTGTTCGCCATCCACCTCAACGGGGTGATCCCGCCGGAAGTCTCGCCGCAGGCGCAGCAGCGCGAGCAGGCCCGCATCGCCCCGATCGGCGCGGTCTATGCCGGCACCACCGGCGCCGCGGCCCAGGCCGCCGC
>NZ_JARUVM010000065.1 GCF_029763755.1 Luteimonas sp. 8-5
CCGTGGCTGGCGCCTGGCTGGCGTCGTCGGCGATGGCGCCGGCGACCCGGGCGGCGAAATCCGCCGGCGCCGGTGCGGTGGCCTGGCCGCGCAGGACGTCGCCGGCGAGCTGCCAGCGCGAGACACAGGCGGCCAGCTCGGCATCGTGCTCCAGGCGCTTGCGCAGGAAGCGAGCCTCGTCGCTGCCCAGCTCGCCGTCGAACAGGGCGGAGAGCTTCTGCCTGGTGTGTTCGAGCATCTTGTCAGTCATCGCGTCGCACGCTCCGAACCGTCTTCGTTGTCCATGAGGGGCCTGAGCTCCTGGTCGATCGCCTCGCGGGCGCGGAAGATCCGCGAACGCACCGTGCCGATGGGGCAGTCCATCTTTTCGGCGATCTCCTCGTAACTCATGCCCTCGACCTCGCGCAGGGTGATGGCCGTGCGCAATTCCTCCGGCAGGGCTTCGACAGCGCGCATCACGGTTTGTTCCATCTGCTGGCGCATCAGTTCCCGTTCCGGGGTGTCGTTGTCGCGCAGCCGGATGCCGGCGTCGTACTGCTCGGCGTCGGCAACGTCGATGTCGCCCGTGGGTGGGCGGCGGTTGCTGGCGACCAGGTGGTTCTTGGCGGTATTCACGGCGATACGGTGCAACCAGGTATAGAACTGTGCGTCCCCGCGGAAGCTCCCGATCGCGCGGTATGCGCGCAGGAAGGCTTCCTGGGCCACGTCCTGGCACTCGCTCCAGTCGGCGACGTAACGCCCGATCAGCGCCACGATCCGGTGCTGGTACTTGCGCACCAGCAGGTCGAATGCGGCGCTGTCGCCATCCTGGACACGCTGCACCAGCTCGCGGTCCATCTGCTGGGACAACTCAACCTCGGTCATGTGACCCCATCCTGGCGGGAAAGTTCCCCTGTCGGGGTTGTATTGGGGCGGCATTGACGGCAATCAAATGCGGCCGGGATGATACTGGGCTCCCAATTCGCATCGGACGGCCCGCCATGGCGACAGATCGCACCCCCATCATCGCAGGGTTGGTCCCCGGCTTCGATGGCCTGCGCTTCCGCCACTGGCAGGTCGAGGCGCGAGCCGACGGCGTGGTCGTGGTCACCATCGACCGCGAGGGCCAGGCGGTCAATGCGCTGTCGCAGGCGATGCTGGTGGAACTGGGCGAGCTGCTGGAGCGCCTGGCGATCGATCCGCCGCGCGGCGTGGTGTTCCGTTCTGGCAAGTCCTCGGGCTTCATCGCCGGCGCCGATGTCAAGGAGTTCCAGGACTTCGATGCGCGCGGCACGGTGAACGACGCGCTGTTCCGCGGCCAGCAGGTCTTGCAGAAGCTGGCGTCGCTGCCCTGCCCCACGGTGGCCGCGATCCACGGCTACTGCATGGGTGGCGGCACCGAGCTGGCGCTGGCCTGCCGTTACCGCATCGCTTCCAGCGACGAATCCACCCGCATCGGCCTGCCGGAAGTGAAGCTGGGCATCTATCCGGGCTGGGGCGGCAGCGTGCGCCTGCCGCGCCTGGTCGGTGCGCCGGCGGCGATGGACGTGATGCTCAGCGGCCGCACCCTGTCGTCACAGGCGGCACTGGCGATGGGCGTGGTCGATCGCGTGGTCGAACCCACGGCATTGCTCGATGCGGCCGCGGTGCTCGCGCTCAAGGGCCACGTGCGCGCGTTGAAGCAGCGCGCGCTGGCGTGGGCCAGCAACACCTGGCCGGCGCGGCAGCTGCTGGCGCCGATGCTGGTCAAGCAGGTGGCGCGCAAGGCGCCCAAGGCGCACTACCCGGCTCCGTATGCGTTGATCGAGACCTGGCGCCGCGCCGGCGGCGGGATCCAGTCGCTGCTGGCGGCCGAGCGCAAGGCGGTGGCGAAACTTGCCGGTACGCCGACCGCGCGCAACCTGATCCGTGTGTTCTTCCTGCAGGAGCGGCTCAAGGGCCAGGGCGCCGGCGACAGCGGCATCGCCCGCGTGCACGTCGTGGGCGCCGGCGTGATGGGCGGCGACATCGCGGCGTGGGCCGCGTACAAGGGATTCGAGGTCACGCTCGCCGATCGCGAGCAGCGCTTCATCGACGGCGCCCTGCAGCGCGCGCAGGGCCTGTTCGCGAAGAAGGTGAAGAACGAAGCCAAGCGACCGGAAGTGGCGGCGCGGCTGCGCGGCGACCTGGCCGGGGACGGCGCGGCCGATGCCGACCTGGTGATCGAGGCGATCATCGAACAGGCCGAAGCCAAGCGCGAACTCTATGCCGCGGTCGAGCCGCGGATGAAGCCCGGCGCGCTGCTGACCACCAACACCTCGTCGATCCCGCTGACCGACCTGCGCGGGCACATCCAGCGTCCGGCGCAGTTCGCCGGCCTGCACTACTTCAATCCGGTGGCGTTGATGCCGCTCGTGGAAATCATCCACCACGACGCGATGGCCGCCGACACCGGACAACGCCTCGCCGCGTTCTGCAAGACACTGGGCAAGCTGCCGGTGCCGGTGGCGGGCACGCCGGGCTTCCTGGTCAACCGCGTGCTGTTCCCGTACATGCTCGAGGCCGCCACGGCGTTCGCCGAGGGCATCCCGGGCGCGGCAATCGACAAGGCCGCGAAGAAGTTCGGCATGCCGATGGGCCCGATCGAGCTGATCGACACCGTGGGCCTGGACGTGGCCGCCGGCGTGGCGCGCGAGCTGGCTCCGTTCCTGGGGCTGGAAGTGCCCGCGGCGCTGTCGGCGCCGCCGGAAGCCGGCAAGCGCGGCAAGAAGGACGGCCAGGGCCTGTACAAATGGGTCGACGGCAAGCCGGTGAAGCCCGAACTGCCCAAGGACTACGTGGCTCCGGCCGACCTCGAGGACAGGCTGGTGCTGCCGCTGCTGAACGAAGCGGTGGCGGCGCTGCACGATGGCGTGGTCGCCGATGCGGACCTGCTCGATGCGGGCGTGATCTTCGGCACCGGCTTCGCCCCGTTCCGCGGCGGCCCGATCCAGTACATCCGCGAAACCGGCGTGGACGCCGTGCTGGCGCGCCTGCAGGACCTGCGCGCGCGCCACGGCGAGCGTTTCGCGCCGAGGCCGGGCTGGGACGCGCTGCGAACGTGAACGTGAACGGGATGTAGAGCCGGGCTTCACCTGCGTCATGCGAGCATCGAATGCATGGCCGCCCGCAACCGACTCCCGCCCTGGCACGAGATGATCCGCGTGGCCGATGGGCGCGAAATCCTGATCCGTCCGATCCGCCCCGATGACGAGGTCCCGCTCGAAGCCGGGCTCGCCCTGCTGGAGCCCAAGGCGCTCCGCCATCGGTTTCCTCCCACGGCCAAACTCGTTCGCCCCGATCCGCGCCGCGAGTTCGTCATCATCGCCAGCGAACCGCTTCCCGCGGGCGAGGCGGTGGTTGCCGCCGTTGCCCGTGCCGCCCAGGCCGAGGACGGCAGCGATGCCGACTTCGCCATCGTGGTCGGCCGCTTCATCGCCGGCATGGGCCTGGGCCGCCACCTGATGCGGCGGCTGGTGCGCTGGGCGCGCGGCAAGCGCCTGCAGCGCCTGTGCGGGGACGTGCCGGCGGACAACGAACCGATGCTGGCGCTGGCAGGCAGCCTGGGATTCCGGCAGGAGGCGTCGGACAGCGAGGGGTATGTGCGGGTGGTGCTGGATCTTGTTGAAGAGCGGGAATAGGGAACAGGGAATAGGGAATGGGTAGTTTCCGGTGATCGGGCCGGTGCCATGCATTGCTTGTGGTTCCGGAGTTGAGACGCATCACGCGCCTTCTTTCCGCCATTCCCTATTCCCCATTCCCTATTCCCGCTTCTCAAGCCGGTAAAATGCGCGGTTCATGACCGCTCCCGAATTTCCTGTTCCTCCGCTGCCGCGCGCGGGCCAGCAGCGCGCCTGGTGGCGTGCGCCGGGCTCGGCGTCGGCGCTGGCTTGGGCGATCGCCCGCGCCGCCGAAGCGCATGCAGGCCCGGTGCTTGCCATCGCGCGCGACAACCAGTCCGCGCACCAGCTCGAATCCGACCTGCGCACGCTGCTCGGCGACAGCGACGACGCGATCCCCGTGGTGCCGTTCCCCGACTGGGAAACGCTGCCCTACGACCAGTTCAGCCCGCACCCGGAAATCGTCAGCCAGCGCCTGGCCGCGCTCAACCGCCTGCCCGCCCTCAAGCGCGGCGTGGTGATCGTGCCGGTGCAGACGCTGCTGCAGCGCCTGCCGCCGGTGCGCTATGTCGCCGGCAATACCTTCGACGTGCGTGTCGGCCAGCGCCTGGACCTGGACGCGGAGAAACGCAGGCTGGAATCGGCCGGCTACCGCAACGTGCCGCAGGTGCTGGACCCGGGCGACTTCGCCGTGCGCGGCGGTCTGCTCGACGTGTTCCCGATGGGCGCGGACGAACCGTTCCGGGTGGAACTGTTCGACGACAGCATCGATTCGATCCGCGCGTTCGATCCGGAGTCGCAACGCTCGCTGGACAAGGTCGACGCGGTGCACCTGCTGCCCGGGCGTGAGGTGCCGCTGGACGACGCGGCGACCACGCGCGCGATGAACGCCCTGCGCGAGCGCTTCGACATCGACACCCGCCGCAGCGGGTTGTTCCAGGACCTCAAGGCCGGCGTTGCGCCGGCGGGCGTTGAGTACTACCTGCCGCTGTTCTTCGACGCCACCGCGACGCTGTTCGACTACCTGGATACGCGCGTGCTGCCGGTGCTGGGCGAAGGCGCCGGCGAAGCTGCCGACCAGTTCCACGTGCAATTGGGCGAACGCTACGAGCAGCGCCGCCACGACATCGAACGCCCGCTGCTGCCGCCCGACGAGCTGTACCTGGCGCCGCAGGCGCTGCGCGAGCGGCTGAACCAGCACAGCCGGATCGAAGTGTGCGGCCAGGCGCATGCACGCCACGCCGATGCGGAGCTGCTGCACGTCCATGCCGCCCCCGACCTGCCGTTGGCGGCCAAGGACGCCGAACCGGCCGCCGCCCTGAAATCGTTCCTGGGCAGCTATCCGGGCAAGGTGCTGATCGCCGCCGACTCACCCGGTCGCCGCGAGGCGTTGCTGGAAGTCCTTGACGCGGCCGGACTCAAGCCGGAGGTCGTTGCCGGGTTCAGCGCGTTCCTGCGGACCGGGGACCAGGAACCGGGGACCGGTGAAGAGCTGCTTTCCCGGTCCCCGGTCCCCGGTCCCCGGTCCCGTTTCTGCATCGCGGTTGCGCCCCTCGACAACGGCTTCGCCCTCGACGAGCCCGCCTTCGCGGTGCTCACCGAACGCCAGCTGTTTCCCGAGCGCGCCGCGCAGCCGCGGCGGCGCAAGCGCGCCGGGCGCGAGCCCGAGGCGATCATCCGCGACCTCGGGGAGTTGTCCGAGGGCGCGCCGATCGTGCACGAGGACCATGGCGTCGGCCGCTACCGCGGGCTCGTGACGCTGGAAGCCGGCGGCATGCCGGCCGAGTACCTGGAGATCGAGTACGCCAAGGGCGACCGGTTGTACGTGCCGGTGGCGCAGCTGCACCTGATCAACCGTTATTCCGGCGCATCGCCGGAGACCGCGCCGCTGCACTCGCTCGGCGGCGAGCAATGGACCAAGGCGAAGAAGAAGGCCGCAGAAAAGGTCCGCGACGTTGCCGCCGAACTGCTCGAGATCCAGGCCAAGCGCCAGGCGCGGGCGGGACTGGCATTGCCCGTCGACCGCGCGATGTACGAGCCGTTCGCCGCCGCATTCCCGTTCGAGGAAACACCGGACCAGCTGGCGGCGATCGAGGCGGTGATCCGCGACCTGGATTCCTCGCAGCCGATGGACCGGGTCGTGTGCGGCGACGTCGGTTTCGGCAAGACCGAGGTCGCCGTGCGCGCGGCCTTCGTCGCCGCCGCGGCGGGCAAGCAGGTCGCGGTGCTGGTGCCGACCACGCTGCTGGCCGAACAGCACTACCGCAATTTCCGCGACCGCTTCGCCGACTGGCCGCTCAAGGTGGAAGTGCTGTCGCGCTTCAAGACCACCAAGGAGATCAAGGCCGAACTGGAGAAGGTGGCTGAAGGCCGGATCGAGGTGATCGTCGGCACCCACCGGCTGCTGCAGAAGGACGTGAAGTTCAAGGACCTCGGGCTTGTGATCGTCGACGAGGAGCAGCGCTTCGGCGTGCGCCAGAAGGAGGCATTGAAGGCGCTGCGCGCGAACGTGCACCTGCTCACGCTGACCGCGACGCCGATTCCGCGCACCCTGAACATGGCCATGGCGGGCCTGCGCGACCTGTCGATCATCGCCACCCCGCCGGCGCACCGGATGGCGGTGCAGACCTTCGTCGTGCCGTGGGACGGCGCGCAGATCCGCGAGGCCTTCCAGCGCGAGCTGGCGCGCGGCGGCCAGGTGTACTTCCTGCACAACGACGTCGAGTCGATCGGCCGCATCCAGCGCGAGCTGCAGGAACTGGTGCCCGAGGCGCGCATCGGCATCGCCCACGGGCAGATGCCCGAGCGCGAGCTGGAAAAGGTGATGCTCGACTTCCACAAGCAGCGCACCAACGTGCTGCTGTGCACGACGATCATCGAGTCCGGCATCGACATCCCCAACGCCAACACCATCATCATGAACCGCGCCGACAAGCTGGGCCTGGCGCAGATGCACCAGCTGCGCGGCCGCGTCGGCCGCTCCCACCACCGCGCCTACGCCTACCTTGTGGTGCCGGACAAGCGCAGCATCACGGCCGATGCACGCAAGCGGCTGGAAGCTATCGCCTCGATGGACGAACTCGGCGCCGGCTTCACCCTGGCTACCCACGACCTGGAGATCCGGGGCGCGGGCGAACTGCTGGGCGAGGACCAGAGCGGGCAGATGGCCGAGGTCGGCTTCAGCCTTTACACCGAACTGCTGGAGCGCGCGGTGCGCAGCATCAAGCGCGGCGAGCTGCCCGACACCGACGCCGCCGCGGTCCACGGCGCCGAGGTCGAGCTGAACATCCCGGCGCTGATCCCGGACGACTACCTGCCCGACGTGCACGCGCGCCTGACCCTGTACAAGCGCATCAGCTCGGCGCGCGACGCCGGCGAACTGCGCGAGCTTCAGGTGGAGATGATCGACCGCTTCGGCCTGCTTCCGGATCCGGCCAAGCACCTGTTCGCCATCGCCGAGTTCAAGCACGAGGCCACGCGACTGGGCATCCGCAAGCTGGACCTGGGGCCCAACGGCGGCCGCGTGCAGTTCGAGAGCAAGCCCAATGTCGATCCGATGACGGTGATCCAGCTCATCCAGAAGCAGCCCAGGCACTACGCGATGGACGGCCCCGACAAGCTGCGGATGAAGCTGGAACTTCCCGATGCCACCAGCCGGTTGCAGGCCGCGCGCGCGTTGCTCGCGGCGCTGTCGCCCTGAACGCCGGCCACCAACGAAAGGAGATCGCGATGTCCACGATGCATTCCCTGCTCGCCGCCACGATCCTGGCCATGGCCGGCTGCAACAGCGTCGCGTCGGGCAGCGCCAACGCACCCGGAACAGGGGGCACCGCGCACGGCGACACCATCGCCGACGGCAGCACCTTCGAGATGCGCCCGGGCCAGTCGGTGACGCTGGCCGACGGCAGCGCGTTGCGCTACGAGCGCCTGGTCAACGAGTCGCGCTGCATGCCGGACGTGCAGTGCGTCTGGGCCGGCGACGCGGAGGTGGCCTTCACCTGGAAGCCCGTGAACGGGCCCGCGGAGGCTTTCAGCCTGCACACCGGCAAGGAGCCCAGGCGCCACGCGCTGGGCGAGCGCACTGTGATCCTGGTCACACTTGCACGCGGTGCGGCGCCTGAAGCGGGTTTGCGGATCGAACGGTAGGGCGCTATGTTCGGCCCATGCGATGACTGTGCATGGGGGAGACATGAACGGACATACCGCAAGCTTGCCGCTGCTGGTGGCGCTGCTGTGCTGCCCTTCGATCGCGTCGGCGCAGGACGCCGCGCCGGGCCACTGCCCGCAACTGCCGCCCGGTTCGGGGCTGGCGTGGGACTCGCGCAACATGGGCGACAGCGACTTCTGCCGTGCCATCGATGCCAACGGCGTCGAGGCATTCGGCATGTTCATCAGCCCGGATCCTGCGTTCAAGCCGCGCGGACGCAACCGCGCCGAGGCCTCGAACATCAACGGCGTCGACGTGAGGTGGTACCGGGCTGAACTCGCGACCAACCCGGGCGTCGAGGCACGCGAGACGCTGCTGGAACTTGTCGACGGGCGCCACGCGCACATCTGGCTGCAGGCCGGTTCCGCGTCCGAACTGGCCAACGGCTATCGCACCATCGGCCAGCTGCGCTTCGGGCCCGAACTGCAGATCGCCGGTACCGACTGAGCGGTACCGGCGCTTTGGTCAGAACCTGCCTTCCTGGAAGTCCACGAAGGCCTGCATGACCTGCTCGCGGGTGTTCATCACGAACGGACCGTAACGCGCCACCGGCTCGCGCAGCGGGCGGCCGGCGACCAGGATCAGGCGCGCGCCCTGCGCACCGCCGCGCAGCGACAGCGCGTCGCCGCCACCGATCACGCCCAGCTCGTGCGTGTCCAGCAAGCGCGCGGCGTCGCCCTCGCCCAGGCTGGCCTGGCCCTCGAACACATAGGCGAAAGCGTTGTGCCCCTCGGGCAGCACGTACTGCCAGGACGCACCGGCCTCCAGGCCGACATCCAGGTACAGCGGCTGCGTGGCGGGCTGCTCGATCGGGCCGCGCACTTCGTTGCCGGACGCATCGGCGACCAAGCCGGCGATCACCTTGACCGCGACGCCAGCCGCCGGCTCGACCACGGGGATGTCCGCGGGCGCGAACTCCTGGTACTTCGGCTCGGTCATCTTGGCATCGGCGGGCAGGTTCACCCACAGCTGGAAGCCGCGCATGCGGCCCTCTTCCTGCTCGGGCATCTCCGAATGCACCAGGCCGCGGCCGGCGGTCATCCACTGCACCGAGCCGGGCACGAGCAGGCCTTCGTTGCCGTGGTTGTCCTTGTGCCGCATGCGTCCGTCGAGCATGTAGGTGACGGTCTCGAAGCCGCGGTGCGGATGGGACGGGAAGCCGGCGATGTAGTCCTCGGCGCGGTCGGTGCCGAACTCGTCGAGCATCAGGAACGGATCGAGCATCTCCAGCTGCGGGGTGCCGATGACGCGCGTGAGCTTCACCCCGGCGCCGTCGGAGGTCGGCGAGCCGCGCAGGGTGCGGGTGACGGTGGCGGGGATGGTGGTCATGGAGCGGACTCCCTTGGGGACTGGGGAGAGCATGGCGGTGGGCGACACGCGATCCAAGCGGGTGCGGTCGCACACATCGTTCCAAATTTGGGAGCCGGTAGCCGGTAGCCGGGAGCCGGAAGGCGCTTTCCGGCTACCGGCTACCGATTCCCGGCTACCTTGCTTCCAGGCGCCAGGTGCGATGGATGCGAGGATTCCTGCCAAAGTCCGGGGGGATGGTGGCGGCGCTGATGTCCTCGCAGTGGGCGAAGGCGGCGATCGCCTCGGCATCGAGGCGGAAGCGGCGGAAATTGTTGGAGAAGTAGAGCACCCCGCCCGGCGCCAGCCGGGCCACGGCCGCGCGCAGCAGGCGCACGTGGCTGGCCTGGACGTCGAAGTCGCCTGCGCGCGTGGAGTTGGAAAACGTGGGCGGGTCGCAGAACACCAGGTCATACTGGCCGCGGTCGGCCTCCAGCCATTGCAGGGCGTCGGCCTGGACGAGCTGGTGTTTGGCGCCTCCGATGGCGTTGGTGCGCAGGTTGTCGGCGCACCACTGCAGGTAGGTCGCCGACAGGTCGACGGTGGTGGTGGTGCGGGCGCCGCCGAGCGCCGCGTGCACGGTGGCCGCGCCGGTGTAGGCGAACAGGTTCAGGAAGCGGGTGTCGGCGGCTTCCCCGGCGATGCGCAGGCGCATCGGGCGGTGATCGAGGAACAGGCCGGTGTCGAGGTAGTCGAACAGGTTGACGCGCAGCAGCGCGTCGCCCTCGCGCACGACGATGGTCTCGCCGCGACGGTCCGCGGTGCGCGCGTACTTGCTGCCGCCCTTGCCCACGGCACGGGTCTTGAGGGCGACGCGCTCGCGCGGCACGTCGAACACCTCGCGCGCGGCGGCGAGCAGGTTGTTGAGGCGGGTACGGGCGAGCGCGGCGGGGACGTCGGCCGGCGCGGCGTATTCCTGCACGTGCAGCCAGCGCCGCGCGTCGTCGCCGGCCTCGGTGTAGACGTCGATGGCAGCGGCGTATTCGGGGATGTCGGCATCGTAGGCGCGGAAGCATTCCACGCCTTCGCGCTCGCGCCAGGCCTTGAGGGTGCGCAGGTTACGGCGCAGGCGGTTGGCGACCATCTGCTGGCCTTCGGGCGCCTCGCGCGGCTGAGCATCGGGCGCGCGTTCGCGCTCGGGCGGCGCGACGGGATCCACCGCGATGAGGGTGCATTCCAGCGCGCCGTTGAACACCTGGTATTTCTTCGCCGCACGCAGGCCGGTGGCGCGCGCCAGTTCGGCGTCGCCGCACAGCAATGCTGCCCGCCAGCCCGGCACGCTGCGCTTGAGCGCATCGCCCAGCGCGCGGTATAGCGCGGGGTCGGCCGCCAGGCGCGCGTCGTAGGGCGGATTGCAGACCACCAGGCCACGCGGCGACGCCTGGGACGGCAGCGCCTGCACGTCGGCGACCTGGAACGTGATCACGGTCTCGACGCCGGCCTTGGCGGCGTTGCGGCGCGCGGCGCGGATCGCGTGCGGGTCGAGGTCGCTGCCGTTGAACACCGGTTGCAGCGCGGCGCGGCCGGCGGTTTCGCGGGCCAGCGCCTCGTCGCGCAACTGCCGCCATGCCGCCACGTCGAAGCCCGTCCAGCGCGTGGGCATCGCCTCGCCGTGGCGTTGCAGCCCCGGGGCGACGTCGGCCGCCATCAGCGCGCCTTCGATCAGCAGCGTGCCGCTGCCGCACATCGGGTCGAGCAGCGCGCCGCCTTCGGCATGCACGCGCGGCCAGTCGCCGCGCAGCAGCACGGCGGCGGCCAGGTTCTCCTTCAGCGGTGCCTCGCCCTGGGTGT
>NZ_JARUVM010000066.1 GCF_029763755.1 Luteimonas sp. 8-5
GGCCGCCATCAGCGCGCCTTCGATCAGCAGCGTGCCGCTGCCGCACATCGGGTCGAGCAGCGCGCCGCCTTCGGCATGCACGCGCGGCCAGTCGCCGCGCAGCAGCACGGCGGCGGCCAGGTTCTCCTTCAGCGGTGCCTCGCCCTGGGTGTCGCGCCAGCCGCGACGATGCATCGGGCCGCCGCCCAGGTCGACCGAAACGATCGCCCTGCCCTTGCGCACCACCAGGTTCAGGCGCAGGTCCGGCGCCTCGGTGTCGACGTCCGGTCGCGCGCCCGTCGCCTCACGCAGCACGTCCACCACCGCATCCTTGAGCCGCTGCGCGGCGTAGCGCGCGTGGGTGATGCCGCTGCCGGAGACGTGCGCGTCGACCGCCAGCGTCATCGAGGCGTCCAGGTGGCGCGGCCAGTCGGCCGCCGCCGCGCCGGCATACAGGTCGTGTTCGTCGGCGCAGTCGAACGTGGCCAGCGGCCACAGCACGCGGCTGGCCAGGCGCGACCACATCACCGCGCGCTGCGCATCGGCCAGCGTTCCCTGGGCGTTGACGCCGGCCACCGTCGCGGTGGCGTGGCTGCAGCCCAGTGCCAGCAGCTCGTCGGCCAGCAGGTATTCCAGACCCTTGCCGCAGCTTGCGAAGAAATCCATCAGTGCAGGCCCATCAGCGCAGCGAGGCCAACAGCGCGTCGAAGGCGTCGGCGCAGTCGCCAACGCTCGATGCCAGGCGATGGCCGTCGTCGACCAGCAGCAGGCGCGCCTGTCGCGCGCGCGACCAGTCCACGACCTGGGCGGCATCGATCAGTTCGTCGTTCCAGCCGTGCACGATGGACACCGGGACGCCGTGCGCGACGTCCATGTCCGGCGCCGGCGCCATCCGCACCGGCGGGGCGAGCAGGAACAGGCCCGCGACGGGCACTTCCAGCGACACCCGGGCCGAGATCCATGCGCCGAGGCTGGAGCCGGCCAGCAGCACCGGTCCGCGCGAGGAGGCGTCGCGCGCGAGCTCGAGCAGCCTTTGCAGGCGCGCGGGCACGTCGCCCACGCGGCTGACCTCCAGCCGCGCGTCCAGGTCAGTGTAGTCGGGGCGTTCGTGGGTCCAGCCGTGGCGTTCGGCCACCGCCGACAGGGCGGTGACCTTGGTCGCGTCCGGGCCGCTTTCGAATCCGTGGGAGAGGATGCAGTGGCCGCGCATGGCGCGATGCTAGCATCCGCGCAATGCCGAACGCCGCCGCCCCGCACGTCATTGAACGTCCCCTGCCCTACACCGGCGCGCTGCAGTCGCGGCCGCTGGAACGGGTCGAACTGGTGGTGGTCCACTGCACGGAACTGCCGGACCTGGCGACCGCGCGCGAGTACGGCGAGCGGGTGCTGTATCCGAAATCCGGCACCGGCAACAGCGGGCACTACTACATCGACCGCGACGGCCGCATCGAACGCTGGGTCGGCGACGACCGCGTGGCGCACCATGTGCGCGGGCACAACGCGCGCGCGATCGGGATCGAACTGGTCAACACCGGGCGCTGGCCGGACTGGCTGGACGCCGGCCACCAGGCGATGGAAGAGGCCTATCCCGATGCGCAGGTGGATGCGCTGATCGCCCTGCTCGCACACCTGCGCCGGGCCCTGCCCGCCCTGCGCGACATCGCCGGGCACGAGGACCTGGACCGCGAGGAGGTGGCGGCCAGCGACGACCCCGGGGTGAAGGTGCGGCGCAAGCGCGATCCCGGCCCCCTGTTCCCGTGGGATCGCGTGCAGGCCGCGGTGCCGCTGGCCCGTATACTGCCCGGATGACCGATACCGCCCCGAACGCGCCCGTCGCCGAACTCATCGACCTGCTCGCGCTGGAGCGCCTCGAGGACAACCTGTTCCGTGGCCAGAGCCGTGACATCGGCACCAAGTACGTGTTCGGCGGCCAGGTCCTGGGCCAGGCGCTGACCGCGGCGCAGGCGACGATGACCACGCCGCGCGATGCGCACTCGCTGCACGCCTATTTCCTGCGCGCCGGCGACATCGAGCATCCGATCGTCTACCACGTCGACCGCACCCGCGACGGCGGCAGTTTCTCGGTGCGCCGGGTCACCGCGATCCAGCACGGCCAGGTGATCTTCTTCTGCGCGGCCTCGTTCCAGGAACACGAGGGCGGCGGCGAACACCAGTTGTCGATGCCCGAGGTGCCGATGCCCGAGGACATCGAACCGGCCCCCGCGCTGCCGCCGGACGTGTTCGAGAAGCTGCCGACCAAGGTGCAACGCTGGCTGTCGCGGATGGGTCCGTTCGAGTTCCGCCACGTCTATCCGCGCGACGACCTGAAGCCGCCGAAGCGGCCGCCGTTCCAGCAGGTGTGGTTCCGCCTGTCAGAGCGCGTGGGCGATTCGCCGGAACTGCATCGCACGCTGCTGGCGTACGCCTCGGATTTCCACCTGCTGGGCACCGCGACGTTCCCGCACGGCATCAGTTACTACCAGCCGAACGTGCAGATGGCCTCGCTCGACCACGCGATGTGGTTCCACCGTCCGTTCCGCGCCGACGAATGGCTGCTGTATTCGCTCGACAGCCCGAGCGCGCAGGGTGGCCGCGGCCTGGCCCGCGGCCTGGTCTACGACCGCGCCGGCAAACTGGTGGCCAGCACCGCACAGGAAGGCCTGATCCGCGTGGTGGCCGACTGATGCGCCAGGTCTTCAGCAGCCCGCGGCTGGAAAACGTCGAGCGCGTCGCCACCTTGCTCCGCGACGAGGGCATCGAGGTCAAGGTCACCCAGCGCCGCGCGTACAAAGGCGGACTGCGCGGCAATTTCAGCTACCGCGACGACGCGCGTACCGAACCGATGCCGGCGGTGTGGGTGGTGCGCTCCGACGACCAGCCGCGCGCCCGCGCGATGCTGCGCGAGTTGGGATTGCTCGACAGTACCCGCGGCGACACCGGTTACCGGCTGCCGGTGTTCCGCACCGAGGAGCGCATGGCCGCCGACGTCGCCGGACGCCGGCGCGCGTTCCGGCTCAAGCTGGGCCTGCTGGGCGTGATCGCCATCGTCATGGTGCTTGCGTTCTTCACCCACCTGGATCCCGTCGCGCCATCGCCGCAGGCGCCGGCCGTGGCCGTTGCGCCATTGCCCGCCGGCGACTCGCCGGTACCCGATGAACTCGCCGTGGCGGTGCTGGCCGGCGAACTGCCGACCCGCCAGGACCAGGCGGTATGCCTGTCCGTGGATGGTCACGATCCCGCGCCGTCGCTGCTTGCCGCATTGCCGGAAACGCCCGGCCAGGTCATCGCGCTGTCACAGTGTCCGGCCAGCGACGTGCCGCGCCTGGCGATCAGCAGCTACCACGTGCGCAACGCAGCGGGCGCTGGTGAAGTGAGCCTGGCGCGCAGCCGCGCGGCCGGCGCGACCCCGGTGGTGGAAACCTACGAGGTCTCGCACGACGCGCGCGGCTGGCGGGTGATCGTGCTGCTTTGATTACCGGGCGCGGAGCTCGGCGCGGCTGAGGAAGCCGTCGCGGTTGTCGTCCATCCAGGCGAAACCCTTGGCCATGCGCGGCATCTTCTCGGTCACTTCGACCTTGCTCAGCTTCCCGTCGCGATTGAGGTCGGCGGCGGCGTAGCGCTGCTCGAAACGCTTGGCGCGCTCGGCCTCGCGCACCGGCTTCTGGCGCTCGTGCCAGGCGCGCAGCTCGGTACGGACGATGTGGCCGTCGCGGTTGGCGTCGATGGCGTCGAAGTTCTTCACCAGCATGCCCGACATGCGGCCCTTGCCCGCGGCTTCGTCGCGCGAGATGCGGCCGTCGCCATCGGCGTCGAGGCCGGCGATGCCGCGCGCATGCTGCCGATGGTGCTGGGCGTAGGCATGCTTGCCGAAGCCATGCTTGCCATGTTGCTGGGCCAGCGCGGCGCTGGACGCCGTGGCCGCGGCCAGGGCGAGTGCGATCAATGCGATGCGGTTCATGCGTGTCTCCAGTACGGGCGGCACGGCGCCGCCATCGACACCTTCAACGCCCTGCCCGGGCGGGCGTTGACCCGCGGCCGGCCGCGTTCAGTCTCCGGACAGCAGGCCGGCGGCGCTATGCTGCGCGCATGGGCAGTACGCCAGGCGACGAAGCGGGCATGAGCGACACGGGGCTGCGGGTATTCCATACCGGCGACCACCCGTGCGGCTACTGGCCCGAGCGCATCGCCCGCGACCTGGTGCTGGACCCGCGCGACGAACGCCTGTCGCGGCTGTATCCGCTGGCGCTGGGCGCCGGCTTCCGCCGCTCCGGCGATCTTGTCTACCGCCCCAACTGCCGCGGCTGCCGCGCGTGCATCGCGGTGCGCGTGCCGGTCGCCGACTTCGTTCCGGACCGCAGCCAGCGCCGCTGCCTGGCACGCAATGCCGACGTCGACGTGCGCATCGTGCAGGCGGAGCGCACCGACGAGCAGCTGGCGCTATACAGGCGTTACCTGCAGGCGCGGCATCGCGGCGGCGGCATGGACGACCACGGCGCGCTCGAGTTCGACCAGTTCCTGGTCGGCAGCTGGTCGCAGGGGCGCTTCCTGGAATTGCGCGAACACGGCAGCCATCGCCTGCTGGGGGTGGCGGTGACCGACCTCGTGGGCGAAACGGCGTTGTCCGCGGTGTACACCTTCTTCGACCCGGACGAACGCGCGCGCTCGCTGGGCACGCTGGCGATCCTGCAGCAGCTGGCCTGGGCACGCCGCGACGGACGCAGCCACCTGTACCTGGGTTACTGGATCGACGGCCACGCGAAGATGGACTACAAGCGCAGGTTCCGGCCGCTGGAGGGGTTCGACGGGCGGGAGTGGAAGGCGCTCTGAGATTTCGCGGCTTTCGCGGCTTCCGCCGCTCCCACGGTCAATTTTCTTCCGGGACGACGATCGACGGCTGGATGTGGTCGCGCGGGCCGAAGCCGAAATTGCCGTCGCTCTGGCTGGACACGATCATGCGCACCATCGAGCCCGGCACCATCAGTTCCAGCTGCACCGTACGGCCGTCGGCGGTGACGCCCTGCAATGCCATCTCGATCAGCGCGCCGCCGGTGTCGATCTCGCGGCACAGCACGTGCGGGCCGGCGGGACTGTCCTGCAGGTAGGGCTTGATCGCATCGCCCAGCGCCTCGAGCGCCTGCGGGAAGAAAAACACCGCATAGCCGTTACTGTCGTTCATTCGCGGGATCCGTTCCTCTGGCTCAGACCAGGTCGATGGTAAGCGCTGCGGCGGCTTCGCGCGCGATCCGGCGCGCATCGTCGACATCGGCGCCGCGCGCCAAGGTCACGCCGACGCGGCGATGGCCGGCCACGCGCGGCTTGCCGAACAGGCGCAGGGCCACGTTGGGATGACGCAACGCCGCACCGATCTCGCTGAACACCGGTACGCCATGGCCCTCGGCCAGCAGCGCGCAGGAAGCGGAAGGACCGAGCTGGCGGATGACCTCGCCGTCCTGGGCCTGTACCGGCAGGCCCAGGATCGCGCGCGCATGCAGCGCGAACTCCGACAGGTCCTGCGACACCAGCGTCACCAGGCCGGTGTCGTGCGGGCGCGGCGACACTTCCGAGAACCACACCTTGTCGCCCTTGACGAAGAACTCCATGCCGAACACGCCCCAGCCGCCGAGCGCGTCGGAGACTTCGCGCGAGATGCCCTGGGCTGCGGCCAGCGCGTGGCTCGACATCGGTTGCGGCTGCCAGCTCTCGCGGTAGTCGCCGTCGCGCTGCAGGTGTCCGATCGGTTCGCAGAAACTTGTACCGCCGACATGGCGCACGGTCAGCAGGGTGATCTCGTAGTCGAAGTCGATGAAGCCTTCCACGATCACGCGGCCGGCGCCGGCGCGGCCACCGGTCTGCGCGTACTCCCACGCGGCGTCGGCCTCGTCGAGGCTGCGCACGATGCTCTGGCCGTGGCCGGACGACGACATCACCGGCTTGACCACGCACGGCAGACCCAGCACCTCGATCGCGGCACGATAGTCCTCGATGGTGTCGACGAAGCGGTACGGCGACACCGGCACGCCCAGTTCCTCCGCGGCCAGCCTGCGGATGCCTTCGCGGTCCATGGTCAGGCGCGCGGCGCGCGCGGTCGGGATCACGCGCGCAGTCGGATTGCCGTCGTCTTGCGCCTGCTTCCACTCGCGTTCCAGCGCCACCAGGGTCTCGGTGTGGATCGCCTCGATCTCCGGCACCACGAGTTGCGGCCGTTCACGCTCGATCACCGCGCGCACCGCGTCGCCGTCGAGCATGTCGATGACGTGGCTGCGATGGGCGACCTGCATGGCCGGCGCGTCCGCGTAGCGGTCCACGGCGATCACCTCGACGCCGAAGCGCTGCAGTTCGATCGCCACTTCCTTGCCCAGTTCGCCCGAACCGAGCAGCAGGACACGCTTGGCGTGCGGGGTCAGTGGCGTTCCGATGGTAGGCATGGGCGCCATCTTAACCGCGGGCCGTGCGATGCTTCGACGATGCCGGTCCGATTCCGTCCCCTCCTGCCCCTGGCCGCAACGGGCCTGGCCGCGACCCTGCTCGCGGCCGCCTGCAGCGCCCCGCCCTTCACCCAGCTGTCGGGGCTGATGCTGGACGCCGAGCTCGACGAGGTCAGCGGCCTGGCCGCCTCGCACCGCCACGCCGACACCCTGTGGATGCTCAACGACGGCGGCAACGAGGCGCGGGTGTATGCGGTGAGCCATCGCGGCGGCAAGATCGCCACGCTGGACATCGCCGGGGTGGACAACACCGACTGGGAAGACATCGCCACCTTCGAACTGGACGGACGCCACTACCTGCTGGTCGCCGACACCGGCGACAACGGCGGCCTGCGCAAGACCCTGCAGCTGCACGTGGTGCCCGAGCCCGACGCCCTGGCCGACGCGACCGTGGCCCCGGCCTGGTCGATCGTCTTCAGCTGGCCCGGCGGCGCCCGCGACTGCGAGGCCGTGGCCGTGGACGCAGCCGGCAACCAGGTGCTGCTCATCTCCAAGAAGCGACAGCCGCCGGAACTGTTCGCCCTGCCCCTGCGCCCCGTGGCCGGCGACGACGACGGCGAGCCCCTGGTCGCGACCCGCCTGGGCGAGCTGGCCGGCGTCCCCCAGGGCGACGAGGAGGAAGTCCGCGCCAACCCGGAAATGGCCCGGCTGCGCAGCCAGGTCACCGCAGCAGACATCGCCCGCGACCGCCATGCCATGGCCGTGCTGACCTATCGCGACGTGCTCATCTACCCGCGCCGCGCCCGCGAGGGCTGGGCCCAGGCGCTGGCCCGCAAGCCCGAGGTCCACCCGCTGCCCTGGCTTCCCCAGGGCGAGGCCCTGGGCTGGAGCGACGACAACCGGGCGCTGTACGCCAGCGGGGAGCTGAGCCCGGCCCCGCTGCTGCATTTGAATCCTTGACAGACTGATATCAGATTGATATCAATATCTCGTGGCCATTCCGGCCGCGACCAAGGACCGTGTCATGAAAGAGAACCCCATCCGCTCGCTGCCGGGCATTCCCTACCTGTTCGGCGTCCTCCTGCTCACCGCCCTGGCCGTGTGGGGCTTCGTCTCCGCGGTCAACACGCCCGACGGCATGGTCTCGGGCTGGCTGATCCTGGGCAGCGTCGTGGTCGCCGTCGTCGCCTTGCTGACCCTGGTCGGCCTGTACATGGTCGAGCCCAACCAGGCCGCGGTGCTGAGCCTGTTCGGCAAGTACGTCGGCACGGTCAAGGAGAACGGCCTGCGCTGGAACAACCCCTTCTATGCCAAGCGCAAGGTCAGCCAGCGCGTGCGCAACTTCGAGAGCGGCAAGCTCAAGGTCAACGAGCTGGAAGGCAGCCCGATCGAGATCGCGGCGGTGATCGTGTGGCAGGTGGTCGACTCGGCCGAGGCTGTCTACAACGTCGACGATTACGAAAGCTTCGTGCACATCCAGTCGGAGGCCGCGCTGCGCACCATGGCCACCAGCTATCCCTACGACCAGCACGAGGAAGGCCAGGTGTCGCTGCGCAGCCACGCCGCCGAGATCAGCCAGCACCTGGGCGACGAGCTCGCCGAGCGCCTGGCCGACGCGGGCGTGAAGGTGCTCGAGGCACGCATCAGCCATCTCGCATACGCACCGGAAATCGCCCAGGCGATGCTGCAGCGGCAGCAGGCCAACGCGATCATCGCCGCGCGCACGCGCATCGTGGCCGGCGCCGTGGGCATGGTCGAGATGGCGCTGGACGAACTGCAGAAGAACGGCGTGGTGCAGCTGGACGAGGAACGCAAGGCCGCCATGGTCAGCAACCTGCTGGTCGTGCTCTGCGGCGACCGTTCGACCCAGCCGATCGTGAACACCGGCTCGCTGTACTGAAATGGCGGAGAAGAAGGCCTACCCGCTGCGCATCAACGCCGAGGTCCTGGCGGCGGCGCAGCGCTGGGCCGACGATGAGCTCCGCAGCCTCAACGCGCAGATCGAGTACGTGCTGCGCGATGCGCTGCGCAAAGCCGGGCGGCTGAAGGCGCCCGGCGAGGGAGACGACGATGGCAAGTGAACGATCGCCCGCGACCAAGGCTCCGTGGAAACCCGATCTCGCCACGGCCGCCACCTGGGGCGTGCTCGCCGGCCTGGCGGCCGTTGCGGTCCTGCCCTATCTGCGGCGGCTGACGCCGGAAGCCTTCGCCAACGTGTCGCTGTCGTTCCCGATGCTGGCGCTGGTGCAAGGCGTGCAGGCGCTGGTGCTGCTCGGCGTGCTGTCGCTGCTGGGCCTGCGCATGGGGCATCGCGTGGGCCTGGGCAGCCCGGTGCTGCAAGGCTGGTTCGGGGCGCCGCGTACCGCCACCGTCGCGACCTTGCGCCCCTGGAACTCGATCCTGCTGGGCGTGCTCGCCGCAGTTGCAATCCTGCTCGTGAGCCTGGCGCTGGATCCGATGCTGCCCGAGCGGCTGCACCCTGCTTCGGCTGGCACTGCCGCGACCACGGCGGTCGAAGGCCTGCTCGCCTCGTTCTACGGCGGCATCGCCGAGGAACTGCAGCTGCGCCTGTTCCTGATGACGCTGCTGGTGTGGATGCTCACGCTGGCAGGGCGCCATCGCCCGCGCGCACCGCTGTTCTGGCTCGCGATCGTGATTGCCGCCATCGCCTTCGGCGCCGGCCACCTGCCCGCGGCCGAGAAGCTCTGGGGCCTGTCCTCGATCGTGGTCGTACGCACCGTGCTGCTCAATGCCATCGGCGCCCTGGTGTTCGGCTGGCTGTACTGGAAGCGTGGGATCGAGATGGCGATGCTGGGCCACTTCAGCGCCGACATCGTGCTGCACGTGATCGCACCGCTGGCATCCATGGGACCGCTATGAACGACGCCGACGCACCCTGGCAACTGCAGCCGGTCGGCATCCGCACGCGGCTGCTGATGGTCGCGCTGTGCACCGTGCCGCTGCTGGTCGGCGTCATCCTCGCCGGCGAGAGCTGGAAGGTGGCGGTGCTGGCCATTGCCGGCGCCATCGTGCTCGCGCTGCTGCTCGACCGGCTGATGCGCCGGCACCGGGTCACGGTGGACGCGTCCGGGCTGGAGGTGGTCACGGCGATGTACCAGCGCAAGCTGGCGTGGCCTGAGCTGGACCTGGAAGCGGCGCGCGTGATCTCGCTCGACGAGCATCCGGGGCGCAAGCCGATGATCAAGACCAACGCCATGGCCGCGTTCGCGTTCAAGGGCGGCGCCTTCCGCTCCCGCGACCTGGACAAGCTGTTCGTGGCCGCCGCCGGCGGCAAGCGCTTGCTGTGGCTACCCACGACCCGCGGCTACACCCTGCTGCTTGAGCCGCGCCGGCCGCAGGCACTGCTCGAACGCCTGCGCGAACTGGCACCGCCTGCCCCGCACAGCTAACCTGCGGGGATGCGCGCAGACCGCCATCCCGCCGCCGTCCTCCTGAACACCGCGCTGGTCGAAGCCTGGCCTGGCGGCCTGCTGCGCGCGCGTGGCAACCACGACGCGCGCCTGCTCGCGGGTGCCGAACGGGTCCTGCGGCGCAAGCAGGATGGCCGCTACCTGGCGGTGGTCGTCGATGGCGCGCTGAAACCGTTGCGCCCCGCGTATGCCACCGCACCCGGGCTGGACGAGGCGATGCGCCGGATCGCGAACTTCCGCGGTCGCCGCAGGCCGGGCATCGAGGCGGTACCGGCGCTGCCGCTGGAACGCCTGCGCGAACGCCTGGACCGGCTCGGCATCGACGGCGACGACTACGCCGCGCGCACCGGCCTGGCCCTGGTGCCCGAACCCGAGTGGCTGGCCCTGGCCGGCTTCGACCGTTTCCGCCGGCCGCTGTGGCTGCACGCCGATGGCGCCCTGGCCTGGAACGCGATGCAGGCCGATGCCCTGCGCGATGGCGTGGTGCTGGAGGCGATCTCCGGCTATCGCAGCCACGATTACCAGCTCGGCATCTTCGAGCGGAAGCTGGCGCAGGGACAGGCGGTCGAGGCGATCCTGACGGTCAACGCCGCGCCCGGCTACAGCGAGCACCATTCCGGCCTGGCCCTGGACATCGGCACCCCCGACGAGCCGCCAGCCGAGGAGTCGTTCGAGGCTACCCCGGCATTCGCGTGGCTGCAGGCCAATGCCGGGGCCCACGGGTTCGGATTGAGCTACCCGCGCGGCAACCCGCACGGCATCGCCTACGAACCCTGGCACTGGGCCCTCGCCCCATCGTAGGAGCGGCGGCAGCCGCGATGTCCTGGCGTGCTTACGCCGGAAAGGCGGTCCGCTTTGGCGAATGTCCCCCGGCCGGGCCTGCGGCCCGGCCTCCTCCTTGATTTCGCCAAAGCGCACCACCTTTCCCGCGACGCCCGGAGCACCTTCGCGGCCGAAGCATCGACCCACCCGCTTGGCTTAGCGTCGCGGCTGCCGCCGCTCCCACGGGCTTTACAATGCGGGGATGAACGAAACGGTACGACCGGCCTTCCACGGCTTCGAACAGATCCCCCTGCGCGAGTACGCCGAGCGCGCCTATCTCGACTACTCGATGTACGTGGTCCTGGACCGCGCCCTGCCCTTCATCGGCGACGGCCTCAAGCCGGTGCAGCGGCGCATCATCTACGCCATGAGCGAACTCGGACTGGCGGCCACGGCCAAGCCGAAGAAGTCCGCGCGCACCGTCGGCGACGTGATCGGCAAATACCACCCGCACGGCGACAGCGCCTGCTACGAAGCACTGGTGCTGATGGCCCAGCCGTTCTCGTACCGCTACCCGCTGATCGACGGCCAGGGCAACTTCGGCTCCAGCGACGACCCCAAGTCGTTCGCGGCGATGCGCTACACCGAATCCAAGCTCACGCCGATTGCCGAAGTGCTGCTGGGCGAACTGGGCCAGGGCACGGTGGACTGGAACCCGAACTTCGACGGCACGCTGGAGGAACCGGCGTTCATGCCGGCGCGGCTGCCGCACCTGCTGCTCAACGGCACCACCGGCATCGCGGTGGGCATGGCCACCGACGTGCCGCCGCACAACCTGGGCGAAGTGGTCAGCGCCTGCATCCGCCTGCTCGAGGATCCCGACGCCAGCGTGCGCGACCTGTGCGAGCACGTGCGCGGCCCGGACTACCCGACCGCGGCCGAGATCATCACCGCCACCGCCGACCTGCGCACGATGTACGAAACCGGCACCGGCAGCGTGCGCGCCCGCGCCACGTACTCGCGCGAGCAGTCGAACATCGTGGTCACCGCCCTGCCGCACCAGGTCTCGCCGTCGAAGGTGATCGAGCAGATCGCGGTGCAGATGCGCGCCAAGAAGCTGCCGTGGCTGGAGGACATCCGCGACGAATCCGACCACGCCAACCCCACCCGCATCGTGCTGATCCCGCGCTCCAACCGCGTGGACGCCGAGCAGCTCATGGGTCACCTGTTCGCAACCACCGACCTGGAGAAGAGCTTCCGGGTCAACATGAACGTGATCGGCCTGGACGGCCGTCCGCAGGTCAAGAACCTCAAGGAGTTGCTGGCCGAATGGCTGGTGTTCCGCGGCGACACCGTGACCCGCCGCCTGCAGCATCGCCTGGCCAAGGTCGAGCGCCGCCTGCACCTGCTCGAAGGCCTGCTGGTCGCCTACCTCAACCTGGACGAAGTGATCCGCATCATCCGCACCGAGGACGAACCCAAGCCGGTGCTGATGGCGCGTTTCGGCCTGGACGAGGAACAGACCGACTACATCCTCGACACCAAGCTGCGGCAGCTCGCGCGGCTGGAAGAGATGAAGATCCGCGGCGAACAGGACGAACTCGATGCCGAGCGCGATCGCCTGATCGCGACACTGGGCAGCAAGGCCAAGCTGCGCAAGCTGATCAAGGACGAACTGCTGGCCGACGCCAAGAAGTTCGGCGACGCGCGCATGTCGCCGCTGGTCGCGCGCCAGGCCGCGCAGGCCATCGACGAGACCGAGCTGGTGCCCAGCGAAGCGGTGACGATCGTGCTCAGCGACAAGGGCTGGGTGCGCGCGGCCAAGGGCCACGACGTCGACGCCGCCGGGTTGTCCTACCGCGAAGGCGATTCGTTGCTGGCCGCGGTGAAGGGGCGCAGCAACCAGCAGGTCGCCTTCATCGATTCGACCGGGCGCAGCTACTCGACCGCCGCGCACTCGCTGCCCAGTGCACGCGGCAACGGTGAGCCACTGACCGGGCGCTTCTCGCCGGCAGCGGGCGCATCGTTCCGTGCATTGGTCACCGGCGAGAACGACCACCGCTTCGTGCTCGCGTCCTCGCACGGCTACGGCTTCGTCACCCGCTTCGAGAACCTGCTCTCGCGGCAGAAGGCCGGCAAGGCGATGAAGTCGCTGACGACGGGAGCGAAGATCCTGCAGCCCGCCGCCGTATCGTCGGTCGACGACGACCGCATCGTGGCGGTGACCAGCGCCGGCCACCTGTTGGCCGTCCCGGTGGCCGAGTTGCCGGAACTCGACAAGGGCAAGGGCAACAAGATCATCGAAATCCCCAAGGCCAAGCTCGGTACCGAGCGCGTGGTCGCCGTGGCCGTTGTGCCCCCGGGCGGATCGCTCGCAGTGCATTCCGGCGCGCGCACCATGACGCTGTCGTTCAAGGACCTCGAGCCCTACCTCGGCAAGCGCGCCTCCCGAGGCGGCCTCCTCCCCCGCGGCTGGCAAAAAGTAGACGGCCTCTCCATCGCCCCCTGACCCGTAGGAGCGGCGGAAGCCGCGATAGAAATGCAACCAGAATTCTGGCACCAGCGTTGGCAAGAAAACCGCATCGGCTTCCACAACGACAAGCCGTTCCCGTTGCTGCTCAAGCACTGGCCGTCGCTGGGTGTCGCACCGGGCAGCCGCGTATTCGTGCCGCTGGCCGGCAAGTCGCTGGACATGGCGTGGTTCGCCTCGCAGGGGTATCGCGTGCTTGGCGTCGAGCTGTCGCCGCTGGCGGTGGAGCAGTTTTTCGACGAGCACGGGCTCAAGCCAGAACAGCGCAAGACCCGTTACGGCACCCACTTCGAAGCCGGCGGGATCGAGATCATCCTGGGGGATGCGTTCGGGCTGGATGTCGAAGTGCTGGCGGACTGCGCGGCCGTCTATGACCGGGCTGCAGTGATCGCCCTGCCCCCTGAGCTTCGCACTCGCTACGTGGGCGAGCTGTATGCCCGGCTGCCGCAAGGGTGCCGTGGGCTGCTGATTGCCCTCGAGTATCCCCAGGACGAGAAGCAGGGGCCGCCATTCAGCGTGGCGGAGGCCGAAGTCATGGAACGGTTTGGACGGGATTGGAACGTCGAGGTGTTGGAGCGGCGCGACATCCTGGCCCAGCAGCCGGGGTTTCAGGCCGAAGGCGTGACCGAGCTCTCGACCGCCGTCTACCGGCTCGCGCGTCGCTGAGCCCGGGTTCCAACGCTGGCCGGCGCTTTCACCGCATCTCGTTCGATAACCAAGGTGCCGAGCGTGGATGGCGCGATATGCAATGGAGTGGCGGTGCGGGAAGGATCCGGCAAGTGCATGCTTGCGAAGGAGATTCAGGACTTGACCGGCCAGATCACGGAAGTAAGTATCGGGTTCATATCGCGCCGGGTGGGCGCTACTAGGCGTTAGGTGGCACAGGACATCTATGGCAGCTCTGAACTTAGGCGACCATTTGAACCGCATTGCGGATGGCGCGCGTGCCGCCCTTTTTGTTCAAGGTGAGATGGCACAACTTACCTACTTGGCATTGGGTTATGCGGCCAAGAACGTCAGGGAGGACCAGAAGGACGAACTAGAGATCGCCTACCCCATTGGGTACAAGGCGGACAAAACAGTAATGCCTTTTGTTCGAAAATACACCAAGCAAGAGCTGCTGGATCGCTACGATTTTCTCTCTTATACGCAACTTGGCGTTAATGGGGTAATGCAGCTTGTCACAATCATCGAGGCCATGCTCGGGGATGTTCTCCGAGCGGTTGTCGTCAAGTACCCGCAGAAGATCGGGGCCAAGCGCACCGTCACGATTCAAGCGGTGCTTGAAGCATCTTCACTTGAAGAGATGCACCTTAGAGCCACTGATTCTCTGATCAATGACTTGTCCTACAAATCCCCAACTGAGTTTGCGGAGGCATTTGATGGGCTTATAGGCATCAACTTGCTCGCCTGTCCGGCCTTCCATTGCTACCTGGAGATCAAAGCAACCCGCGACATCCATATCCACAATCGCGGTATAGCGAACGAAACATATATTCGGAAAAGTGGATCTCATTCCCGAGTCAAGCCAGGATGCCACCTCCCAATTAACAATCAGTATTTCCTAGAGTCATATGAGAGTTGTTTGCAGCTCACTGATTGGATGGAGCAAGAGCTACATCAGCATTGGCACAGTGCCGAGCTCGAGGCGCGCAAGCAACCGCAGCTCGAACTTCCAGCCCCAGTGGCAGACGCAAATGCCACCTAACAATGCGTGTATGGACTCCTCCTGCAATAGGGCCTGGTGAGCTGCTGTTGGCTTAGGGCGGTTG
>NZ_JARUVM010000067.1 GCF_029763755.1 Luteimonas sp. 8-5
GGAAGTCGCCGCCGCCGGCAGCCACCACCTCCTGTTGCTGGGGCCACCCGGCTGCGGCAAGACCTTGCTGGCCTCGCGCCTGCCCTCGTTACTGCCCGAAGCCAGCGAAGCCGAGGCGCTGGAAAGCGCGGCGATCGCCTCGGTGTCCGGACGCGGCCTGGACCCGGCGCGCTGGCGCTCGCGGCCGTTCCGCAGCCCGCACCACACGGCCAGCGCGAACTCGCTGGTCGGGGGTGGCACCGATGCGCGACCCGGCGAGATCTCGCTCGCGCACAACGGCGTGCTGTTCCTGGACGAATTGCCGGAGTGGGGACGACACACGCTGGAAGTCCTGCGCGAGCCGCTGGAGTCGGGCACGGTCACCGTGTCGCGCACCGCGCGCCAGAACGAATTCCCCGCGCGCTTCCAGCTCGTTGCGGCCATGAACCCCTGCCCCTGCGGCTGGGCCGGCGATCCTTCAGGTCGCTGCAACTGCAGCGCCGACATGATCGGCAACTATCGCGGCCGCGTCTCCGGGCCGCTGCTCGACCGCATCGACCTGCACGTCGAGGTTGCCCGCCTGCCACCGGCCGAACTGCGCCCCGACGCACCGCCCGGCGAATCCAGCGACTGCGTGCGCGAGCGGGTGCAGGCGGCGCGCGCGCGGCAGCATGAACGCGCAGGCAAGCCAAACGCGCAGCTGGACACCGCGCAGACGCGCCTCCACTGCAGGCTGACGGATGCCGACCAGGCCATGCTCGAGCGCGCGATCGACCAGCTCCAGCTCAGCGCGCGTTCCATGCACCGGATCCTGCGCGTCGCCCGCACCGTTGCCGACCTTGCCGCCAGCGAATCGATCGCCAGCGCGCACCTTGCCGAGGCGCTGGGCTACCGGCGGCTGGAGCGGAAAATCGCACCGCCGTTCTAGGCGCTGCGTGTCCGCCAGACCTTGCGGTTCGGATCGAGTTCGGAGGTGATCATGGTGCCCGCCCGGATCCCGAATCCGCATACCGCCAGCGGGCCGTCGACGTAACCGGTGAGACCGAACGCCTGCTCGATGTCGACCTCGTTGATCGCGGCGGTGATGAACGCACCCAGCCCCTGTTCGGTCGCCGACAGGAACAGCGTCTGCGACAGGTGCCCGGCGTCGAGGATGCATACCCGGTAGGCCTTGGCATGGTCGCGGTACTTCCAGAAGTTGCGGGCGAAGCGCGGTGCGAGCACCACCAGCACATGGGCATCGGCGAAGTAGTCCTGGCCGGCCACCGCGGTCCGTGCCAACGCCGCGAGCCCCGCCTCCCCGCCCGCCCACGGCATGGGATCCAGCGCGTGGGCAACCGGGTCGTAGTGGTACAGGCCAGGCGCTACCCCGCGCACCCGGCGAACGATCAGGTAGGCGTCGGTCGGATGCAGGGCGCCGCCCGACGGACTCGTCTTTTTCAGGAGCTCGAATTCCGCGGCTGCCGGCACCCGGGCCCTGGCGCCGAAGACCCGCTCCAGCATCTTCGCCAGGGCGGCGCGCGGCAGCATCCGGCGGCTGGTGTCGAAATTCCGGCAGGTACTGCGCGCGTCGAGCAACTCGTCGAAGCTTCCGCCCCTGGATCTCGGCAGGCCGATCCGTCCCTGCTGTCGGCGCTCGCGCACGGCGGGGGGCGGCGCACCGAAACGTTCGCGCACGCCGGCGGCATGGTCCAACCCGGTTGCGGCGTTCTCGCGGACCGCGTCCACGCCCTGCCAGCGGGAATCCGCGTGCAGCAGCGCAGCGCTCGCGTGCCAATGCTGTTCGCGCAATCGTTCGTCGGCGAGGCGCCCCTGCGTCCATGCCTTGCCGCGCCCGACCAACAGGCCGGCACGCAAAAGCCGCTGCACCCGTGTGCTTCCATGACGGGCGCGCAAGGGCACGGCGCTGGTCCAGTCATGCGGGCCGAGGCTGCCGAGCAGCTCGATGTCGCCCACGTCCACTTCCACCGCCGCATCCAGGTGCGGCGCATGTGCGAACCACTGCATTCGCGAGCTCACGCCGGTTCCGCCCGCGAGCAGCCCGGCCAGGTCGAAGCTCGCCAGTTCCCTGGGTTCCAGCCTGAGGATGTGGCAGCGACGCACGAGCATGCAGACTTGGGTCCGATCGGCACCGGGGCGGAGACGACAGGTTAATCCGCCGGCGGGACCTTGTGCGGGGGCAGCGACCCGCGTAGCTTTCGTGCGGGGATTTCCACCAATGCTTCCACCAACAGGGGAAAACGATGGCCGCTAAGAAGGGAGCCGCGCCGGCGCCGCTGGAGCCGAAGGTTGCGAAGAAGTTGCTGGACCTGCTGTCCACCGACAACGATTTCCGCAGGCTGTTCAAGAAGGATGCGCATGCGGCGCTGGTCAAGGCGGGCTACAAGGCGCCGGCGGGCACCGACCCGTCCACGGCGGCGGCCGTCTCCGGCGGCGCATGCCTTCAGCTCAAGAGCGGCGACCGGATCGCGCCCAAGGCGCAGATCGTCCGCGATCGGGCCAAGCTCGAGTCCAAGGTGACCGCGGTCATGCATTTCGAGGGCGCGAAGCTGCTCAAGGCGGACTGAGCGCGGTCGCTTCATCCAGAGTGCTGTCGATCACGCTGAGCATCGACAGCAGGTCGAACGCGGGCCGCTCGACGTAGGCGCGCCCGCGGTGCGCCACCAGCCACCCGGTTTCGCGGGCTGCGGCGTCGGCGTTTCCGGCCGCCAGCTCGGACCTGCGCAACGTGGCATGGACCAGCGCGAGGGCCTCGGGCTGGCCAGCCAGCTTGCGCAGATCCCTGGTCGCGTCGCCCGGCTTGCCCTGGATCCGTTCCAGTTCTGCGCCGAGGACGGTCTGCAGTTGTCCGGCGAGCGGGTACCCGTCCTGTTGCGGCAGCGCCCGCCCCTTGTCGCGTGCCGATTGCAGGAGCCGCGCATCGTCGATGCGCGCGGCCAGCACTGCGTAGGCGGACATGGCGAAGGGACGGAACACGGCCAGCTCCGCATCGAGGCGTTCCGCGTTCGACTCCAGCCACGCCAGTTCCTCGCGGATGCGCCGCGACAGCTCGGAGCGTGGCAGGCGTCGGGAGGCGATCTCGATGGTCATGCGGCGGATGCGGGCGTCGGCTTCGTACAGCGGAGAATCCTCGCGCACGGCGATGTCGACGGCTTCGCCGGCGAGCGCCAACGCGTCCTCCCACTTGCGCTGGTCGGCCGCGAACGTCGCGGCCTGGGCAGGGATCGCCACCCGGTCATAGGCGCCAGAGACGCGCTGGCCCTCCAAGGCCCTGGCGACGCCGTCCCAATCGCGGCGCATGGCATGGGCATAGGCAAGGCTGTAGCGGGCACCGTCGTAGCCCAGTTCCCGGGAGCGCGCGAACTCGCCCAGTGCCGCGTCCGGCCTTTCCAGCGCGACCAGGGCGATGCCCTGCATGTAGTGCGCCAGGCCCAGGCGCTGCGCCGGCGGCGCGGAGGCAGCTCTCGCGTGCACGAGCGCGGACTCCGCATCGTTGCGCTCCCACAGGTGCAGTTGCGCCAGCGACAGGTGCACCGACAGCTCGTCCGGGTACAGGGCGAGCAACTGGTCGGCCTTCTCGATCGCCATGGCCGGCGGGCCCAGCCGCGCCATCGCCACGTCGAGCTTGAGCGATTCGCGTGGCGACAACCGGTCCCGCAGTTGCGCAGCCCGGTCGAAGTACCTGGCGGCCGTGCCGAATTCGCCCAGGGTGTGGGCAAGCAGCGAAGCCAGCGCGGACCAGGCCAGGGCGAACTGCGGGTCCCGTTCCACCGCGCGTTCGTAGCAGCCTTTCGCAGCCAGCTGGTCGCCGGTGGACTGTTGCTTGCGGCCGACGGCGTAGGCCTTGAGCGCGTCGAGATCCCCGGTGGTCGCACTGGGCAGCGACATCGAGTTCTTGTGGATGGCCTCCAGCGCCTCGCCCAGCTTGCCGCGCAACTCGCCGGAAACCTTGTCGATCGAAGCCAGCGTCGACTGGGCACCGTTGCCGTCGGCGGATGCCGCGTACACCGTCGTCTGGGTATGGGGATCGATGACTTCGGCGCTGACCCGTATGTGGCCGCCGATCTCGGCGACCGTGGGCAGGATCACCGCACGCGCCCCATCGCGCAGCGCGATCTCCGAAGCGACCGCCCGATCGAGCAGGGTGTCCGGCTTGCGGCGCATGCGAGCGAGGGTGTCGCGCGCCTTGAGGTCGCTGAGCACGTTGACGTAGCGCGACTGCTCCAGGCTGATGCGGAACGCCTGTTCCAGGGAATCGTCGAGCATCGCGTCGCCGGTGAGGTTGCGAAGATCCGCCACCACCACCCAGTCGCGTTCGCCGAAGGCGATCGCCGGTTGCGGGCGGGTCATGAACCAGGTGCCGCCGGCCAGGCCGGCGACCAGCAGCAGTTCGGCGGCGAGCGCGGCCGGGCGGCGCCACAACGGGATGTCGCGCCAGGCCTTGGCCCGGTTCTGTTGCGGCGCGCGCAACGGCGCGATGCCGGGCTCGCCGACTTCGTAGATGTCTTGCGGTTGTGGCACGCCCTTGAAGCGCCAGCGGCCATGCGACTTCCACAACAGGTGCTCGCCGCGCTCGCCGAGTTCGCGCGCGGCGCGGTGCGCCAGCGGTTCGGCGGTGGCCGACAGCAGGATCTGGCCGGGCCGGGCCAGCGTCATCAGTCGGCCCGCCATCGGCTTGGCCAGGCCTTCGACCTCGAGCGGCTTGGCGCCCACGTTGACCGCTGCATCGCTGTTGCGCCAGGTCAGCACTTCGCCCACGTGCAGGCCGGCGCGCGCCTGCAATTCGACGCCATGGCGCGCGACCTTGTGCTGTTCGCCCAGGTCGCGCAGGCCACGCACGTAGTCCATGGCAAAACCGAGGCCGTCGATCGGTCGCTCGAACAGCAACAGCAGGCCGTCGGAGCGGTCGATCAGGCGCCCGTGCCACTGCTGCTGCAGCTTCAGCACCAGGCGATCATGCGCGCGGAAGAGTTCGGCCGCCTCGTTGTCGCCAAGACGCTCGACCAGCGTGGTCGAGTCGCACAAGTCGGTCAGCAGCAGGGTCCTTACCTGCGGACCCGAGTCGTTGCCGATGCCGGAGTCGGGTGCGTTCATGGGGTAATCCCTAGACCGGCGCCAGCGCGTCGTCCTGCCACTCGACGCGGTTGCCGCCCAGGCGCTTGGCGCGGTACAGCGCCGCGTCGGCATTGGCGTACCAGTCGTCCCAGGTCTGTTGCGGCGACACCGGGCAGGCGCCGATGCTCAGGGTGGTGATCTGCGGCGGCGACGGCTGCAGCTTGAACAGCGCATGCGCGGTGTCGACCACGAACTGGGCGATGCGCACGATGTCGCCCTGGCGCTCGGCTCCGACCAGCAGGCAGAACTCGTCGCCGCCCAGGCGGCAGGCGATGTCGTCGACGCCCGCGGCCGATCGCAGGATGTTGGCCACGCCCTGCAGCACGCGGTCGCCGACCAGGTGGCCGTGCTCGTCGTTGATGCCCTTGAAGCGGTCGCAGTCGACCAGCAGCAGCCCGCGGCCGGCCAGCAGGTCGTTGCGGCGGCGCTGTTCCAGGTGCAACTGGAATCCGCGACGGTTGGCCAGCCCGGTGAGCTCGTCGGTGCGGGTGAGCTGCTCGGTCTGGTTGAGCCGGTGGGTGGTGGCGCGCAGGGTGTCCAGGGTGGACTGCAGGTCGATGTTGCGGCGGCGCAGGCGCCCGATCAGGCTCTGCTCGTTCAGCACCACCCGCGCGATCGCCCGGCGCAGGAAATGCGCCAGCAGGGTAGGGGCGCGGCGTGCCATCGGCTCGAACTCGTCCTGGCGCAGTTCCAGCAGGACCGCGCTGCTGGCCGCCACGGCATCGGCACTGCGGGCGTGGTCGCCGATCAGCAGGCCCAGCTCCCCGAAGAACTCGTGCCGGCCCAGGCGCTTGGGCACCAGGTCGTCGCCGAAATCCAGGTCGATCTCGCCCTGCACGACGACGTACATGGTCGTGCCCAGGTCGCCGCGCCGGAACAGGGTTTCGCCGGCCGCAACCAGCCGCGGCCGCCCGAGTTGCTCGAACAGCGCGTATTCCTCCGCCGTCAGTGCGGTGGTGGACGGATCCATGCCAGGGTCCATGCCGGTTTTCATCCCGGTTTCCAGCCTCCGGCTGGCGGCGTCAGCGGTCATCACGACTCCCATGTCGTGGTTGAACGCGAGAATAGCATCGGAGCGGCCGCCGGCCGGGAAAAAGGGGACGGAGGTAATTAAGCGCGTCGTTGCAGACCGGATGCTGCAGGGGTCTTGCGGCGCTTAATTACCTCCGTCCCCTTTTTCCTGCGCCACGCTGCGGTTCTTGCCGCGCCAGGGCGCGTACCACCGCTGGATGCGGCGGATGTCGGCGTCCATGTCGTCGCCCAGGTCGAAGGTCGGGCCGATGCCGATGACCTTGCGCGGGTAGTCGAAGTACGCCGGCAGCACCGGTACCCCCGCCCCCTTGGCGATCTTCCAGAACCCGTACTTGAAGCGGGGGACGGGCTTGCGCGTGCCTTCGGGCGCCAGGCCGAACCAGTAGCGCTCGGCGTCCAGGATCAGCCGGGCGGCTTGTTCGGTGACGCCGCTCGCCTCGTCGCGGTTGACCGCGATCACCCCCAGCCAGCGCAGCACCGGGCCCAGCGGCCACCAGAACAGCTGGTGCTTGCCGAGCACGCGGATGTCCAGGTCGAGGGCGAGCTTGGCGGCGAACCCCCAGATCCCGTCCCAGTTGGACGAGTGCGGCGCGCCGATCAGCACCAGCCGCGGGATGTCCGGGAACGCGCCTTCCATGTGCCAGCCGCCCAGGCGCAGGACCGTGCGCCCGACCCAGCGGGCGAACCGGCCGTGGCCGGCCCGGGGCGCGTTCGGCGGCAGCGGCAGCACGACGTCGTCGTGTGCGGTGTCTTCGGCTGGCTGGCCCATGTGGTCAGTCGTCCCGTCAGTCCCAGTCGCGGCGGCCGCGTCCCTGCTTGATCGTACTGCTCCGGCGCTTGGCGTCCAGCCGGCGCTCCTTCGAGGCCCGGGTCGGCCGGGTGGCGATCCGCTTCTTCGGCGCATGCAGCCCGGATTCGATGAAGGCGGCCAGGCGCTCGCGCGCGTCCTCCCGGTTGCGTTCCTGGGTGCGGAAGCGCTGCGCAGAGAGTACCAGCACGCCCTCGTTGGTCATGCGCCGGTCGCGCCTGGCCAGCAGCCGCGCGCGCACCGGCTCGGTCAGCGACGGCGAGCCGGCGACGTCGAAGCGCAGTTCGACCGCGGTCGCGACCTTGTTGACGTTCTGCCCGCCCGGCCCGGCGGAGCGCACGAAGCGCTCGACCAGCTCGTCGTCGTCGATGGTGATGTGGCCGACCCGCATGTCAGCGATTGTAGGCGGGGAACAGGTCCAGGGCCCTGGCAAATTCATGGTCTGGCGCGGCCACGGCTTCCACCGTCGCGCCGGTGTGCGGGTGGAGGAAGGCCAGGCGGCGTGCGTGCAGGAGCATGCGGTGGATGCCCATGGCCCGGAACGCGCGGTTGTGGCGGCCGTCGCCGTGGGAGCTGTCGCCGACGAGGTGGTGGAAGGCGTGCTTGAGGTGGCGGCGGATCTGGCGGAAGCGGCCGGTGCGGGGATGCGCGCAGAGCAGGGCGTAGCGTGAGGTCTCGAAACCCTGGGTCGGGATCGGCAGTTCGCAGGTCGCCAGCACCTCGAAGTCGGTGACCGCCGGCTTCTTCACCGGCTTGCCCGGGCCGCCGTCGAGCGGATGGTCGATGGTGAAGCGCGACTCGGCGGGCCAGCCGCGGCACACCGCCCAGTAGTCCTTCTCGAACCCGTCGGACATCAGCTGCTTGCCCAGCGCCGAGGCGGTGTCGCGGTCGAATGCCAGCAGTAGGCAGCCGCTGGTGGCGCGGTCGAGGCGGTGGACCAGGTGGATGGGCTTGCCGAACTGCTCGCGCAGGCGATCCGCGGCGAAGTCGGTTTCGCCGCGCGCCAGCGCGCTGTCGTGGACCATCAGTCCGGCGGGCTTGCCGACGACGGCAAGGAAGGGGTCCTCGAACAGGACCGGCAGCGCACTCACCGCAGCGCGTAGAGCACGGCCACGACCAGCACCGCGCCGACGCCGACGATGGCCGCGACCACGCGACGCTGCCCCTCGCGCACGGCACGTGCCAGGTCGGCCAGCTCCGCCGATCGCATCGCCAGTTCGTGCCTGCCCTCGACCTGCTGTTCCAGCCAGGCGTGCAGCAGGCGCGGCATGTCCGGCGCATGGGTGACCATTTCCGGCAGGCGCTTGCCGAACTCGCGCAGCAGGCGTCGCGGGCTGTAACGCTCGCGCAGGATGCGTTCGAGCACCGGCCGCGCCACCGCCCAGATGTCGATCCCGGGATCGAGCTGGCGGCCGACGCCCTCGATGCTCAGCAGGGTCTTCTGCAGCAGGATCAGCTGCGGCTGGATGGTCAGCTCGTAGCGCTGGGCGGTGCGGAACAGCTTCAGCAGCACCTCGCCCAGCGAGATCTCGCTCAGCGGCCGCGTGAAGTATGGCTCGCACACCGCGCGCGCAGCCGCTTCCAGTTCGTCGATGCGGATGTGCGACGGCATCCAGCCGGCCTGCACGTGCAGCTCGGCGATGCGCCGGTAGTCCTTGTTGAAGATCGCCATGAAGTTCTCGGCGAGGTAGTACTGGTCCTCGCTGGAGAGCTGGCCCATGATCCCGAAGTCCAGCGCGATGAAGCGCGGGTCGGCCTTGCGCGCGGGGTCGATGTCGACCCAGATGTTGCCGGCGTGGGCGTCGGCATGGAAGAAGTTGTCGCGGAACACCTGGGTGTAGAACACGCGCACGCCCTTGGCCGCGAGCGCCTTGCGGTCGATGCCGGCGGCATCGAGCGCGGCGATGTCGTCGCTGGGGATGCCGCGCACGCGCTCGAGCGTCAGCACGCGCTCCGTGGTGTGGCTCCAGATCGGTTCTGGCACGTACAGGTCGGGCGAACCCAGCCAGTTGCGACGCAGCACGCTGGCGTTGGCGCCTTCGCGCTGCAGGTCGAGCTCGGCGGCGAGCGTGGATTCGATCTCAGTCACTATCTCGCGCGGACGGATCTTGTCGGCGCTGGGATGGGTGCGGTCGACCAGCGCGGCGACGCTCTTGAGCAGGGCGATGTCCTGCGCGATCTGGCGGCGGATGCCCGGGCGCAATACCTTCACCACCACTTCGCGCGGCGGGGTCGCGTCCTGCGCGGACAGCGTCGCGGCATGCACCTGCGCGATCGAGGCCGAGGCCAGCGGCGTGGTGTCGAAGCTGGCGAAGGCCTCGGCCACCGGCCGGCCCAGCGCCTGTTCGACGATGGCGCGCGCGGCCTCGCCGTCGAAGGGCGCGACGCGATCCTGCAGCAGGGTCAGTTCGTCGGCGACGTCCGGCGGCACCAGGTCGCGGCGCGTCGACAGGATCTGCCCGAACTTGACGAAGATCGGCCCCAGCTCCTGCAGCGCCAGGCGCAGGCGCGCGCCGCGCGGTTGCGCCGCAATCTCGCGCGAGGCGCGCGGCACGAACGGCCGCATCAACCGCAGCCAGCGCTCGGCGGGCGTGCCGGACAACAGGTCGTCGAGGCGATAGCGCACCAGCACGCGGCCGATGCGCAGCGCGCGCAAACCGGATTTCATCGCGCTGCTCCCGGGCGCTCGTCGAGCGACTGGCGCAGCCGGGCGATGCGCGCGGCCAGGCGCGCGGCGTCATCCCGCAGTGTGTCGACGTCGTCGTGGAAGGCGTCCAGTTCGGCGCGGCCGACCACGTCGCGCGATTCCTCGGTGACGTACTCGGCGGTGGTTTCGGCAAGGTCGCGGCCGGCATCGCGCGCATGGCGCAGGCCGGCGGCAACCGCCCTGGCGACCTGCACGCCGACGATCTCGCCGAACACCGCCACGAAGGGTTGCTGCCAGTCCGGATCGAAACGTTCGGCCAGGCGCTGCAGCCGCCGCGCGAGGTCGGCGTCGCCGGACACACGCATGCGCCCCACCGGCGGCGCATCGTCGCGGCGGAGCATCGGCAGCTGCGACAGCAGGCCGCCCAGCGTGGCGCGCACGCCCAGGTCCGGCTCGTTGCCCGGATCGACCGGGCCGACCGTCAGCCGCTCGCCCTGCACTTGCAAGCGCAGCGCAAGCGGCGGCGCCTCCACCGCGAGCTCGACGCTGCGGCCCTGCAATGGCCCGAGCGCGGCGCGCGTTTCCGGATCCAGGGCGATCGCCCGGTTGAGCGCGGCCTCGAGGGCGCGCCCCGCAGGCACCTTCCAGTTGAACGGGCTGTCGGTCATCGCGGGCATTGTAGGCGGAGTCGGATTACGGCTCGCGTGTGGGGCGCCGTGGAATGGCCTTGCCCAAGCCGGGACACGGCGTGAACCCATCCATGGGGCCTCGTCGTCGGCATCCATGCCTCCGACGGTCCCGGCTTGGGCAAACCCATTCCACGACGCTAAGCCAAGCGGGTCGGTCGATGCTTCGGAACGCACCCGAAGAGGCGTTCACGACGCGGGTAGATCCGGGCGTCGCGGGACAGGTGGTGCGCTTTGGCGAAATCAAGGAGGAGGCCGGGCCGCCGGCCCGGCCGGGGGACATTCGCCAAAGCGGACCGCCTTTCCAGCGTAAGCGCGCCAGGACATCCCGGCTGCCGCCGCTCCTAAAGGGCGTGACGCAGACGATCGAGGCCCTCGGCGATGGTCACGCGTGGCACATAGCCGAAGTCGCGGTTGGCAGGCCCCATGTCGTACCAGTGCGTGGTGGCCAGTTGCTCGGCCAGGAACCGCGTCAGCGGTGGCTCTCCCTTCAGCGGCAGCAGCGTCCAGGCTGCCTCGCACACCGCGCCGATGGCATAGGCCGCGGGGAACGGCAGCGACTTCTCCACCGGCGGCGCCCCGGCGGCGGCCAGCAGCGAGTTGACGATCTCGCGCATCGGCTTCGGTTCCCCGTTGCTGATGAAATACGCACGGCCGGCGCAGGCAGCGCCGGGCGCGAGATGGTCGAAGGCATCGAAGTGCGCCTGGGCGGCGTTGTCGATGTAGGTGGTGTCGACCAGGTTGTCGCCGCCGCCGACCAGGCGCAGGCGTCCGGCACGCGAGCGCTCGGCCAGGCGCGGCAGGATCTGCTGGTCGCCCGGCCCCCAGATCAGGCGCGGGCGCAGTGCGACGGTGGCGAGGTTCACGTCGTTCGCCGCGAGCACGGCCTTTTCCGCGATCAGTTTGGTCGCCGCGTACGGCGCCTTCAGGTGCTCGCCATAGGGGACTTCGTCGGCGGTGCCGCCGGCGACCGGATGCGTGCGCCGATGGGTGACGCTGGGCGTGGACGTGTACACCAGCCGGCCGATGCCGTGCGCGCGGCAGGCGGCAATGACGTTGTCCGTGCCGATCACGTTTGCGCGGTGGTAGCTGTCATGGCTGCCCCACGCGCCGGCTTTCGCGGCGTTGTGGAAAATCGCCTCGCAGCCACGCGCGGCGGCATGGACCGCGTCGGCGTCGGCCAGGTCGCCCTGCACCTGCCGCACGCCGATGGTGTCCAGCGCCGGGTAATGGCCGCGATTGAAGCTGGCGACTTCGTGTCCGTGTTCGACCAGGCCGCGACACAGGGCCTGGCCGAGGAAACCACCGCCGCCAGTGACGAGGATTCTCATGGGGCGGGACTCGGGACTCGGGACTCGGGACTCGGCAAACGCCTGGCGGCCCAGAGGGCCAGGCGCTCGCGCTGGATCTTGGCGTTGTGGCGGATGTCGACGGGGAGCGCGGGGTGGAAAAGGAAGGTGTCCAGTCTGGCGGTGTGGGTGTGGGCGGCGGCGATTTCGCGGAGTTCCTGGAGCAGCTTTCGCGGCTTCCGCCGCTCCCACGGGTGGGCCGGGCGAGCGGGCTCGATGATGACGACGGCGCGCTGTGCACCGCGTTCGCCCACGCCGACCAGGGCGCTGCGGCGCACGGCCGGATGGGCGTTGAACACCGGTTCGACCTGCTCGGTGTACAGCGGGCCATGCGGGGTTTCGACCCGCTGCGACTTGCGCCCGCAGAACCACAGCCTGCCGTCATCGTCGAAGTAGCCCAGGTCGCCCATGCGGTGCACGATGCGCTCGCTGCCGTCGCCGCGGCGTTCGCGGATCTTCGCCAGTACCGTCGCCTGCGGGCGATTGAAGTACTCATCGGTCGCGGTCGGGCCGGCGACCGTGATCTCGCCCACCGTGCCGGCAGGCAGCTCGCGCGCCTGCGACCAGTCGGCAATGGCCTCGTCGGTGATGGCGATGATGCGCACCTCGTTCAACGCCACCGGGCGGCCGACGCAGGTGCCGGCACCGGCTTCGGTGGCCGCGCGCGTGGCTTCCAGTTCGCGTCCCTCGATGACGGCGACCGGCAGGCACTCGGTCGCGCCGTACGGCGTCCAGAAGCGTGCGCCGGCGGGCAGGAGCTCGCGCATCCGGGCAACGACGTCCGGTGGCACCGGCGCGCCAGCCGACGTCACCCGCGCCAGCGTCGGCAGCGGTTCGCCGTGTTCGGCCAGCACCCGCATCAGCGCGGGCGAACCGAACAGCTGGGTGACGCCGAAGCGGGCGATCGCGCGATGCAGCTTGCGCGGGTCGGCTTGCGCAGGCCGGGTCGGATCCATGTCGGGAATGATCGAGGTGAGCCCCAGCGCCTGGTCGAACAGCGCGAACGGCGGGAACGTCGGCAGGTCGACGCCGCCGGGCTCGATCCCGAACGCATCGCGCAGCATCGCCACCTGGGCGACGAAATGGCGATGGCGGTAGACCACGCCCTTGGGCACGCCGGTCGAGCCCGAGGTGAACAGCAGGGCGGCGACGTCGTCCGGTGCGGTGTCGACGAGCTGCGACGTCGCCCCGGCGCCATCGCGTTCGACCTGCGCCAGGGTCGCATCGGCCAGCAGCGCGCGCGAACCGGTGGTGACCCGCAACCGCGCCGACGCCGCCCAGCCCAGCAGCCTGCGCGCCAGCATCGCCAGCGGGATGCCGATGAACGCCTCGGGGGCGGCCTCGTCCAGGCATTGGCGCAATGCGCCGCGGCCGATCCCCGGGTCGACCAGGACCGGCACCGCGCCGGCCTTGAACAGGGCGAACATCACCAGGAAGAACTCGGGGGTCGGGCGCACCATCACCACCACGCGGGTGCCGCGGCCGACGCCGCGCCGGCGCAGGCCGGCGGCGATGGCATCGCTGCGGGCGTCGAGCTCGGCGCAGGTGATGGCGACGCCGTAGCCGCCGTCGGGCCCGGGGCAGCGCATCGCCACCTGGCCGGGGCGC
>NZ_JARUVM010000068.1 GCF_029763755.1 Luteimonas sp. 8-5
GCGGCGATGGCATCGCTGCGGGCGTCGAGCTCGGCGCAGGTGATGGCGACGCCGTAGCCGCCGTCGGGCCCGGGGCAGCGCATCGCCACCTGGCCGGGGCGCTCGCGCGCCAGCCGGGGCAGCGCCGCGGCGATGTTGCAGGGCTCGGTCATGCTCGATGCGGTCATGGCGCCCATTGTCGCCTGTCGCGCCACCCCCTTGCGCGCGGCCGCCGAAGCCTCAAAATCGCGCCCTTGTCCACTGCCCAGCCGGCGGCGCCATGCGTCACCCCTGCCTGACCTGCGGCGCCTGCTGCGCCCACTTCCGCGTCAGCTTCCACTGGTCCGAGGCCGATGCCTCGCTCGGTGGCACCGTGCCGATCGAGCTGACCGAGCCGCTGCGCCGGCACGAACGGGTCATGCGCGGCACTTCGCAACCCTCGCCGCGCTGCATTGCCCTGGATGCGGAGATCGGCGTGCGTTCGCGCTGCAGCATCCATCCGATCCGCCCCAGCGTCTGCGCCGCCGTGCCTGCGTCCTGGGAATTCGGCGCGCCCAGCCCGCAGTGCGACAAGTCGCGCATCGCCCACGGGCTGGCGCCGCTGACGCCGGCGGATTGGGCGTGGGACGAAGCGGCCAATGACGGCGACGATCCGGACGACAACGGCAACCTGCCGCCCATCGCCGCGTAGTCGCGCTCAGACGATCGGGTTGCGGTCCAGGAACCCGCGGATCGCCGGCACCAGGAGTTCGTGCCGGTCCTCGAGCACGTAGTGGCCGGCATCGTCGAAGGCGCGCACTTCGGCCTGCGGCAGCGCGGCGCGGAAGCCGTCGAGGAAGTGGCGGTCGAACACGAAGTCGGCCAGGCCCCAGCCCAGGAACGCGGGCCGGTCGGCGAATTCGTGCAGGCGGCGGCCGGCCTCGGCCACCAGCGGCCAGGCGCGGTCGCCCTCGCGCAAGGGGATGTCCTGCATGAAGCGCAGGGTCGAGATCGCGTTGTCCCAGCCGTCGTACACGCCGCTGTAGGCCTCGCGCACCGCGCGTGGCAGCTTGCGTTGCGTGCCGAAGCGGGCGGCGCCGCGCGCGAACAGGTTGAAGCGGCGGATCAGCCAGCCGCCGACGCGCGAGTCGCGCCCCAGCGACAGGCGCCACGGCATCGCCTTCGCCGCCGGCAACGGGAACGCAGCGGTGTTGAGCACCACCAGCCGCTTCACCCGTGGCATGTGCGACAGCGCCCAGCCGAAGCCGATCATGCCGCCCCAGTCGTGCACCGCCAGGGTCACCGGACCGTCGATGCCGAGCTTGTCCAGCAAGGTAGTGAGGTCGTCGACGCGCGACTGCAGCGTGTAGTCGTAGCGCGGCGAAGCGTCCGGCGCGTCGTCGGGCTTGTCCGACAGGCCCATGCCGACGTGGTCGGGAACGATGCAGCGGTAACGGTCGCGCAGGCCGAGCACCAGGTGCCGCCAGTAATAGCTCCACGACGGATTGCCGTGCAGCATGACGACCACTTCGCCATCCTGCGGGCCTTCGTCGAGGTACGACATCCGAATGCCGGGACGGATTTCGACCTCCCGCGGCCGGAAGGAGTAGCCGGGAAAATTCATCATGTTCATTTCAGCAAGGGCAGTTGCCCGCCCTGTTCGTCGCGCAGCACCTCTGCGCGTCGGATCATCTGCTGTACCTCGGAAACGGCATGCACGTGGATGAGCTCGACCTCCGGATGCGCATTGGCGAACACCCGGAAGATCTCGTCGGCGAAGGCCTGACCGACCGTGGTGATGTCCGCGAAGTCGAGCACCACCGTCCGGAACCGGTCCACGCGTTGCAGGAGGCGCTTGGCCTGCGAGCGCGAAACCAGGTTCTCGTCGCCGACTTTCGCCAGCCTGACCGGCACGACAGTCCTGGCGAAACTGTAGTCGTCCGGTCCGCTGGAGAACTGGTCGATGACCGCGCGGGCGGTTCGTTGCGAATCCGTTGCGATGCGCATGACTACCCGCGTCCCCGGACGTTCGTCGCCGTCGTCCAGAAGATCCTGGTCGTAGGCCATGTCGTGGTCGAAGACGAGGCCGCCCGACTCGATGCGGTAGACGTCGAACATCCGCGAGGTAAAGAAGATGCCTTCGCCGCTGTGTCGCTGCGGATCGGTGGTCAGCTTGCCTTTGGACAGCTCGAGCAACGCCAGGCGCTCATCCGGCAGGTCGAGCGCGCGCGTGATCTTGCGGAAGATGCCGATCCCGTCGTCCGACACTTCCAGCCGCAGGCATCCGTCGCTGCAGTCCATCGACACGCCGACCGTTGTCGCCCCGGAATGGTCGACGGCGTTGTTGACCATTTCCGTGACGCCGTGCTGGCCGATGTCGAGGATGTTGCGCGGCAGGAAGTCGAGCAGCGGGAAGAGATCGGCGAACCAGACCCGGTCGTCGGCCAGTCCCGCGCGCTCATAGCTGCGTTGCAGTCGCCGGTTTCGTCCCAGCGCATAACGCGGCCGCGTGCTCCCCGATTTCGCCAGGTAATTGCCGGCCATCAATCGCTGCACCCGCTGGTGCACGCGTTGACGCGACAGACCCAGCTGCGCGGCGACCATGCTCACCAGATCCTGCGGGTGCTCCGCCACGGCCTTGAGCAAGGCAGCATCGATCTCGGGTGAGCGGTCGGGCCGGGGCATGCCGTGATTGTAAACTTAAGCTGGCTTATTGACCAGTTAAAAACAGCTTATTGTCCAGCAACCAGCAGCCGACCGACTACCAGACCACCTCTGCCATCGAGCAGTTCAGCCCGGAACCGATGCCCAGCAGGGCGATGCGGTTGCCCTTCTTCAGGCGGCCCATCTCGCGCAGCTTGCTCAGCACGATCGGCACCGAGGCCGGGCCGATGTTGCCGTGCTCGCCGAAGATGGTCAGCACCTTGCGCGGGTCGATGCCCATCGCCTTGGTGAAGGCGGCGGTGTGCACCTTGCTCACCTGGTGGACCACGAACTCGTCCATCTCGCTGGCGACCCAGCCGAGCTTGACCCGGGCGACCTCGAAGGTCTTCTGCGCCAGCTTGATGCCCTCGACCAGCAGCATGCGGGTGTCGGTGATCATGCCGTCGAGGTTGCCGCGGCACAGCTTGTTCCATTCGGTCGCCGCGCGGGTGACGCCGCCCTTGTAGCGCGGCGCGCCCGGGGCCAGCTCTGCACGGGCCAGCACCATAGCGGCGGCGCCCGAACCCAGGGTCAGGGTCGCCATCTCGCGCTTGAAGTCTTCCTCGGTGGCGTCGGCGCGGGTGATGCGCTCGATGGTCTTCTCGTAGGCCAGGTCGGCGGTCTCGCCGTCGACGACCAGGGCGTAGTCGATCTCGCCGCGCTCGATCATGCGGCCGGCGATGTCCATGCCGTTGAGGAAGGCCAGGCAGGCGTTGGCCACGTCGAAGTTCTGGCAGGTGTCGGGCAGGCCCAGGTTGCCGCTGACGATGGAGGCCGTGGACGGCTCCAGGTAGTCGCGGCTGACCGAGGTGTTGACCAGCAGGCCGACCTTGTTGGGGTCGATGCCGGCGTCGGCCAGCGCCTTGACGCCCGCCAGGGTGGCGGCGTCGGAGGCCTGGACGCCCTCGTCCCAGAGCCGCCGGGCGTGGATGCCGGCGATGTCCTGGAGCACGTCGACCTTGATGCCGAGGCGGTCCAGGGTGGGCTTGAGGCGAGCGTTGATCTCGTCCGTGCCCAGCCGGCGCGGGGCATCGATATGGGCCAGGCCGGCAATGGCGACGTGCTGGAACAACATGGGCGTACACCCGGAAGCTTGTGGGAACAAGCCAGTCTAGCATCCACGCCGTCGAATCCCGGTCACAGGCCCGGGCTGGAGGCGCCGCGCGTCAGGCGTCGGTCATCCGCCGCAACGCCAGACCGTGAACCGCTGCGTGCCGTCCTCGAAGCCGTCCAGGGGCTGGACGACGTTGCCGCCCAGGCCCGGGGCCTCGTTGCGGGCCAGGATCTCCAGCTCGTCGCGGACCCGCAGGCTGTTGCGCTCGTAGAACCCGACCTTCTCCTTGACCGAGACCTCGACCTCGCCGCGCTGTTCGCAGCCCGAGGGCGTCGAGGCGACCACGCGCACGGCCTTGGCGCCGGGAGCCATGTGCACCCAGGTGCATCCGGACAGGGCGGTCAGGACGGAAGCGGCGAGGGCTGCGGGAATCAGGCGCAGGTCGGGGTTTCCGGAAAGGAAGACGCACCGGATTGTGGCCCGGTGCGCCTGAACGGTACAGCGTTACGGCCTGGCCTTGCCGTCGGCGTCGATGACGGTGACCTCGCCCAGCGCGAGGTCGCGGATCGGCTGCTCGATCTTCGACAGGTCGCCGACCACGACCCAGGTCAGGGCGTCGGGGTCAATGGCCTTGGCCGCCTCGGCGACCTGTTCGACCGTCAGCGCCTTGATCTCGGCGGCGTGGCGGGTGACGTAGTCGTCCGGGCGTCCGTACTGGACGATGTCGCCGATGGCGCCCATCACCGCGCGCGCGGTCTCGACCGCACCCGGCAGGCCGCGGATCTCGGAGGCCTTGACCTTCTCCACCTCGTCCGCGCTCGTCGGCGCCTTGCCGCTGGCGAACTCGCCCACCTCGCGCGCGATCTCCTGCAGCGCGGGCACGGTCTTGTCGATCTGCACCGGCGCGAACGCCAGCCACGGGCGCTGGCCCAGGGCATCCTGGGTGAAGCTGTAGGCGCCGTAGGCCCAGTGCTTGTCCTCGCGAAGGTTCATGTTGAGGCGCGCGGAGAACTGGCCGCCGAGCACGGTGTTGGCGAAGTCGAACGCTGTCGTGGCCGGGTCCTTCGTCGACGGCATCAGCTGGCCGGCGAAGATGTTGGCCTGGATCGCGCCGGGCTGGTCGATCAGGAACACGCGCGAGGCCGCCGGACGTTCCACTGCCGGGATCGCGCCGGCCTTCGGCGCTTCGCCCTTGCCCTGCCACTTGCCGAACACCGCTTCCAGCGCGGGCTTGATCTCGGCCATGGTGGTGTCGCCGACCACGATCAGGGTCGCGCCTTCCGGACGCACGTATGCGTCGCGATAGGCGACCAGGTCGTCGCGGGTCAGCGCTGCGATCGATGCCTCGGTGCCGGTGCCGCTGAGCGGGATCGCATAGGGATGGCCTTCGCCGTACAGCAGCGGCGGCAACACGCGCAGGGCGGCGCCGTTCGGACGCGCCTTCTCCTGGGCGATGCCGGCGATCCAGGTCGCCTTCACCCGGTCGATCTCGGCCTGCTCGAAACGCGGCTGGCGCAGCATGTCGGCGAACAGCTGCAGCGAGGGGCGCAGCTTGTCCTTGATTGCCGACAGGTAGGCGCTGCTGCCGTCGAGCGAGGCGCTGGCACCCAGGCTGGCGCCCAGCGATTCGGCGCGGTTGGCGAACTCCAGCGCACCGAGGTCGCCTTCGCCCTCGTCGAGCATGCCCATGGCGAAGTTGGCCACGCCCAGCTTGTCCTTCGGGTCGGAGGCGTAGCCGCCGCCGAACTCGTAGCTCACCTGCACCACGGGGATGTCATGACGCTCGGCCAGGATCAGCGTGCTGCCGTTGGACAGCTTCGCGCGCTGCAGCGCCGGGAAGGTCAGTTCGGGGAAGGTATCGACCGAGGGCACGCCCTTGCTCCGGTCGATGTCGCTGGGCAGCGTGGTGAACTTCGCATCGACCGGCGGCAGCTCCAGCGAAGCCGGGGTCACGGCCGGATCCTCCGGCAGCGGCGTGCGCTCGCCCGGGCTCACCACCAGGGTCAGGCTGCCCTTGTCGAGCCAGCGGTGGGCCGTGGCGAGGATCTCGTCGCGGCTGGCGGTCTCGATCACGCGCAGGCTGTCGCGGAAGCAACCGGGGTTGCCGGTGTAGACGGCGCACTCGGCCAGCGCGTCGGCCTTGCCGCCGAAGCCGCCGATGCGTTCGATGCCGCGGATGAAGCCGGCCTTGAACACGGTACGCGCCTGCTCCAGCTCGCTGGCCGTCGGGCCGTCGCGCAGCAGCTTCGCCACTTCCTCGTCGATGGCCTTCTCGACCAGCGCCGGGTCGACGCCCTTGCGCACGTTGGCCACGATCATCAGGCCGCCGTCGAGCTGCGAGGCGCTGGCGCTGGCGGAGATCGAGTCAACCAGCTTGTCCTGGTGCAGCAGGCGCTGGTCCAGGCGCGAGGACTTGCTGCCGCCCAGCACCTGGGCGAATAGCTGCATGCGCTCGACGTCCGGGTCGCCGTACTTGGCGATGTTCCAGCCGCGGTAGATGCGCACCTGCGGCACGTTGTCCTGCATCTCGATGCGCTTGGGCGCATCGAGGGTGACGATGTCCGGCGTCGGCTTGGACATCGTCGGCGAAGCCGGGATGTCGCCGAAATACTTCGCGACCTTCTGCTTCGCGGTCTCGACGTCGATGTCGCCGGCCAGCACCAGCACGGCGTTGTTCGGGCCGTACCAGGTGCGGAACCAGTTCTTCACGTCTTCCAGCGACGCCGCATTGAGGTCGGCCATCGAGCCGATGACGGTGTGGCTGTAGGGATGGCCGGCCGGATACAGCGCCTTGGTCATCACCTCGTAAACCTGGCCGTAGGGCTGGTTCTCGCCTTGGCGCTTCTCGTTCTGGACCACGCCGCGCTGCTCGTCCAGGGTCTTCTGGTCGATCGCGCCGAGCAGGTGGCCCATGCGGTCGGATTCCATCCACAGCGCCATGTCCAGCGCCGTCGTCGGCACGTTCTGGAAGTAGTTGGTGCGGTCGGAGTTGGTGGTGCCGTTCATGTTGGTCGCGCCGACCTTCTCGAACGGATCGAAGAACTCGCCCGGATGGTTCTCCGAGCCGTTGAACATCAGGTGCTCGAACAGGTGGGCAAAGCCGGTGCGGCCCTTCGGCTCGTCCAGCGAACCGACGTGGTACCAGATGTTCACCGCCACGATCGGGGCCTTGCGGTCGGTGTGCACGATCACGCGCAGGCCGTTGGGCAGGGTGAACTCCTCGTAGGGAATGTCGACCGTCGCCGTGGCCTTGGTTGCCTTCGCCGCCTCCGCATGCGCGGGCGGGGCGAAAAGGCCGCCTCCAAGCGCGGTGGTCAGCGCAAGGGCGAGCAGGCCCTGGCGCAGGAATGCCGCCGGGCGGGACGTGGCATGCGAACGGGTGGGTGACATCTGTGGCGCTCCTTGCTGTGAAGGCCGGCATCGTAACTCGTTGGCGCAGCGGCCAGCCCTGCCATTGGTCACCGGAAACCGGTTGCAGGCGGCATACTGGCGGCCATGGACTTCCGCAATTGCCTTGTGACCGGTGCGAACCGCGGACTCGGGCTCGAGTTCACCCGCCAGCTGCTTGCGACCGGGGCACACGTGGTTGCGACCTGCCGTCACCCGGGCAAGGCGACCGCGGTCAACGCGCTCGCCGGCGAGCACCCCGGTCGATTGCGGGTGATGCCGCTGGACGTCGCCAACCCGAAGTCGATCGCGGAAGTCGCGCGCGAACTGCCGCTGCTCGACGACACCCTGCGCATCGACCTGCTGGTCAATTGCGCCGGCGTGCTGCATTCGGGCGAGCGTTTCGGCAGCCTCGATCCGGCCGTGGTCGAAGGCAGCTTCCGCACCAACGCGATGGGGCCGCTGCTGCTCACGCAGGCACTGGCGCCATGGCTGGCCGATGGCGGGCGCGTAGCCAATGTCAGCAGCGTGCTCGGCTCGATCGCATCGGTGACGCGTTTCGGCACGCCCAGCTACAACATCAGCAAATGCGCGCAGAACATGGCCACGGCGCTGCTCGCGCAGGCGTTGCAGCCGCGCGGCATCGCGGTGCTGGCCTTGCACCCGGGGTGGGCGCAGACCGACATGGGCGGCGAGAAGGCGACCGTGCCGGTGGCCGATTCGGTAGCCGGCATGTTGCGCGTGGTCGCCGACGCGACCGCCGAAGACAGCGGCGGCTTCCGCGACTGGCAAGGCCGGACGCTGCCCTGGTGAGCGCTCCTCCAGGCATGTTCCCGCCCGGCATGTTCGACGTCGTCCTGCACCAGCCGAAGATTCCGCCCAATACCGGCAACGCCATCCGCCTGTGCGCGAACAGCGGTGCGCGCCTGCACCTGGTGCGGCCTCTGGGTTTCTCGCTCGAGGACGCGCAACTGCGGCGCGCCGGGCTCGACTACCACGAGTACGCCAGCGTGCAGGTCCACGACACGCTGGAGGCGGCGATCGCCGCGATCGCGCAACGCGACGGCGCGCCGCCGCGTGTGTTCGCGCTCAGCACGCGCGGCGGCGTCCGCTTCGATTCCCCCTCGTTCCGCGCCGGCGACGTGTTCGTGTTCGGCAGCGAGACCGAGGGCCTGCCCGACGCGGTGCTCGAATCGCTTCCTCCCGCGCAACGCCTGCGCCTGCCCATGCGTGCCGGCAGCCGCAGCCTGAACCTCTCCAACACGGTCGCGATCGTGGTCTACGAGGCCTGGCGGCAGTCCGGATTCGACGGCGCCGCCTGAACACGGGCGTAAAAGTTCCCCGGATCGGCCCCCATGCCTTCAGGCGCCGTTGCAGGAGCCTGCGCAGAATCGTGACCACCGACAGCTTTCGATCCCCTCCCCCACGTCTGCTGCCGGCCTCACTACAACAATAGGAAGAGGTCCCGATGAAGCGTTCCGTTCTTTTGCTGGCGCTGCTTGTCGCAGCCCCGTTCGCGGCGTCCGCCGCCGACGGCATTTCCTACAACTACGTCCAGGGCGGCTACGTGGCCACCAACACCGACGGCCCGGATGCCGACGGCTGGGGCGTGGCCGGTTCCGCCGCGATCAGCAACAACTTCCACGTGTTCGGCGATTTCAGCCAGCAGGACCTCGACGGTCCGGGCAACATCGACTTCGACCAGTGGCGCGCCGGCATCGGCTACAACCACGCACTGAGCCAGAACATGGACCTGCTCAGCCGCGTCGCCTACGAGAAGTTCGATGCCGGCGGCGGCCTGGACAGCGACGGCTACAGCGTCGAGGCGGGCCTGCGCGGCGCAATGACGCCGCAGTTCGAAGGCTATGCGCTGGCCGGTTACGAAGACGGCGACGACTACGACGGCGAGTTCTACGGCCGGCTGGGCGCGCAGGTGAAGTTCAGCCCGCGCTGGGGCGTGGCCGCGGACGTCAAGTTCGTCGAGGACGACACCCAGTGGTTCGTCGGTCCCCGCCTGACCTGGTAAACCCTGGCCTGGTCAACCGCTCCGAACGTTGCGGTTGTTTCAATCCTGCGCCGGCGGCCTGAAAAGGCCGTCGGCGTATTCCGGTTTGCGGTCGCGCGCCAGCAGGCGCTGCAAGGCTTCCGCCGGAGTGATGTCGCCGTGCAACACGTCGCGCACGTTCTGCGCGATCGGCAGTTCCAGTCCATGGCGGTCGGCCAGCCGCATCACTTCATCGGCGGTCTGCACCGACTCGACCACCTGGCCGATCTCGCGCACCGCATCCTGCAACGACTGGCCGCGCCCGAGGGCGAGGCCGAGGCGGCGATTGCGCGACAGGTCGCCGGTGCAGGTCAGCACCAGGTCGCCCAGTCCCGCCAGGCCCATCAGGGTTTCAGGGCGTCCGCCGATGGCGGCGTTGAGCCGCAGCATCTCGTTGAGCCCGCGGGTGATCAGCCCTGTGCGGGCATTGAGCCCCAGGCCCATGCCGTCGGCAGCGCCGGTGGCCACCGCGAGCACGTTCTTCATCGCGCCGCCGAGTTCGGCGCCACGCATGTCGTCGCCGGTATAGGCGCGGAAATTCGGGCCATGCAGCACCGATGCGACCTGCTGCACGAAGCCGGCATCATCGCCGTGGACGGTCAGTGCGGTCGGCAGGCCCTGCGCGACCTCCTTGGCGAACGAAGGGCCGGTGACCACGGCCAGCGGCACGCCCGGGCCGAGCGTCTCGGCCGCGACTTCATGCAGGAAGCGTCCCGAGCCGGGTTCGAAGCCTTTCGTCGCCCACGCCACGCCGGCACCCTGCGGGCGCAGCGGTGCCAGGGCGTGCAGGGTTTCGGTGAACGCATGCGAAGGCACGACCACCAGCACCAGGCTGGCGCCGGACATGGCGGTGGCCATGTCGGTCGTGGCGCGCAGCGTATCGGGCAGGGCGATGCCCGGCAGGTAGTGCGGATTTTCGTGGCGCGCGTCGATGGCATCGACCACCGTCGCATCGCGCCCCCACAGTATCGTCGGGTGTCCGTGCCGCGCGATCAGCGCGGCAAGTGCGGTCCCCCACGACCCCGCGCCGAGGACGGCCACGGGTCCTGCCTGCATGCCCTGCGCCATGCCGGGTCAGGCGTTGCCGGCAGCTTCCGCGTCGGCCAGGCCGGAGCCTTCCTGGCCCTGCTGCGCGCGCTGGCGCAGGGTTTCGGCGTACAGGCTTTCGAAGTTGATCGGCTGCAGCAGGAACGGCGGGAAGCCGCCCGACTGGATCAGGTCCGCGATCGCCTGGCGCGCGTACGGGTACAGCGCGTTCGGGCAATGGGTGCCGAGCATCGCGTCCAGGCCGCGCTCGTCGAAGCCGGCCAGGCCGAACACGCCGGCCTGCTGCACTTCGGCCAGGTAGGCGGTCTTTTCGGCCATGGTGCAGGTCAGGGTCACGCCGAGCACCACTTCGAAGGCGTTCTCGGCCAGGCGCTGGACCTTCTGGGTCAGGTTCATCTGCAGCTGCGGCTGGCCCTGCTCGCCGAACACCTGCGGCGCGCCCGGAGCTTCGAAGGACACGTCCTTCAGGTAGATCTTCTCGACCGTGAACTGGGGGCCGGAGGCCGCGTTCTCGGGCGACGCGGCTGCGCCATTGGGGGCGGTGTCTTGCTCGGCCATCTGTAGAACTCCAACGCTCTATGCGGAAAAGAGAGGGATTATCGCACGCCGGGGCCTGGCGGCCCGTAGCCGGAAGGGCTAGCGGCCCTTGACCAGGGGCAGGCCGGCCTGCTGCCAGGCGCCGATGCCGCCGTCGAGCACGAAAACCTTCTCGAATCCGGCCTTGGCCAGGCGCTTCGCCGCGCCGCCAGCGGTCTGGCCGGTCTTGCACACCAGCACCACGGGCAGGGCCTTGGCAGGCGCGAGTTGCTTGTTTTCGGGGTCGAACTGGCTCATCTGCACGTTCTTCGCGCCGGGGATGTGCCCCTTCTCGAAATCGCCGATGGGCCGCAGGTCCACGACCAGGGCGTTCTCGCGATTGACCAGCGCGGTCAGGCCGGCGGGCTGGATGCCCTTGAAGCCGCGGAACAGGTTCGCGATCTCGTTGCCGATGATGGCAAGGGTGAGGCCGGCCAGGGCCAGCGAAAGGATGGGGTGTCGGGCCGCGAAGGCGGTCAGTTCTGCGAAGTCCATGGCGCGATTGTCGCAGGTCGGGCGGTGGCCGTCAGTCCTGCCAGAGGTCGGGCAGGCCGCTGGTGACCCACCAGGTTCCGCTCTCCGCGTCGTAGCGCCAGCGCTCCACGTAGCGCGCCTGCCGCGCCTGCTGGGTGTGGCGGTTGACCACGCCCAGCTCGATCTGCCGGGTGGCGGTGCCGTCGCCCACGCTCGCGCCGTGGTCGCGATAGGCGGTGATGCCAACCTGCTTGTAGCGTTCGAACGCCAACGTGGTCATCGGGTGCGCTTCGCGGTATTCCGGATCGACCATGCTCCAGGCGCCCTCGAAGTCGCCCCAGCGGATCGCCGCCGACCACGCGTACTGCGCTTCGCGCAAGGCGCTGCCGCGGTCCTTGGTGGTCGCGCAGGCGGACACGGCCAGCAATGCCGCCAGCGCGGCAAGCCAGGCCAGGGCGGACAGGAAGGTGCGGGCGTTGCGGTCTTGGCGGGTCATGGCTGCATCCTAGCCCAGCATCGCGACGTAGCGCGCACTGCCCACCGCCGACGCGCTGCCGTCTCCCGGCCCGACCCGGGACGCGATCATCAGGCTGGCCCGGCCGCGGCTGCGGAGGTCGGCGCAGGCGCTGTCCCAGTCGCCTTCCTGCAACCAGGCCTCGGCGTGGAGGTCGGCGAACAACGGCACGCGGAAGCGCACGTTGCTGTCGGCCACGTAGACCGGGGCTTCCAGCCCGGCTTCCTGCAACCGCAGCGTCACCAGGCCCCAGCCGGCGAGGGTCATCAGCGAGGAAAGGCTGCCACCGAACGCGCAACCCTTGTCGTTCACGTTGGCGGCCAGCGGCGCCTGCAGGTGCAGGCGCTCGCCGTCGTAGCCGGCGATGCGGGCCTGGATCGCGACCACCGGCGGCATGGACTGGTAATGCGCGGCAAGCTCGCGCAGGGCGGGGGTGTCTTCGGAACCGGTCATCGCGCGACTATGCCAACATTCGGGCCGTCGCGGCCACGCGCCGCATGCGCTGGACTTGGAATGGGCTTGCCGCTGGCCGGCTGCACGGTGGTTTCGCTGCGACCTTCCGGCGGCCACGCGGGGATGCGCCGCGCCGCCGCGAAGCAGGGCGCG
>NZ_JARUVM010000069.1 GCF_029763755.1 Luteimonas sp. 8-5
CGGCGGGATCGTGACGGTGATCGTCTTCGTCGTCGAGTACCCGCTGCAGTTGCCCGTTCCGGTCCCGGCACAGGCACGGACGCGGTAGCTGTAGCTGCCGTCGGTCTTGCCGCTGATGGCGCGGCTGGTGGCGCTGGTGTCCTGGATGACGCTCCAGCTGCCAGTGCCGACTTTTTCGCTCAGCTCGTAGTGCGTCGCGCCGGTGGCACTGGTCCAGCTGGCGGTGTAGCTGCCGGTGGTGCTGGACGTTGGCAGCGTCAGGGTCGGCACGGGCGGCGTCGGCGGCGGGATCGTGACGGTGATCGTCTTCGTCGTCGAGTA
>NZ_JARUVM010000007.1 GCF_029763755.1 Luteimonas sp. 8-5
GCGCGGATCATCACGGTCGACGACCTCGCGCACGTTGGCTCGCGGCGTGCGCACCGCGATGGTGCGCTCGCGGCCGCTGCCTTCCACCCGCAGGGGCAGCGATCCGGCGACGCCCTGCTGCACCAGCAATCCGTCGCGCGGAGTCGCCAGGCCGGCGTCGAGGACGGCGTGCGCGGTGCCGACGCTGGGATGGCCTGCGAACGGGACTTCCCTGCGCGGACTGAAGATGCGCAACCGGTAGCTCGCGCCGGCTTCGGTCGGCGGCAGGACGAAGGTGGTCTCGGGCAGGCGCGTCCAGCGCGCGATCGCCTGCATGGTGTCGTCGTCCAGACCCTCCGCGTCGAGGACCACGGCGAGGGGATTGCCCGCGCCGGGGCGATCGGCGAAGACGTCGAGCTGGACGTAAGGGCGGCGGGCCATGGGGTTGGTCGGCACGAGGTCGTCTAGAATGCAGGGCCCGCGATTCTACGGGGTCCACGATCAACAACCACTCACGCCGATGACCGCTCCCGACCGCTGGTTCGTGCTCAAGTTCGGCGGAACCTCGGTCTCGCGCCGCGAGCGCTGGGACACGATCGGCCGGCTGGCGCGCGAAACCGCCGAACGCCGCGACGCACGGGTGCTCGTGGTGGTGTCGGCGCTGTCGGGCGCGACCAACGAACTGCAGGCGATCGCCACCGCCGCGGCAGGTGCTGACATCGCGCCGCGGGTCGAGGCGCTGGCCGAACGCCATCGCGTGTTCGCCGCCGAGCTCGGGCTGGATGCCGGCGTCGTCCTCGGCCACCGCCTGGAAGCATTGCGCGCGCTCGCCACCGATGCCCGCGCCTGCACCCGGGCGCTCGACTGGCAGGCCGAAGTGATGGCCCAGGGCGAGCTGCTCTCGTCCACGCTCGGCGCGGCCTACCTGCAGGCGCAAGGCCTGGACTTCGGCTGGTGCGACGCGCGCGAATGGCTGCACGCGGTGGCGTTGCCGAACCAGAACGCCTGGTCGATGCGCCTGTCCGCGACCTGCGGCCACCAGGCCGCCGACGATTGGCGCCAGCGCTTCGCGCGGCAGCCGGCGCGCCTGCTGTTGACCCAGGGCTTCATCGCCCGCCACGAGGACGGTGGCACCGCGGTGCTGGGGCGCGGGGGCTCGGATACTTCGGCGGCGTGCTTCGGTGCGCTGCTCGGGGCACAGCAGGTCGAGATCTGGACCGACGTGCCCGGCATGTTCAGCGCCAATCCGCGCGAAGTGCCGCAGGCGCGCCTGCTGGCCCGGCTGGACTATGCCGAAGCGCAGGAAATCGCCACCACCGGGGCCAAGGTGCTGCATCCGCGCTCCATCGGTCCATGCCGCGAGGCGCGCGTGCCGATGGCCATCCTCGATACCTCGCGTCCGGACCTTCCGGGCACGCGCATCGACGCCAGCGCCGCGACCGTGCCGGGAGTCAAGGCCATCAGCCGCCGCAACGGCATCGTGCTGGTGTCGATGGAGTCGATCGGCATGTGGCAGCAGGTCGGCTTCCTGGCCGACATCTTCGAGCGCTTCAAGCGCCACGGCCTGTCGATCGACCTGATCGGCTCGTCGGAAACAAACGTCACCGTATCGCTGGATCCGAGCGAGAACCTGGTCAGCGGCAACGTGCTCGAGGCGCTGTCGGCCGACCTGGCCGAAGTGTGCCGGGTAAAGGTGATCGTCCCGTGCGCGGCGATCACCCTGGTCGGGCGCGGCATGCGCTCGATGCTGCACCGGCTGTCGGACATCTGGGCCACGTTCGGGCGCGAGCGCGTGCACCTGGTGTCGCAGTCGTCCAACGACCTCAACCTGACCTTCGTCATCGACGAGGTCGACGCCGACGGGCTGCTGCCGGAACTGCACGCCGAGCTGGTGCGCAGCGGCGCGATGCCGATGCGCGACGGCAGCGTGTTCGGGCCGAGCTGGCGCGAGATCACCCACGGCCGCCAGGCGCGCCAGGCGCCGTGGTGGGAGCGCAAGCGCGAGCAACTGCTGCGGCTGGCCGAAGCGGGCACGCCACGCTATGCCTACGACATGGATACGGTGCGCGAACGCGCGCGCGCTTTGCTGGCGGTGGACGCGGTCGACAGCCGCTACTACGCGGTCAAGGCCAATCCGCATCCGGGCATCCTGCGCACGCTGGCCACCGAAGGCTTCGGGTTCGAATGCGTCTCGCAGGCCGAACTCGAGCATGTGTTCGCGACGCTGCCCGGCATCGACCCGGCACGCGTGCTGTTCACCCCGAGTTACGCGCCACGCTCCGAGTATGCCGCCGCGTTCGCCCGTGGCGCGACGGTCACCGTGGACAACGTCGAGGCGTTGCAGCGCTGGCCCGAACTGTTCCGCGGCCGCTCGCTGTGGCTGCGCCTGGACCTGGGTCGCGGCGAGGGCCACCACCACAAGGTCCGTACCGGTGGCACCGATGCCAAGTTCGGGCTGCCGGCTGCGCGCATCGACGAGTTCGTCGCCGCCGCGCGCGCGCTGGATGCGCGCATCACCGGCCTGCACGCGCACCTGGGCAGCGGTGTCGAGGTCGACAGCCACTGGCGCGAGGTGCATGCCGAACTGGCCGGGCTGGCCGAGCGCATCGGTACCGTGGCCACGCTGGACATAGGCGGCGGCCTGCCGGTGCCCTACCTGCCCGACGCCGCGCCGTTCGACCTGGACGAGTGGGGGCGCGACCTGGCCACGGTCAAGGCCGCGTACCCGCAATACGCGCTGGCGATCGAGCCCGGTCGTTATCTTGTCGCCGAAGCCGGCGTGCTGCTGCTGTCGGCCACCCAGGTCGTGGAGAAGGACGGCGTGCTGCGCGTCGGTTGCGACGCCGGCATGAACGCACTGATGCGGCCGACGCTGTACGAGGCCTTCCACGACATCGCCAACCTGTCGCGCAACGGTGTGGACGGCGCGGCGGCGGCCACGGCGAGTTTCGACGTGGTCGGGCCGATCTGCGAGTCGGGCGACGTACTCGGCCGCGCGCGCAAGCTGCCCGTCGACACAGCCGAAGGCGACATCCTGCTGGTGGCCGATGCCGGTGCCTACGGCATGGCCATGGCCAATACCTACAACCTGCGGGCACTGCCTGCAGAGGACACGATCGATGACTGACTGGACCTTCGACCGCGACGCGATCCGCGCGTTCCGTTTCGTGCGCTGCGACTTCGACCCGGCCAGCGGCGTCGCCAGCCTGGCGTACGCCTTCGACGACGGCCCGGAGCTGGTCGAAACGGTTTCGATTCCCGGCGCGCCGTTCGTGCTGGACGCGGCGCGCGCCGCCGCGGTCGAGCGCGCGCTGCGCCTGCTGCACCTGATCGCCGGCGTGAGTTACTACAAGGCCGCGGTGCCGGCGGAGATCCGCATCGACGGTTACGCCATCGACGCCGACACCGCCGCGATGCTGCAATCGCTCTACCGCAACGGCCTGGGCGAGTTCGCGTACCGCAACGGCTTGGAGTTGGACGATCGGATCCGGTTTCCGGGGGACCGGGGACCAGGGACCGGGGACCGGGAGAAGCAAGCGGCGACGCATCCGACCCTTCCAGGTCCCCGGTCCCCGGTCCCTGGTCCCCGGCACGCCCTCGTCGCCATCGGCGGCGGCAAGGACTCCCTCGTCACCATCGAAGCCCTGCGCGCGCTCGGCGTCGAGCAGACGGTGTGCTGGATCGGCGGCTCCCAGCTGATCGCGGCCTGTGCGGCACGTACCGGCCTGCCGACGATGAACATCGGCCGCCAGCTCGCGCCGCAGCTGTTCGATTTCAATCGCCAGGGCGCCTGGAACGGACACATCCCGGTGACCGCCGTGAACTCGGCGATCCTGGTGCTGGCGGCCGTGCTGCATGGCGCCGGCCGGGTGGTGTTCTCCAACGAACGTTCGGCCAGCTATGGATCCATCATCGAGGGGACGGGCGAGGTCAACCACCAATGGTCGAAGGGCTGGGAGTTCGAGCGCATGTTCGGCGAGCACGTCGAGCGTGAGGTGGCCGCCGGCCTGCACTATTACTCGCTGCTGCGTCCGCTGTCGGAACTTGCAGTGGCGCGGCAGTTCGCCCGGACCGATCGCTACGACGCGCATTTCTCGAGCTGCAACCGCAACTTCCACATCCTCGGCGAACGCCCGGCCAATCGCTGGTGCGGTGTGTGCCCGAAGTGCCATTTCGTGTTCCTGGCGCTGGCGCCGTTCATGTCCAAGCCGCGGCTGGTGAACATCTTCGGCCGCAACCTGCTCGACGATCCGGCGCAGGCCGCCGGCTACGACGCGCTGCTGGAGTTCCAGGACCACAAGCCGTTCGAATGCGTCGGCGAGGGTCGCGAGTCGCGCGCTGCCATGGCCGCGCTGGTGCAGCGTCCGGAATGGCGCGAGGACGCGCTGGTGCGCCGCTTCGAACGAGAGATCCTGCCGCAACTCGATCCTGCGGAACTGGCCATCGAACCGCTCCTGGCGCTCGACGGGGAACACCGGATTCCGACGCCGTTGTGGGAGAAGCTGCGTGCGCATTTCGGAACTTGACGGGCGCCGCGTTGCGCTCTGGGGGTGGGGGCGCGAGGGTAGGGCGGCGTGGCGTGCCTTGCGGGGACCGGGGACCGGGGACCGGGGACCGGACGGGATGGTTGGGTTGTTCTGCAGTGCTTCCGAAGCCGTTGAGGCGCGGGAGTTCGATCCGGGGTTGGTGATTGAAGCGGAGGCGACGGCGGAGCGGCTGGCGGCTTACGAGGTGGTGGTGAAGTCGCCGGGGATCAGTCCGTACAAGGCGGAAGCGGTCGCGGCGGCTGCGCGCGGGACGCGGTTCATCGGCGGGACCGCGTTGTGGTTCGGCGAGCGTGCGGGCGCCGACGGCGTCGTGCCGGGCGCTGCCTGCGTCACCGGAACCAAGGGCAAGAGCACGACTACCGCACTGCTCGCGCACCTGCTGCGCGCCGGCGGGCATCGCACCGCGCTGGCCGGCAACATCGGGCTGCCGCTGCTGGAAGTGCTGCACGACCAGGCCGAGTACTGGGCGATCGAACTGTCCAGCTACCAGACCGGCGACGTCGCCGACAGCGGCGCGCGCCCGCAGGTCGCGGTCGGGCTCAACATTTTTCCGGAACACCTGGACTGGCACGGCTCGCACGAACGCTATGTCGCCGACAAGCTGCGCCTGTTCACCGACGCGCGCCCTCGCATCGCCGTGCTCAACGCCGGCGACCCCATCCTGGCCTCGCTGCAACTGCCGGACAGCGAAGTTCGCTGGTTCAACCGCGAAGACGGGTGGCACCTGCGCGGCGATGCGCTGCACCGTGGCGAGGCCTTCATCATGGACACCGCGGCGCTGCCGCTGCCCGGCCGCCACAATCGCGGCAACCTGTGCGCCGTGCTCGCCGCGATCGAGGCGCTCGGGCTGGATGCGGCTTCGCTCGCACCGCGCGCTGCCGACTTCCGGCCATTGCCGCATCGCCTGCAGGTTTTGGGCACCCGCGACGGCCTCACCTGGGTGAACGACTCGATCAGTACCACGCCGCACGCCAGCCTCGCGGCGCTGGATGTCTACTGCCGCGAACGCGTGGCGCTGCTGGTGGGCGGCCACGACCGCGGCCTGCCGTGGGACGACTTCGCCGCGGCCATGCGCCAGCGATGCCCGGAGGCGATCGTCACGATGGGCCATGGCAGGCCGGGCCAGACCGGCGATCGCATCCACGCGCTGCTGGCGCCGCTCGTCGATGAATGCGGACTCGCCCTGCATGCCGCGGAAGACCTTGAGGCCGCGGTTTCGACGGCGCGCATGGCACTGGGCGGCCACGGCGTGGTGCTGCTGTCGCCCGGCGCCCCCAGTTTCGGCGCCTATCGCGACTACACCGAGCGCGGACGCCACTTCGCTGCGCTCGCAGGCTTCGATCCGGCGGCGATCAGCGCCATTCCCGGCCTGGGAATCGCCTAGGAGCGGTACGCTACTTCCTCCTCAACGGAGAGCATCCCCATGCAGACGAACGCAATGCGATTCCTCGCCGCCGCCATGCTCGCCGCATGCGCCACGCCGGCGCTGGCGGCAATGCAGGCCAGGCCTGTCGAGTGGAAGGTCGGAGACGATGTGTTCGCCGGTGTCCTGGTCTACGACGATGCGTCCGACGAACTGCGTCCGGGCCTGGTGATGGTGCCCGACTGGCTGGGCGTGCGTGACGACGCCGTCACCCAGGCAAAGCACATCGCCGGCGACGACTACGTCGTGCTGGTCGCCGACCTGTACGGCAAGGACGTGCGTCCCGATGGCCCGGAGCAGGCGCGGGAACAGACCGGCAAGCTGCGCGACGACCCGGCGGCGATGCGCGCGCGCATCAACAAGGCCCTGGAGACGCTGCGCGCGAATGCGGCCGGCGCACCGCTGGACGCCGACAGGATCGCCGCCTTCGGCTACTGCTTCGGCGGCACCGCGGTGCTGGAGCTGGCGCGCAGCGGCGCCGACGTTGCCGGCGTGGTAACCTTCCATGGCGGTCTGTCGACGGGATTGCCGGCGGAGAAGGGCGCGGTGAAGGCCAGCGTGCTGGTGCTCAACGGCGCCGACGACCGCGGCACCGCCGGCGACATCGCCGGCTTCCAGCAGGAAATGGACGCGGCCGGCGTCGACTGGCAGTTCGTCAACTTCAGCGACACGGTGCACTGCTTCGCACTGCCGCACGCCAAGAGCCCGCCGGGTTGCGTCTACAACCCGCTGTCGGCGCGGCGCGCGGAGAAGATGATGGACGACTTCCTCGAGGAGCGGTTCGAGGCGGTCAGCGGTCGCGACTGACGGTGTAGCGCGCCAGGCCGCGCAGCGCGGCCACATACGGGTTGTCGGCCAGGCCGTCGAGCGAACGCTCGGCGGCCTGCGCGTATCCAGTCGCGCGACGCAGGCTGTAGCCGAGGCTGTCGGCGGCGGCGATCGCCGACAGCACCTCCGGCATCGCGCCGGTATCGCCATCGATGATGGCCTGGCGCAGTCGCTCGCGCGTCGCGTCGCCGGCGTGGGCGATGGCATGGATCAGCGGCAGCGTGGCCTTGCCTTCGGCCAAGTCGTCGCCCAGGTGCTTGCCCAACGCCGCCTCGTCGGCCGAGTAGTCGAGCACGTCGTCGGCGATCTGGAAGGCGTAACCCAGGTTCAGGCCGTAGTCATGCAGGGCGTCGCAGGTGGTTGCGTCTGCGCCGGCCAGCAGGGCGCCCAGGCGGGTCGCGGCTGCGAACAGGACCGCGGTCTTGCGTTCGATGACCTGCAGGTAGGCGGCCTCGTCGGTGTCCGGGTTGCGCACGTGCAGCAGTTGCAGCACTTCGCCCTCGGCAATGCGGTTGGTGGCATCGGCGAGCAGCCGCATCACTTCCATGCGGTCGAGTTCGACCATCATCTGGAAGCTGCGCGAATACAGGAAGTCGCCGACCAGCACGCTGGCGGCGTTGCCCCAGACCGCGTTGGCGGTGCTGCGGCCGCGGCGCAGGTCGGATTCGTCGACCACGTCGTCGTGGAGCAGGGTGGAGGTGTGGATGAATTCGATCACCGCCGCCAGCTGGTGTGCATCGGCGCCGACCCCGGCGCCGTCGGCACCGCGCTTGCCCAGGGCGGCCGCGGCCAGGAGCAGCAGCATCGGCCGCAGGCGCTTGCCGCCGGCACCGACGATGTACTCGGCGACCTGGTTGACCAGGACCACGTCCGAGGCCAGGCGACGACGGATCAGCGCGTCCACCGCGGCCATGTCGGCGGCGGCCAGGGCCTGGATCGCGGGCAGCGGGGGGGTGTCGTCGAGGGCGGCCCGGGGGGGCGAGGCGGTGTCCATGCGGGGTCCGTATCAGGGCAACGCGGATTATAAGGCGGGGCGGATTTTTCCGACCCACGGGCGCGGCGGGCGCCGATGTCCGCGGGGCCGGGCGTTATACTCCACTGTCCCCATGCCCACTCCCGGGCGATACCGGAAGGACAGTCCATGGCCCGCGGCGTCAACAAAGTGATCCTGGTCGGAAACCTCGGCAACGACCCCGACATGAAGTACACCCAGGGCGGGATGGCGATCTGCACGCTTTCGCTCGCCACCACCTCGGTCCGCAAGGACCGCGACGGCAACCAGCAGGAAAAGACCGAGTGGCACCGGGTGAAACTGTTCGGCAAGCTCGGCGAGATCGCCGGCGAATACCTGCGCAAGGGCCGCCAGGTCTATATCGAGGGGCGCATCGAATACGGTTCCTACGAGAAGGACGGCATCAAGCACTACACTACCGACATCGTGGCCGACGAGATGCAGATGCTCGGCGGCGGTGGCGAGGGCGGTGCCGGCGGCGGTGGCGGTGGCGGCGGACGCAGCGAGCGCCCGCAGCGCAGCACGCCGCAGCGCCGTGAAGTGCCCGCCGCCGCAAAGGCCGAGTTCTCCGAGGACTTCGCGGACGACGACATCCCGTTCTGAAACGAAGTGACTAGGAGTACTGCGTGCCGACTTGGCTCGTAACCGGCGGCGCCGGGTTCATTGGTGGCAATTTCGTGCTGGACGCCGTTCGCAACGGCGTCCGCATCGTCAATCTCGATGCGCTGACCTATGCGGGCAACCGCGACACGCTGGCTGCGCTCGATGGCAACCCGGACCACTTGTTCGTGCATGGCGACATCGGAGATGGCGCGCTGGTCGCGCGCCTGCTCGCGGAGCACCGCCCCGATGCGGTGATCAACTTCGCGGCCGAAAGCCATGTCGATCGCTCGATCGACGGTCCGGCGGCGTTCGTACAGACCAACGTGGTCGGCACGCTGGCGCTGCTGGAGGCGGCCCGCGACTACTGGAAGTCGCTCGACGATGCCGGCAGGCAGGCGTTCCGTTTCCTGCACGTCTCCACCGACGAGGTCTACGGTTCGCTGGGCGACACCGGCAGGTTCACCGAGACTACGCCGTATGCGCCGAACTCCCCGTATTCGGCGTCCAAGGCTGCTTCCGACCACCTGGTGCGCGCCTTCCACCACACCTACGGCCTGCCGGTACTGACTACCAACTGCTCGAACAACTACGGGCCGTACCAGTTCCCGGAGAAACTCATTCCGCTGGTCATCGCCCGCGCGCTGGCCGGTGAACCGCTTCCCGTCTACGGCGACGGCAAGAACGTGCGCGACTGGCTCTACGTGGGCGACCACTGCAGCGCGATCCGCATAGTGCTGGAGCGCGGCCGCGTCGGCGAAACCTACAACGTGGGTGGGGACGCGGAGAAGCAGAACATCGAAGTGGTCGAGACCATCTGCGCGCTGCTGGACCAGCGCCGCCCGCGGCCGGATGGCAAGGCGCGCCGCGAGCAGATCACCTACGTCGCCGACCGCCCGGGACACGACCGCCGCTACGCGATCGATGCGGGCAAGATCAGGTCGGAACTCGGCTGGACGCCGACGCACAGCTTCGAGCAAGGCATCGCCGACACCGTTGACTGGTACCTGGCGCACCAGGACTGGGTGCAACGCGTGCTGGACGGCAGCTACCGGCTCGAACGCATTGGCGGGGTGCCGGCATGACGGCGCGCAAGGGCATCATCCTGGCCGGCGGCTCGGGCACGCGCCTTTATCCGATCACCCAGGCGATCAGCAAGCAGCTGCTGCCGGTATTCGACAAGCCGATGGTGTATTACCCGCTGAGCGTGCTGATGCTGGCGGGCATCCGCGAAGTGCTGGTCATCAACACCCCGCACGAACAGGCCCTGTTCAAGCAATTGCTAGGCGACGGCTCGCAGTGGGGCATGAAGATCGAATACGCCGCACAACCCAGCCCGGACGGCCTGGCGCAGGCGTTCCTGATCGGCCGCGATTTCCTCGACGGCGCGCCGAGCTGCCTGGTGCTGGGCGACAACATCTTCTATGGCCATGGCCTGACCGGGCTGCTGCGCCATGCCAGCGAGCGCGAGGACGGCGCGACGGTGTTCGGCTACTGGGTGCGCGACCCGGAGCGCTACGGCGTGGCCGAGTTCGATGCCGACGGCAAGGTGGTCGGGCTCGAGGAGAAGCCAGCCAAACCTCGCTCCAACTACGCGGTGACCGGGCTGTATTTCTACGATGGCCAGGCCAGCGAACTGGCTGCGACGCTCAAGCCGTCGGCGCGCGGGGAACTGGAGATCACCGACCTCAACCGCCTTTACCTGGAACAGGGCAATCTCCACCTGGAGCGCCTGGGTCGCGGTTATGCATGGCTGGACACCGGCACCCACGAGTCGCTGGTCGAAGCCTCCAGCTACATCGAGACGATCGAGAAGCGCCAGGGCCTGCGCGTGTGCTGCCCGGAGGAGATCGCCTGGAACAACGGCTGGATCGACGACGCGCAGCTGCGCGCGCTGGCGCAACCCCTGGCGAAAAACGGCTATGGCCAGTACCTGCTCGGGCTGCTCGAGCACGGGCCGGTCGTCTGAGCCGGGGCGCATAAATGAAAGTCGTCGAGACCGACCTGCCGGGTTGCCTCGTGCTGGAGCCGCAAGTGTTCGGCGACGAACGTGGCTTCTTCTACGAATCGTTCAACCGCGACAAGCTCATGGCCATCGGCCTGCCGCCGCATTTCGTCCAGGGCAACGTGTCGCGCTCCGCGCGCGGCGTGCTGCGCGGCCTGCACTACCAGCAGCCGAAAGCGCAGGGCAAGCTGGTCAGCGTGCTCGATGGCGAGGTCTGGGACGTGGCGGTCGACGTGCGCCGTGGTTCGCCGACGTTCGGCCAGTGGACGGCGGTGGTGCTGAGCGCCGACAACAAGCGCCACTTCTGGATCCCGGAGGGCTTCGCCCATGGTTTCGTCACCCTGAGCGAAACGGCGCTGTTCAACTACGTTTGCACGGACACCTACGACCGCGATGCCGATGCCGGCATCCGCTGGAACGACGCGACGCTGGCGATCGACTGGCCGGTGTCGGCGCCGTCGTTGTCGGCCAAGGACGCCGCGCTGCCGTTCCTGGAAGACGTGGACGAAGCGCGCCTGCCGGTGTTCCAGGGATGACGCGGATACTGCTGCTCGGCGCCGACGGCCAGCTCGGCACCGAGCTGCGCCGCAGCCTGTCGCCGCTGGGCGACATCGTGGCGGCGACGCTGTCTGGCCGCCTGGGCGAGGACGCATGCGAGGCCGCCGATTTCTCCGAACCAGGATCGCTGCAGCCGCTGGTCGAACGGGTCGCACCGGACATCGTGGTCAACGCCGCCGCGCACACCGCCGTGGATCGTGCTGAAACCGAACGCGGCCTGGCCTTCGCGATCAATGCCGAAGCCCCGGCGGTGCTGGCCACCGCCTGCGCGGCGCGCGGCGCGCGGCTGGTGCATTACTCGACCGACTACGTCTTCGACGGCAGCGGCACGCGTCCGTATCGCGAGGACGACGCCACGTCGCCGCTGGGCGTGTACGGGCACAGCAAACGCGCCGGCGAACTTGCCGTCCTCGGCAGCGGTGCGCGTCACCTGCTGTTCCGCACCGCGTGGGTGTATGCGGCGCACAGCCACAATTTCCTGCGCACCATGCTGCGCGTCGGCGCCGAGCGCGACGAACTGCGCGTGGTCGCCGACCAGGTCGGCACGCCGACGCCTGCGGCGTTGATCGCCGACGTGACGGCGCGGGCCCTCGAGCGTGCGGACGCGACACGTTCCGGCCTGTGGCACCTGACGCCCACCGGGCAGACCAGCTGGCACGGGTTCGCCGAGGCAATCTTCGAGGGCGCGGTGGCGCGGGGCTTGCTGGCGCGCAGGCCGAAGGTCGAGGCGATCACGACCGCCGACTATCCAACGCCCGCCGCGCGCCCGGCCTGGTCGGTGCTCGACTGCACCGCCCTGCAGCGCGACTTCGCCATCCACCTCCCCGACTGGCGCGAAGGCCTCGCCGACACCCTCGACCAGCTCCGCGCGTAACAGCGGCGATCAGCGGACGCCGTGCATCCAGCGGCGGAGGAGCGGAGAGAGGACGAGGAACAGCAGTGCCGCGCCCAAGCCCACCCACAGCAGCAACTGGAACAGATCGCCGTACTTCGACGCGGCAACGGCCATGTCGATCGCGCCGTCCTCGGGAATTTCCAGCGAAGCGAGCTTTCCGAACTGCGCGGCGAGCATTTCCGAATAGGCGGTCGCCAGCCAGAACGCGCCCATCATCAGGCCGACCACGCGCGCCACGGAGAGTTGCGTCACCGCCGACAGTCCGATCGGCGACAGGCACATTTCGCCCAGTTCGAGGACGAAATAGGCCAGCACCAGCCACCACACGCTGGCCATCGCGCCGGTCGCGGCGATTTCCGCCGCGGCGATCAGCGGCAGGAACGACAGTGCGGCGAACAACAGGCCGATCGCGCTTTTCATCGGCTTGGACGGGTTGCGCCCGCGCTTCTCGAGCCAGGGCCACAGCCAGGCGAAGACCGGCGACAGGACCACGATGAAGAACGAGCCGAGGAAGGTCAGCGAACCGGCCGTCTGCGGTACCAGCACCACGTCGCGGAAGCAGGCCACCGCCATTACCGCCGCCAGCGCCAGCACCAGGTTGCGGGCCAGGCCGCGGGCGCCGCGATCGCTTGCACGCAGGGCCAGCACCATCAGCACCGGGCTGGCCGCCATCACGTACAGCGACCAGGGCAGGGTGCCGCTGGCATCGCTGACCAGCGACGGGAACATGTCCTTGGTCAGCAGGCGGTCGGTGAAGGTCAGCCACGAGCCGTAGGTCTGCTCGTACAGGGTGAAGAACACCAGCACGCCCAGGATCATCGCCACCAGCGACAGCATCTGCTGGCGCTGCACGCGGTTGCAGTGGCGTACCAGGAACCAGGCGAACCACAGCAGGAAGGCGAGCAGCACCAGGTGCATCGCGCCCTGCACGGTCCAGGTGCGCTGGATCAGCTGCCACACCACCGCCACGCCACCGAACGACGCCAGGTAGATCCACCACTCGCGCGCCAGCGGGCCGACGCGTTCGCGCAGCCGGGCCGGATCGCGCGGCTCGGCGTGCCCGTGCAGGTATCGCTGGCCCCACAGGAACATGCCCAGGCCGGCGATCATGCCGATGCCGGCGGCGCCGAAGCCGTACTTCCAGCCGTAGGTCTCGCCGAGGAAGGCGCAGATCAGGCCGGCGAACAGGCCGCCGACGTTGATGCCGGCATAGAAGAGGGTGAACCCGGAGTCGCGGCGCGGGTCGTTGTCCGCATACAGCTTGCCGACGATGGTGGAGATGTTCGGCTTGAGGAAGCCCACGCCCATGATGATCAGCGCCAGCGACAGGTAGAACACCTGCAGCGCGCCCTCGTCGCGCACCATCACCCCGTCCACGGGGCGCGCGTCGACGCCCTCGACGGTCATGCCCAGGTGGCCCAGGCACAGCAGCACCCCGCCGAGCACGACCGCCTTGCGCATGCCCAGCCAGCGGTCGGCCACCAGGCCGCCGATCACCGGCACCGCGTACACCAAGCCGCCGTAGGCGCCGATCAGGTCGTAGCCCATGTCGTCGCCGAAGCCGTGGTGCTTGAGCAGGTAGAGCAGCAGCAGTGCCTTCATCCCGTAGAAGGAGAAGCGCTCCCACATCTCGGTGAAGAAACAGACGAAGACGCCCTTGGGGTGGCCGAGGAAATCGCTGCTGGCGGCCGGGGCCGGATGGGCTGCGGTGGGCAAGTGCGGGTCCTTTTCGGGCTGCCGCCGAGTATAGCGAGGCCGGGTGCGACCCATGCCCGGGGGTTTTGCGCCTGCCGCTGGCGAATGCCATCATCGGCCGAATCGCCATGGGGAACCCGGACTTATGAGTACGCCCGCACCACGCGTCCCGCAACTGACCGCCCGCGCCATCATCCTTTCAGTGATCCTCGCGGTGATCCTGGCCGCCGCCAATGCCTACCTGGGCCTGTTCGCCGGCCTCACCATCGCCACCGCGATCCCCGCGGCCGTGGTCTCGATGGGCGTGCTGCGCCTGCTGGGCGGCGGCACGATCCTGGAGAACAACATCGTCCAGACCGGCGCCTCGGCCGGCAGCTCGATCGCAGCCGGCGTCATCTTCACCATCCCGGCCCTGATCATCCTCGGCTACTGGGACGACTTCCGCTATTCATGGGTGCTGGCCATCGCCGGCCTCGGCGGCCTGCTCGGCGTGCTGTTCTCGGTGCCGCTGCGCCGGACCATGATCGTCGAGGATCCGCTGCCCTTCCCGGAAGGCAAGGCCGCCGCCGAAGTGCTCAAGGCGGGCGAGAATCCCGGCCCGGGCCTCAAGCTGCTCGGTTTCTCCGCGGTGATCGGCGCGCTGTTCAAGGCCGGTGCGGCCAGCGGCATGCGCCTGCTGCCCGACACCGCCGCGGGCGCCGGCTTCTTCGGCAAGTACCTGGGTTACATGGGCACCAACCTGTCGCCGGCGCTGCTGGGCGTGGGCTACATCGTCGGCCTGAACATCGGCATCGTGGTGTTGTCGGGCGCGGTGCTGTCCTGGCAGTTCGCGATCCCGATCTACCACGCGTACTTCCTGGGCAGCGATCCGGCGCTGGCGGCATCGATCGCGGGGGCTTCGGCCGAGGACGCGGCGTTCGCGATCTGGAGCGCCAAGGTCCGCTACCTGGGCGTCGGCACGATGCTCGTGGGTGGCATCTGGACCCTGTTTTCGCTGCGCAAGTCCCTGCTGTCGGGCATCCGCAGCGGAATCGCGGCCGCGCGCAAGGGCACCGGCGCGGTCATCGCCGAAACCGAGCGCGATCTTCCGATGAAGTGGATGCTGGTGGCGCTGGTGGCCTTCGTCGTACCGCTGGCCTTCCTGTACCAGGCGATCGTCGACCAGTGGACGGTCAGCATCCCGATGACCGTCATCATGATCGTCGCCGGTTTCCTGTTCGTTTCGGTGTCGGCGTACCTGGCGGGCCTTGTGGGTTCGTCCAACAATCCGGTCTCGGGCATCACCATCGCCACCATCCTGTTTGCCGCCCTGGTGCTGATGCTCCTGCTCGGCCGCGAGTCGCCGATCGGTGCGGTGGCGGCGATCATGATCGGCGCGGTGGTGTGCTGCGCCGCGGCCGTCGGTGGCGACAATCTCCAGGATCTCAAGGCCGGCTACATCGTCGGGGCGACGCCGTGGAAGCAGCAGTTGATGCTGATGATCGGCGCGTTCTCCTGTGCGTTGATCATGGCCCCCGTGCTGAACCTGCTGGCCCAGGCCTATGGCATCGGCGCACCGACGGCCGAGCATCCCAATCCGCTGGCGGCGCCGCAGGCCACGCTGATGGCCTCGGTGGCCAAGGGCATGTTCGGGGGCCAGCTGCCGTGGAACATGATCGCGATCGGCGGCGTCATCGGCTTCGCGATCATCGGCTTCGATTCCTGGCTCAAGTCGCGCAACTCCAGCTTCCGCGTGCCGGTGCTGGCCGCGGCCATCGGCATCTACCTCCCGCTGGAACTGATGGTGCCGATCTTCCTCGGCGGCGTCCTGGCATACCTCGTCGAGCGCCGCCACGGTGCCGTCGGCACCGCGGACGAATCGCTGCGCGACCGCATCCATCGCCCCGGCACCCTGTTCGCCGCCGGCCTGATCACCGGCGAGGCGCTGATGGGCATCCTGATCGCGATCCCGATCGTCGTCACCGAGCGCGCCGACGTGCTGGCCCTGCCGGAGCAATGGCAGTTCGGCAAGTGGGTCGGGCTTGCGGTGCTGGCCGTGGTCGCCTGGCTGCTGTACCGCAGCGGTGCGAAGCGCGCGCTCGGCGACGTCGAACCCGGTCCCATGTAATTGCAAGGAAAACCATCGAAATGAACATGCGCCACGCCGTTCTCTCCGCCGCACTGCTGTTGTCGCTGCCTTCGCTGGCGCTGGCAGAGCGCGGTTTCCAGGCCTCCGACCTGGTGTCCATGGACCGTTATTCCTCGCCGGTGCTGTCGCCGGACGGGCGCAAGGTGGTCTTCGCCAAACGCGTGGTCGACATGGACGCGGGCAAGGCATCGAGCTCGCTGTGGATCGAGGACCTGTTCGCGCGCGACGCGTTGCCGCCGCAGCGGCTGACGCCGGAAGGCTGGAACGTCAACTCACCGGCGTTCTCCGCCGACGGCAAGTCGGTGTATTTCCTCAGTGGCAAGTCCGGGCGTTCGCAGCTGTACGCGATCGGGCTGGACGGCGGCGAGCCGGTTCAGCTCACCGATTTCGCGCTCGACGTGGACGCCTATTCGCTCTCGCCCGACGGCAAGCGCATCGCCTTCGCCGCAAGCGCGTTCGCCGACTGCAAGGGCGAAATGGCCTGCAGCCGCACCCGGCTGGACGCATCGCCAAAGGCCAGCGGCGTAGTGTTCGACCGCATGTTCATCCGCCACTGGGACACCTGGTCCAACGGCAGCCTCAACCGCATTTTCGTTGCTTCGATCGACGGCACTGCCCCGGCCACGACGGCAACCCTGGTGGGCGCCGACCTCATCGCTGATGTCCCGTCCAAGCCCTTCGGCGATCTTTCCGACCTCGCCTGGGCGCCGGACGGGAAGTCCCTGGTGGTGAGCGCGCGGCTGTCCGATGCCGGCGAGCCGCAGTCGACCAACTTCGACCTGTACCGCATCGCCGCCGACGGCAGCGGCAAGGCGCGCAACCTCACCGCGGCTAACCCGGGGTGGGACGCCGGCCCGGTGTTCAGCGCCGACGGCAAGACGCTGTATTACCGGGCGATGAAGCGTCCCGGCTTCGAGGCCGACCGCTTCGCGTTGATGGCGATGGACCTGTCCAGCGGCAAGACCCGCGAGATCGCGCCGGACTGGGACCGCTCCGCCGACAGCATCGTCCTGTCGGCCGACGGCAAGACGATCTACACCACCGCACAGGACATGGGCCAGCATCCGTTGTTCGCGGTCGACGTCGCCACCGGCGAAGCGACGCGCGTGATCGGCGACGGCAGCATCGGCAGTTTCTCCATTGCCGGGCCGGGCAACGCCGCCTCTACCAGCGTGTTCACGCGTGCCTCGATGAAGAGCGGCAACCAGGTCGTGACCGGCGGCATCGGCGGCGCACCGGAGCGCGCGATCACGCCGAGCGCATCGGAAATGCTGCCGGACGTGGCCTTCGGCCAGTACGAGCAGTTCTCCTTCAGCGGCTGGAACGACGAGACCGTGCACGGCTACGTGGTCAAGCCGTGGAACTATGAAGAGGGCAAGCGCTATCCGGTGGCCTTCCTGATCCATGGCGGCCCGCAGGGCAGTTTCGGCGACGGCTGGAGCTACCGCTGGAACCCGCAGACCTACGCGGGCCAGGGCTACGCGGTGGTGATGATCGACTTCCACGGTTCCACCGGCTACGGCCAGGCCTTCACCGATGCGATCAGCCAGCACTGGGGCGACCGCCCGCTGGAAGACCTGCGCAAGGGGTGGGCCGCGGCGCAGGAGCAGTACGCATTCCTGGACGGCGCCAACGCCTGCGCGCTGGGCGCCAGCTACGGCGGCTACATGGTCAACTGGATCGCCGGCAACTGGCATACGCCGGCCAGCGGCGCGTGGAAGTGCCTGGTCAACCACGACGGCGTGTTCGACCAGCGCATGATGGGCTACAGCACCGAGGAACTGTGGTTCACCGAGTGGGAGAACGGCGGCACGCCGTACGAGAACCCCGAGGGTTACGAGAGGTTCAACCCGGTCAACCACGTCGCCCAATGGCGCGTGCCGATGCTCATCGTGCACGGCCAGAACGACTACCGCATCCCGGTCGAGCAGGGCATCGCCGCGTTCACCGCGCTGCAGCGCCAGGGCATCGAGTCGAAGTTCCTGTACTTCCCGGACGAGAACCACTGGGTCCTGAAGCCGGCCAACAGCCTGCTCTGGCACGAGACCGTCAACGCCTGGCTGGGCGACCACATCGGTGCCGGCGCCCGCTGACGCAAAGGCGGTACGCGGCCCCGGGCGGCGATGGGGCCGCCATTGGCTGCGCGACATGGATCCCGAGGATCGCGCGCGCCTGACGGCGGTGCAGGTGTCGGCCACGCGTCCGGCCTTCACCGCCGTGTTGTCGGGTGGCGCGGCCATGCTGGTGGTCACCGCGATCCTGGAATGGACGGGCGCCGCGCCGGGCATCGGCTATCCGTGGTGGCTGGTGTTGCTGGCCGGCCTCGCGGTGGGTGCGATGGCCTGGGCCAACTGGCGGCTGCGCGACTGGCGCCTGCGCCTGCTGGTGATGCTGGGCGCCACGGCGACGATCGGCGTCTTCCTTTCGGTACCGGTGCCGCAAGCGGCCGGCGCGGCGGACCAGTTTCCGATCCGCACCGGCCTGTTCCACCTGATTCCGATCGCGCTGCTGGCCCTGACCGTGCGCCGGTGGTCGGTGGTGCTGCTGGTGGGCACGGTGGTGGCGTTGGCTGCCGTGCGCTTGTCGCTGTTCAATGCTCCGGCGTCCGGCCTTGCCATCTATTGGCTTTACACCGCGACCACGATCGCGTTCGGCCTGATGCTGTCCGCATACCGCACGGATTTCGCGGTGGAGGCCTTCCGCGCCCGCCAGGTGCTGTGGAAGCAGGCGGCCACCGATGCCTTGACCGGACTTCCCAACCGCGCCGGCTGGGAGCGCGACGCGGCGCGCGTGTACGAGGATGCCGGGCATCGTGGCGCGCCGCGCAGCCTGGTGTTCTTCGACGTGGATAGGTTCAAGGACGTCAACGACCGCTGGGGCCATGCCGAAGGCGACGAGGTGCTGCGCAGCCTCGGCGCGGCGCTGGCCTCGCGCCTGGGGCCGGACTGCTACGCGGCGCGGATGGGCGGCGAGGAGTTCATCGCCCTGCACATCGATGCCGTGCCCGCCGCGGTGGAACGCTTCGCGCAGCGCGTGCGCGCCGATTTCGCCACGCTCAATGCCCGGCATGGGTGCACCCTGAGCGCGGGGATCGCCTTCGCCCACCCGGGCGAATCGCTGGCCGAGTGCATGCGCCGCGCCGACGAGGCGCTCTACGCGGCCAAGGAAGGCGGTCGCGACCGGATCGTCCTCGCCAGCTGACGCGCGGCTACAGCCAGCGCACCTTGCGCAGGTAGCGGTAGAGGACGGCGACCACCACCACGACCCCGCCGATCAGGACGTAGTAGCTGTAGCGGCCCTGGAGCTCCGGGATGTGGCGGAAGTTCATTCCGTACCAACTGGCTATCAAGGTCGGCGCGGCCAGCAGCGCGGCCCAGCCGGCGAGCTTCTTGACGATCTCGCCCTGGGCGATGGTCACCATCGACAGGTTGACGCCCATCGCCGCGGTCAGCATCTCGCGCATCGTGTCGGTGGACTCGTTGATGCGCAGCGCATGGTCGAGCACGTCGCGGAAGTAGGGGCGCACGTCCTCGTTGACCAGTTCGGCGTGCACGCGGGTGAGCTGGGTCAGGATGTCCTGCATCGGCGCGGCCGCCAGGCGCAGGCGCACCAGTTCGCGCTTGAGTTCGTACAGCGAGATGATCGTCCGCCGCTTGAACTCGCCGGCGAAGATGTCCTTCTCCAGCGCCACCAGCGCGTCGCGGAACGATTCGACCACGGGCAGGTAGTTGTCGACGATGGAATCGAGCACCGCGTACAAGCCGTAGCTCGGGCCCAGCGCCAGCAGGGCCGGTTCGCGTTCTGCCCGGGCGCGTACCTCGGCGTAGGACGCCGATGCACCGTGGCGGATGGTCACCAGGTAACGCTTGCCGAGGAAGGCGTGGGTCTCGCCGAACGCGATGGTGCCGCCGGCCTGGGCCTCCGCGGTATAGGCGACCACGAACAGCGAGTCGCCATAGGCCTCGATCTTCGGACGCTGGTGCGCATGCTTGGCGTCCTCGATGGCGAGGTCGTGCAGGCAGAACTCCTCCTGCAGTTTCTCCAGCAGCGCGTCCTCGGGTTCGACCAGGCCCAGCCAGACGAAGCTGCCGTCGTCGACGTCGAGCACGTCGCTGATGGCGTCGAGCGTGATGCCGCGGCCGCGGCCTTCGCGATCGTAGGCCACGCAGTTGACCACGCACCGGGGCTGGGCCTGCTCCATGCGCGCATGCTAGCGCAGCCGGCCACCATGTTCATGGCCTTCATGGCCGCGGAGGGTGCTGCGAGCATGGCCCCGCCGATCCGCAACCATGAGGAACGATCATGCGCATCCACCCACGCAAGCCGCTTCGGCGGACCCTCCCGGCGCTCGCCTTGCTGGCCGCCGCCCTGGCCCCGGCCATGGCCTCCGCCGACGAGACCTGCCCGATCCCGATCGACGACGTGAAGGCGGCGATCGAAGCGTTCGCCAGCAAGGCCAGCAGCGAGGATTCCGGTGCCAAGGGCGATTTCAAGTCCACCACGGGCTCGGACTACGCCAACTTCTACTGGGACCACTTCACCAACGTCAACGGCAGCGGCGACGACACCACCAAGTTCATCACCAAGGCCTACGACCTGACCAAGTTCGCCGGCGCGTTGCCGGAGGGCCAGGTGCAGAAGTCCATGCCGCCGTCGGTTTCCATTTCCATGGGCAACGCCATGGAACTGGCCGAGGCCGCCGCCGACGACGCCAATACCAAGCTCGACCTGGCCGAGCTGCGCTGCGACCAGAACACCGAGGACGCGGCCCTGGCCGCAGCGCTCGACCAGCTCGACAGCGGCACCGTGGACAAGTTCAGGAAGGCCAAGAAGACCGCCTGCAAGCTGGTCCACTTCGCCGCCGACCTGCAGGACAAGAAGGCGCAGCTCGACAAGATCCGCACCGAGGGCTACCCGCTGTTCCACCTCAAGGCCAAGGACAAGAAGAACTTCGCCGGCAAGGAACGCACCATCCAGATCCGCGCGGACCTGCGCCTGTACCCGGAATATCCCGGCGACGCCGAGGACCAGAAGTTCCTGTTCGGCGACATCAAGGGCCTGAACCTGTCGTACAACTCCTACTTCAAGTGGAGCGACAACAACTGGGAGCCGCTCAACATCTACCAGTACCTGATCAGCGAGAGCGACGAGAAGGACGAGGTCTGCTTCCCCAAGATCAAGCTCTCCAGCAGCGTCAAGGTGGCGACCTGCGTGCGCGTGTCCAACATCAGTTCCAGTTCTGTCACCCTCAAGGTCCGCGGCAAGTACTGGTACAACGACGACTCAGGCGCCGTCAGCCTCGGCGAGCAGACGATTCCGGCGCCGTTCGGCTACCTGCAGGACGTGTCCAACATGAAGGACAAGAAGATGGCGGACCTGCAGAAGAAGCTGGTCAACCGGATTTCGTCGGCGATGGGCCAGTACGGCGGGATGATCGAGCAGGCGCAGGAGTGGAAGGAAGCCTGCGGCGGCTGAAGCCCGACCACAGCGCCAGGTGCAGCGGCAGCAGCAGGGCGATCCACGGCTCGTTGACCTGCGATTGCAGCAGCACCCACTTGAGCACGAAGGCCGCGGCCGCCGCGGCCGCCACCAGCGCCAGGACGATCCGGAAGGATCGTCCTGGCGTCTTTCCACCCGCGATCGCCCAGGCGCCCGGCAACAGCAGCAGGCACAACGGGTCGAACAGCAACAGATTCTCGTTCGCCCAGGCGAAGCGGTGCTCGGTGCCCAGCCACAGGTAGAGCATCAGCGTGCCGAGGATGCCGCAGGCCAGCCATGCGACGGCGGCGACCGCAGCGGCGACGCGCGGGCGGGTCCGGGCAAGGGTCCAGAGCACGGCGGACAGGCCCAGCCCCGCCAGCAGCCATGGCCACCACGGGCGCGGCGTTTCCGCCGGCTCCGGGGCCACCAGGTGCGGCAGCAGTTCCTGTTCGGCATGGACCAGCGGACGGCCGTCGTCCAGGCGCACCTCGCGCAGGCTGTCGGCCAGGCGCATCGGCACGAACGCCTCCTCCCAGCGCGACAGCTGCTGGTCGGCCGCGCCCGCCAGGCCGATATCGAATCCCAGCCACATCCACGTGGCCGGTGAGGCCAGCCGCACCGCCTCGCTGCGGTAGGTGTTGCCGCGCGAACGTCCGGCGATGCGGTTGTGCAACAAGCCGCCGAGCGCATCGTCGATCGCGTCGCGGACGCGGGTGGCGCAGTTGTTGGTGAAATAGTCGTAGCGGTAGCGTGCGTTCTCGGGGCGCGCCTCTTCCTGCAGGTACGCGGCCAGTCGGTTCGCCTGCCCGGGCGTGAGGTCGAGCCACTGGATCGAGACGCCGCGTCCTTCGTAGCGGTACAGCGCCAGGTCCTGCTCCAGCGGCTGCGCGACGAGCATGTACTCCATGCGCCCCTGCACGAAGCGGCGGACGAAACCGGTCTCACCGGGATCGAAGGAGCCGAAGTTGTAGGAGATCGCCGCGCCCGTTTCCGGGTCCATGACGACGATGGCGTCGTGGCCGAAGCGCTCGAAGAAGAGCTCGCCCGGCTGCATCGTCATCACGCCGATGCGCGGTGCCGGGGCGGCATGCAGCACGCCCGCGACCAGCCACAGCACCAGCAGGAGCAGCCAGCGCCTAGTCGCCATGCACGCTGACGTGCAGGGCATGCAGGCGGCGCGCGTCGGCCCGCGCGACGCGGAAGCCGAAGCGGCCCAGGGTCAGCTCCTCGCCGGCCTCGGGCAGGTGGCCGATGGCCGCGGTGACCAGGCCACCGATGGTGTCGTACTCGTCGTCGTCGAAGTCGGCGCCGAAGCGTTCGTTGAAATCGTCGATCGGGGTCAGCGCGTCGACCACGTACTGGCCGTCGGCCTGGGCCGCGATCAGGGTGGTCACGTCCTCGGCCTCGTCGTGCTCGTCGTCGATCTCGCCGACGATCTGCTCCAGCACGTCCTCGATGGTGACCAGGCCGGCGACGCCGCCGTACTCGTCGATGACGATGGCCATGTGGTTGCGCGACTGGCGGAACTCGCGCAGCAGCACGTTGAGCTTCTTCGACTCCGGGATCAGCACCGCCGGGCGCAGCAGCTCGCGGATGGTGGCCGGGCCGTTGTCGGCGACCACGCCGCGCAGCAGGTCCTTGGCCAGCAGGATGCCGAGGATCTCGTCGCGGTCCTCGCCGTGCACCGGGAAGCGCGAGTGGCCGGATTCGACCACCTGGCGCATCAGTTCCATGTAGGGCAGGCCGGCGGCCAGGGCCACCATCTGCGAGCGCGGGATCATCACGTCGCCCACGCTCAGGTCGGAGACCGCGATGGCGCCCTCCATCATCCGCAGGGTGTCGGCCGCGATCAGGCCGTCGGCCTGGGTGTCGCGCAGCAGCTCGACCAGATCCTCGCGGGTGGTCGGCTCGCCGGACAGCATCGCGCCGATGCGGTCCAGCCAGGAGCGTCGCTCCGTGCGTTCCGGGGGGGTACTACTGTCGTCCTCTGGCATGGCTTGCGTTGGTTCCGGGTCCGGCCGGGAGGGGCCGCGGGGGCAGTTTAGCGGGAAAATGGAGACTAGGCGGCCTTGGCCCATCCAACCCGCGAGCAGCGGTAGCTGGTTTGAACTAGGAGGAGCTTGGCGTCACTCTAGGCCCTCAAATGTCCGCCCGCTGTCTACAGTGAGAGTGGTGTGGTGTCACAAATTGGGGGTTTGAAATGTCGGATCTGGATGACCTGACGCGGGATGAAGTCCTAGAGATCGCGTATCAACTTGCGCTCAATCACAATGACTTGAACACCCTACGGGCTCTCTTCACTTTGGGCTTCACCCCCGTAGCTTTGCGTTCTGGTCGATGGACTTTGCATTAGAGAGTCCTACGGGACCCACCGTCTCATCTTCGCCGCAGTTGCGTGATCGCATTGCGTTGGGACGCAGAACCCATTATGATGACTATAAGTACCAGCGAGCTTGCCCTTCTATGTTGAACGCTTTTGAACTAAACAGGGTTTATCGAGGTGACTGCCTTCAGTTGATCAGTGAGCTCCCTGACGATTCGATAGACGTCATTGTGACGAGTCCTCCATATTGGGGGCAGCGTCATTCCCAGGGCACAGGAGTGGAGAATGATCCCCGGGACTACCTGAATTTTCTAACTAGAGTGTTTGCGTCTGCGCTGCCAAAGTTAAAGCAATGTGGCATCGCGTATATAAACCTAGGGGATGCATACAACACGCCAGTAAATTGGCGATTCGATGATCTCCAATACAGTTCGCTAGGCGCCGATAGAAATGGGCTGCCAGAACACAACTCCGCTTATACAAAGCCTCGAGTGAAGCGGAAAGCTTTCACAGACAAGAGCGTGAACTGGCTTCAGTACGGGAATCTTCTCGGTCTGCCTTATCGGCTCATTCTGGACTTGTGTGATGCAGGATTTTTATTTCGGGGTGAGATCATTTGGCGAAAAAAGAATCCGATGCCTGAAGGTCGCTGTCGCAGGCCGCACCGCTATCATGAACCGATCTATCTGCTAGCAAAGCACGAACGCCATCAGTTCAGAGTGGCGCCCCCTGTCAAAAGTGTTTGGGAGTTTGCTAACGAAAAGATAGATGGCGAGAAACACTACTCAAGATTCCCCGAGGAGCTTCCCTATCGATGTATTGATGCATACGGAAAGTTTGGCAACGACATCGTCGTCCTGGACCCATTCTCAGGCTCGGGAACGACTGGCTTGGCTGCCCTATCGCTGGGATGCTCATACATCGGTTTCGAAATTGACGAAGATCAGGTTGTTGCCTCAAACCAGCGCCTGCAGGAGCGGGTAGCTTCTAAAGCCCGAGATCTTCTTTGACCTTGAGGCGCGCGGCGATGATCGCCCGAGAGAACAGGTCGTCTGGATCCTTAAAATCACAAACTACGACCTTCGCTTTGGACTCCAATCCGTCTGGCGTTGGTAGGGTGTTGGAGTTATAGGAAAAGCAGGCCGAAAAATAGCCATCGCTTTCAATATCTATGCGCTTGGCGCTTCGGTTATCGTTCCCTTCCCCAGAGAACGTCTTGCCCAGCTCTCCTCGATTGACTGGTGATTCATTCGGACTGCTCTTGCAATCCATAGTCCAAAGTGGAGAGATGTAGCCCGCCGCGACGAGCGCTGCGCTCATGGGCACGTCGTCAGTACGCCTCTCGGCGAAACTGGCTTTAACGTGTACTACGCCTATGAGCTTCTCGTCATCGTCTTTGCCCACAGTTAGCAAGACATCCATTTTGTCCGCTTCCAGCCTGTGGCCAACGTCAACCTTTAGCAGGAGTCGAGTCTTTCGCTCGCCATCTGCAATTACCAGGTTGATTCCATTCTCGCGAAGCAGCTTGCCATAGTGACGCTCTAGAATGCGTTCGAGTGCCCATCCGCCTGTGCGCTTCCAGCTCTGCACAAAATCTAGGCGGGCATGGCTCGATGGATGGTTATATGGATCGCAATAAGCGCGATAGATTACAAACCACCAAATATCGGAGGGATTGACGTCTGGCCACAGTTTAACGGCGAGAAGAAAGGCATCAGCAACGCTATCGGTCTTTATGGACTTTGCATGCTCTCCTTCCGTATCACCTTCTTCCGTTTCGTCCTCTTCAAGTGTGCGGAGACGAGCGAGCCCATCGCGAAGAGTAAGAATGACTTGGTCGAACTCCTCGACGGTGGCTCCGGCCAAGAAGTACGTGGCGTCATGCTGTGCATAGTCAAAGTGGACGGTTACCCCACCCTCGGCGCTAACCGCGTACATCGAGCGCTCGATGTGAGGAACGGCGCCGTCAACGCCATCGGCCAAATTCGCAAGCGACTTCCCGTACACGCCCAAAAGGGATGCAACTACATCGAGGCTGGGAATCACCTCGCCTGTCTCGAAGGATCGTACCCATCCAGGTCCAAGGATTAGTTGCCGTTCCACTTCAGAGCGCTCTAGCCCTGCCTCATTCCTGAACTGCTCCAATTTGCTGAGCAGCCGACCGAGGTAGTCAGCGTTAGACGTCATAGTCAAAAAGATCCTTAGGAGAAGTACCCAAGGCGTCAGCCAGTCGCTTAACGTTCTTTAGGCTCAGGTTTCGCTCACCCCTCTCGATCCCCCCGAGGTAGGTTCGGTCCACGCCGGCAAGGTGAGCAAGCTCTTCCTGCGAAAGGTTTTGCTTGAGGCGGAGCGCTCGGACGTGCTCACCGAATAGCAGCAGAAATTCATCGCGACGCTTGGGCATCTATCGATTACATGTCTATGATGACAATGGATCCACGGACTATCAGTACCATTAGGCCGCCGCTGACGGTCCTGATGTGGGCTAACGCCGTGTATCGCGCTGTCTATAGGCGGTAAGGGTCCGAGATACCGAGTCCCGCCAATATCTCCCGCTCTAGCTTCTCCATGCACTCGGCTTCGCGCTCGTCCTCGTGGTCCCAGCCGAGCAGGTGCAGCGCGCCGTGTACGGTCAGGTGCGCATAGTGGTCGTTCAGGGCCTTGCCCTGTTCCTTCGCTTCCTTCGCCACAACAGGCGCGCAGATCACCAGGTCGCCCAGCAGCGGCATCTTCACGCCCTTGGGCAGCTTGACGCCTTCGGCCATGTCGGCCGGGAAGCTGAGCACGTTGGTGGCGTAGTCCCTGCCGCGGTAGTGGCGGTTGAGGGCGCGGCCTTCCTTCGCGTCGACGATGCGGATGGCCAGGTCGGCCTCGCGGATGCGGCCGGCCAGCGCGGCGGCCACCCACTTGCGGAAGCTCACCGCGGAGGGCAGCCCGGCGCGGGGCAGGGCGTAGCCGACGGCGACGTCCAGGCGCTGCGGGCCGCGGGTCACGGGCTGTCCCCGATGTTGTCGCGGCGGTCGTAGGCGTTGACGATGCGGGCCACCAGCGGGTGGCGCACGACGTCCTTGGACTCGAAGAAGGTGAAGCCGATGCCCTCGACGCCGCGCAGCACCTCGAGCGCGTCCTTGAGGCCGGACTTCTGGTGCTTGGGCAGGTCGACCTGGGTGAGGTCGCCGGTGACCACCGCGGTGGAACCGAAGCCGATGCGGGTCAGGAACATCTTCATCTGTTCGATGGAGGTGTTCTGCGCCTCGTCCAGGATCACGAAAGCGTCGTTGAGCGTACGTCCGCGCATGTAGGCCAGCGGCGCGATCTCGATGACGCTCTTCTCCAGCAGCTTGACCACCTTCTCCACGCCCAGCATTTCGTACAGGGCGTCGTAGAGCGGACGCAGGTAGGGGTCAACCTTCTGGGTCAGGTCGCCGGGCAGGAAGCCGAGCTTCTCGCCGGCCTCCACCGCCGGGCGCACCAGCACCAGCCGTTGCACGCGCGATTCGTTCAGCGCTTCGACCGCCATCGCTACGGCCAGGAAGGTCTTGCCGGTACCGGCCGGGCCGATGCCGAAGTTGATGTCGTGGGTGGCGATGGCGTGCAGGTATTTCGCCTGGTTGCGGCCACGGCCGCGGATGGTGCCCTTCTTGACGCGTACCGCCACTTCCTGCGGTTCGATGTCCTCTTCCACGGTGCGGTCGATGGCGGCCTCGCCCAGGCGCACGTGGATGCCCGGTTCGGTCAGCACTTCCTCGCTGGTGTCGCGCCACAGTTCGCGCAGCACGCGCTCGGCGGTGGACACGGAAGCCAGCGGGCCGGCGATGCGGAACACGTTGCCGCGGTTGCCGATCTCCACGCCCAGGCGCAGTTCGAGCAGGCGCAGGTGGGCGTCGAACGGCCCTGCCAGGTTGGCCAGGCGCTCGGTGTCGGCGGGATCGAGGGCGAATTCGGAGACGGTTTGTTGCTGCATCGGGTCTGGCGGGGCAGGGCGCGGGGCAGGCAAGCTTGCGCCCGCCCGGTGTTTTTCGCAAAGTGGCCGGCACTTGCAACGACCACGGGGACAGGCAATGCGCGGAGTGCGGAGTGTGGCGGGTGCGGTAGTGACGGCGCTGTGTGCGGTTGCGGCAATGCCTGTCCTGGCGCAACCGGCAACCGGTGCGCAGGTGACGGTGCTCACCGCATCGCGGATCGACACCATGGACGCGGCGGTGCCACGCGCGCAGGCCATGGCCTACGATGCCGAAGGCAGGATCCTGGCGCTGGGTTCCGCGGAGGAAATGCTGCAACGGTACCCGCGCGCCAAGCGCCTGGACGTGGGCGGCGCCACCGTAATTCCCGGCCTGATCGACGCCCACGGGCACATGCTAGGGCTGGGCATGGCCCACCTCACCGCGAACCTGGTCGGCACGTCGAGCAAGCAGGAAATCGTGCAGCGCCTGCAGGCGTTCGCGGCCACGCTGCCTTCGGACGCGTGGCTGATCGGTCGCGGCTGGGACCAGAACGACTGGGCGGAAAAGCAGTTCCCGACCGCGGCCGACCTGGACGCGGCGTTCCCGGATCGTCCGGTGTGGCTGTCGCGCATCGACGGGCATGCCGGCTGGGCCAACAGCGCGGCCATGCGCGCGATCGAGCGCGACCTGTCCGGCGCCTCGGCCACCGAGGGCTGGCAGCCCGACGGCGGCCGCATCGTCCGCGACGACAAGGGCCAGGCTACCGGCGTCTTCGTCGACGAGGCCATGGGCCTGGTCTACGCGGTGGTGCCCGAGCCCACGGGCGAAACCCTCGAGCGCGCGCTGAAGCTGGCGATGGACGACGCGGTTGCGCATGGCCTGACCGGCGTGCACGACGCGGGCGTGTCGCTGGGCGAGCTGCGGATCATGCAGCGCCTGGCCGACGACGGCGAAATGCCGATGCGCATCACGGCGATGGCCGACGGCAACGGCAAGGCGCTGGAGTGGCTGTGCCAGGAAGGCCTTTACCAGCATCCCTCGCACCGGCTGCAGATGCGCTCGGTCAAGCTCTATATCGACGGCGCGCTCGGCAGCCGCGGCGCGGCGATGCTCGAGGACTACAGCGACGACCACGGCAACAAGGGGCTGCTGGTGATGACGCCTGCGCAATTGCGCGAAGCGGTGTCCAAGGCGCAGCGTTGCGGCGTGCAGGTGGCCACGCACGCCATCGGCGACCGCGGCAACCACGAGGTGCTCGAGGCCTATGCGGCCGCGCTCGGCGCCAATGCAACCGCCAGCGACCATCGCTGGCGCATCGAGCACGCGCAGATCCTGTCGCCGGCGGACCTGCCGCGGCTGGCGAAGATGCACGTGATCGCGTCGATGCAGCCGACGCATGCCACCAGCGACATGCCCTGGGCCGAGGATCGCGTCGGCCCGCAGCGCATCAATGGCGCCTACGCCTGGCGCAAGTTGCGCGACAGCGGCGCGCGCCTGGCCCTGGGTTCGGACTTCCCGGTCGAGTCGGTGGATCCGCGCCTGGGCCTGTATGCGGCGGCGACCCGCACCGACGCCGAAGGCATGCCCGCCGGCGGCTGGCATCCCGAGGACAAGCTGACGGCCTGGGAGGCGCTGCGCGGCTTCACCCTGGACGCGGCCTACGCCGGCTTCGCCGAAGCCGAGGTGGGCAGCCTTGCCCCGGGCAAGCGCGCCGACTTCGTGGTCCTGGCCGAGGATCCGCTGGCGATTGCGCCGGAAGGCCTGGCCGACCTCACCGTGCGTGCCACCTACGTCGACGGCAAACCGGTGTTCGAGGCGAAGTAGGGCGCGTCTTGCAGGAGCCGCGCCACGCGCGCGATGCCAGCGATCGGCGTACTCAGCGTCGCTGGCGCGCGTGCTTGCCGTAGGACCATAGCGCGCCGACCAGGAACACGGCGGCCAGCGTCGGCCACAGCCAATCGGGCAGCAGTTCCCAGGCCGGATTGTCGAGGGCGATGGCGCCGCGATGCGCAGCCATTGCGCCGACCGCGAGGATCAGGTCGAGCAGGGCGGCGTGGAGGTGGCGATTTGGGTGCTTGCCGGTAGAGAGCATGGGGAGGCGATCCGCCCGCGCAGCGAGTTGGACAGGGCCCCAGTAATTACCACATCGACGAACTGGCCGATCAGCTGTTTCGGCCCGGAAAAGTTGACCGATTTCATGTTTTCGGTCTTTCCCGTCAATTCAGCTTCGTCCTTGCGCGACGTGCCCGTGACCAGCACCCGCTGCACGCTGCCGACCATGCCTGCGGCGATCGCCGCGGCCTGCGCGTTGATGCGCGCCTGCAGCCGTTCCAGGCGGGCATGCTTGACCGCATCCGGCGTGTCGTCCTCGAGGTCGGCGGCGGGCGTGCCGGGGCGGCGAGAGTAGATGAAGGAAAACGACTGGTCGAAGCCGACATCCTCGATCAGCTTCATGGTCTTCTCGAAGTCCGCGTCGGTCTCGCCGGGGAAACCGACGATGAAATCCGAACTGATCGAGATGCCAGGGCGCACCGCGCGCAACTTGCGGATCTTCTGCTTGAACTCCAGCGCGGTGTAGCCGCGCTTCATCGCCGACAGGATGCGGTCGCTGCCCGACTGCACCGGCAGGTGCAGGTAGTTGGCCAGCTTGGGCACGTCGCGATAGGCCTCTACCAGCGAGTCGGAGAACTCCAGGGGATGCGAGGTGGTGAAGCGGATGCGGTCGATGCCTTCGATCTCCGCGATCGCGCGGATCAGCAGCGCGAGGTCGGCGAACTCGCCTTCCCCATAAGGTCCACGGTAGGCGTTGACGTTCTGCCCGAGGAGGTTGACCTCGCGCACGCCCTGGGCGGCGAGCTGGGCCACTTCCACCAGCACGTCCTCGAACGGGCGGCTGACCTCCTCGCCGCGGGTGTAGGGCACCACGCAGAACGAGCAGTACTTGGAGCAGCCCTCCATGATCGAGACGAAAGCGGCAGGGCCCTCGGCACGCGGCTCGGGCAGGCGGTCGAACTTCTCGATCTCGGGGAAGCTGATGTCGACCTGCGGCTGGCCGCTGCTGCGGCGCTCGCGGATCAGCTCCGGCAGGCGGTGCAGGGTCTGCGGGCCGAACACCAGGTCCACGAAGGGCGCGCGCTTCACGATCGCCGCGCCTTCCTGGCTGGCGACGCAACCGCCCACCCCGATCAGGACCGGCTTGCCATCCTCCTTCAGCGCCCGCCAGCGGCCGAGCTGGCTGAAGACCTTCTCCTGGGCCTTCTCCCGGATCGAGCAGGTGTTGACCAGGATGACGTCGGCCTCTTCGGCCCGGTCGGTGAGCTCCAGGCCGTCGGAGGCAGCGAGGACGTCGGCCATCCGGGCCGAGTCGTACTCGTTCATCTGGCAACCGTGGGTCTGGATATAGAGCTTGCCTTTCATCGGCACGGATTCTAAAGGATCGCCTTTGCGGCCGACTGCGGCCGGTTGTTTCGGCCGGGTATTGCGGAGGCGGTCACGGAATACCTTGAATCCCGGCCTTGTTCAGCAAAATCAAGCACTTGTCATGGGCGCGTGATGGGAGGACACTGCGCCCCATGATCAAGGGGGTCCGGGGCATTTTCGTGATTGCGTGCATGTTGCTGGCGGCGCCTGCCGCCGCCGGCACCGTGTACCGCTGCGCCAGCGCCGACGGCACCAGCAGTTTTTCCAGCGAGCGCGTCGCCGGCGCCGACTGCACCGTGGTGAGCAGCTTCAAGCCGTCCACCACCGTGGCCGCCAACGACACCACCGGCAGTGCGAGCAGCAATACGCCCAGGCGGGTGACCGGCCAGGTCTATTCCTACGTCAAGGACGGCGTGCGCCACTACACCAGCAACCGCCCGCGCGGGCAGGTCGATACGCTGCGCACCATCAGCTACAGCTACATCGAGACCTGCTACGCCTGTGGCAAGCGCTCCAGCGTCAACTTCGGCACGGTCCGCCTCAACACCAGCGCCTACGGCGAGGAGATCGCCGCGGCCTCGAAGAAGTACGGGGTCGACGAAGCCGTGGTCCGCGCCATCATCCACGCCGAGTCCGCGTTCAATCCCAAGGCGCTGTCCCGGGCCGGGGCGCAGGGGCTGATGCAGCTCATGCCCGCCACCGCCAGCCGGTTCGGCGTCGGCGATGCCTTCGACGCCAGGCAGAACATCAGCGGCGGCGTGCAGTACCTGGCCTGGCTGCTGAAGCGTTTCGACGGCAACCTGACCCTGGCCGCCGCCGGCTACAACGCCGGCGAAGGCGCCGTGGACAAGTACAAGGGCGTTCCCCCGTACGCGGAGACCAAGCGCTACGTGGAGCGGGTAGGCGTACTCGCAGCGCGCTATCGCGGCACCCTGGCCTCGCGCTGAGCCTGTCGGCCGGGCGCCGGCAAGTCATTGTTTCCAGCGGTTTTATGCGCGGAACATTGTCGGCCCGATTCACGTTCCGTTACACTTTCATCTTTGCGGCTGGCCGCACCGTGCAACGGTGGCGGAGCGGGACGGCCGATCTGTCATCGAGTCTTTGCGGAGTGCCTGATGGGCAATGAAGGCGAGCGTCCTGAGAACCTGGGCCGGCGCCGGTTCCTGACCGCGACCACGGCCGTGGTCGGAGCGGTGGGGGCCGGGTTCGTGGCGGTACCGTTCATCAAATCCTGGAATCCGAGCGAACGCGCCAAGCTGGCCGGTGCGCCGGTGGTGCAGGACATCAGCGCGCTGGCCGAGGGCCAGCAGCTGGTGCTGAAGTGGCGTGGCCAGCCGGTCTACGTCGCCCGCCGTTCCAAGGCGATGCTGGACCTCCTGCCGACCATGGACAGCCTGCTGGCGGACCCGGCGTCGGACAACACCGGGCAGCAGCCCGAGTACGCCAGGAACGAATGGCGCTCGATCAAGCCGGAAATCCTGGTGCTGGTCGCCGTGTGCACCCACCTGGGCTGCGCACCCGAGTTCATTCCGGAGCTGAAGCCGCAGCCGTTCGACGCGAACTGGAAGGGCGGCTACTTCTGCCCCTGCCACAAGTCGCGCTACGACCTGGCCGGTCGCGTGTATTCGAGCCAGCCGGCCCCGGCGAACCTGCCGGTGCCGCCGTACCACTTCGCCGACGACAACACGCTGGTCATCGGCGTGGATCCTTCTGCCGGGGGAGCTGCGTAAGCCATGGCCAACTTCATCACCCGTACCTCCGACGCCGTCATGGATTGGGTCAATGCGCGCGCGCCCGGCATGATGCCGATGTACCGCAAGCACATGACCGAGTACTACGCGCCGAAGAACTTCAACTTCTGGTACTACTTCGGCTCGCTCGCGCTGCTGGTCCTGGTCAACCAGATCGTGACCGGCATCTTCCTGACGATGCACTTCAAGCCCAGCGCGGCCGAAGCGTTCTCGTCGGTCGAATACATCATGCGCGACGTGGAGTGGGGCTGGCTGATCCGCTACATGCACAGCACCGGCGCGTCGCTGTTCTTCATCGTGGTCTACCTGCACATGTTCCGCGGGTTGCTGTACGGCTCGTACCAGAAGCCGCGCGAGCTGGTGTGGTTGCTGGGCATGACGATCTACCTGGTGCTGATGGCCGAGGCCTTCATGGGCTACGTGCTGCCGTGGGGCCAGATGTCGTTCTGGGGCGCCAAGGTGATCATCAACCTGTTCGGCGCGATCCCGGTCATCGGTACCGGGCTGACCGAATGGATCATGGGCGACTTCATCCCGGGTGACGCCACCCTCAACCGCTTCTTCGCGCTGCACGTGATCGCGCTGCCGCTGGTGCTGCTGCTGCTGGTCGTGCTGCACCTGGGCGCGCTGCACGAGGTGGGGTCCAACAACCCCGACGGCGTCGAGATCAAGAAGGGCCCGAAGGGCAACCGCTGGTCGACGACCGCGCCGGCCGACGGCATCCCGTTCCACCCGTACTACACGGTGAAGGACATGGTCGGCGTCGGCTTCTTCCTGATGCTGGCGGCCTTCATCATCTTCTTCGCGCCGACGTTCGGCGGCTGGTTCCTCGAGCACGACAACTTCACCGAGGCCAACCCGCTGGTGACGCCGGAGCACATCAAGCCGGTGTGGTACTTCACTCCGTACTACGCGATGCTGCGCGTCGTGCCGTCCTTCCTGGGCAGCCAGATCTGGGGCGTGCTGGTGATGTTCGGCGCCATCGTGCTGCTGTTCCTGGTGCCGTGGCTCGACAAGTCCAGGGCCAAGTCCTACCGCTACCGCGGCTGGCTCTCGTGGACCATGCTGGGCGTGTTCGTGGTGTCGTTCCTGTGGCTGATGAAGATCGGCGCCGGTCCGGGCACGGACCCGGTGGAAACGATCATCGGCCGCATCCTGACCTTCCTCTACTACGCCTTCTTCATCACCATGCCGGTGTGGACTGCCATCGACAGGACCAAGCCGGTGCCGGATCGGGTGACGACGCATGACTAAGTTCCTTGCCACGATTTTCGCCGCTGCCCTCTCGCTGGGCATTGCCGGCGCCGCCGTCGCGTCGGAAACCGGCGGACTGCACCCGGCCGGCACGGACCTGGACGACCAGGCCTCGCTGCAGCGCGGCGCCAAGCTGTACATGAACTACTGCGCGGGCTGCCACTCGCTCAAGTACCTGCGCTACTCGCGCATCGCCTCCGACCTGGGGCTCACCGAGGAGCAGGTGCAGGCCAACCTGAACTTCACCGGCGCCGCCGCCGGCGAGCAGGTGCAGGTGGCGATGAGGCACGACGACGGCACCGCCTTCTTCGGCAAGATGCCGCCGGACCTGAGCGTGATCGCGCGCGTGCGCGGCAGCGACTGGATCTTCAATTACCTGAAGTCGTTCTATCTCGACGAGACCCGCCCGGTGGGCTGGAACAACACCGTGTTCCCGAACGCCTCCATGCCGAACCCCTTGTGGGAGATGCAGGGCTTGCAGCACGCAGAGTTCGGTGCAGCGGACGCCAGCGGCGAGCGCCCGATCGAGAAGCTGGTCCTCGCGCAGCCGGGCACGCAGACGCCCGAGCAGTTCGACCAGACCGTGCGCGACATCACCGCTTTCCTCGAGTACGCCGGCGAGCCAGCCGTGCTCAAGCGCCACTCCCTCGGCGTCTGGGTCGTGCTGTTCCTGGCGTTCCTCACGTTCCTCGCCTGGTTGCTCAAGAAGGAATACTGGCGCGACGTGAAATAGTGCGAATCCCTCGCAAGAGCCCGCACATCCATGTGCGGACTTTCAAAAGGGGCGAGGAGACCGTGGCGACCGCCCGCACGGGGTGGGCGGCGCCAGTGCGGCCGGCGGTACCGGTCGTCGGAGATTGCCAATGATGGCGACGAGTTTGCGCATGCGTAACGCACTGACCCTGTTTTCCTCCGTCGACGATGTCTTGTGCCACCGCGTGCGCCTCGTCCTGGCCGCGAAGGGCGTCACCTACGACTTCATCCCGGTCGACCCGCAGAACCCGCCGGAAGACCTGATCGACCTCAACCCCTACCATTCGGTGCCGACCCTGGTCGAGCGCGAACTGGTGCTGTACGCGGCCAGCGTGGTCAGCGAGTACCTCGACGAGCGCTATCCGCATCCTCCGCTGATGCCGGTCGATCCGCTTTCCCGCGCGCGCCTGCGCCTGGCGATGCTGCGGATCGAGCACGACTGGGTGCCGCAGGTGCAGGCGATCCAGCTCGGCAACAAGCAGCAGGCCGAAGCCGGCCGCAAGCGCCTGAAGGAACTGCTGACTGCGTCGGTGCCGCTGTTCAAGGCCAGCAAGTTCTTCCTCAACCCGGAAATGAGCCTGGCCGACTGCGCCATGGCGCCGATCATCTGGCGCCTGGATGCGCTCGACGTGGGCCTGCCCAAGGACGGCAAGGCGATCGAGGACTACGGCAACCGCATCTTCCGCAACCCCGGTTTCGCCCGCAGCCTGACGCCGCAGGAACGCAACCTGCGCGCGCTGCCGGAATGAGGCAGGGATGGCAGAGGCCGGTGTGCAGATGACCAGCCACCGCCCGTACCTGTTGCGGGCGCTGTACGAATGGATTTCGGACAACGGGATGACGCCGCACCTGCTGGTCGACGCCACGCGGCCGGGCGTGCGCGTGCCTGCGCACACGATCAATGACGGCAAGGTGGTGCTCAACATCGCCGGGCGGGCGGTCGCGCACCTGTCGATGGACAACGACGCCGTCGCCTTCACCGCGCGCTTTGCCGGCGTCAGCCACGCGGTGATCGTGCCGGTGTCGGCGGTGCTGGCGATCTACGCGCGCGAGAACGGGCAAGGCATGGCGCTGCCCGACGACAATGTTGCGTCGGAGCCGGAAAACGAGACCGATACCGGAGCGGCCGGCGACCAGACCCGGCCCGACGATGGCGGCGACGAGCCGCCTCCCGCGCCAAAGCGCGGCCCCCACCTTCGTATCGTGAAGTAGGAGCGGCGGAAGCCGCGAAAAGCCCGGTCGCGAGCCCGGTCGCGGCTTCCGCCGCTCTTACCGTGCCTGCATCGGCCCGACGAAACCCACCAGTCGATCGCCTCGCAGCACCAGCTTGCCCACGTGCCTGTCGTCGCCCGCTTCGGAGTACTCGAAGCGGAAGCTGCGCTCGAAACCCAGGCGACCATCCTCGCCGCGGCGCAGGCGCAGGCCGCTGGCGTGCACGGTCTGGTCCAGCAACTGCACGCCGGCCGCATGGCAGGCCTGGCGGCCGAGCTCCTCGGCCCGCTCCGCGGCGGCGCGGGCCGAGCTCCACCACGCCCAGCCCACGGTCATCACGATCATCAGGATCAGCAGGCCTGGCATGGCGGTGGTCCGAGCTTCATGGAGAGGTCGATGGCGCGCACGTGCTTGGTCAGCGCGCCGATGGAGATGCAGTCGACGCCGTCTTCAGCGATCGCGCGCAGGGTGGAGAGGTCCACGCCCCCGGAAGCCTCCAGCGGGATGCGGCCCTGGTACGGTGCGCCATGCGCGATGCGCACCGCCTCGCGCCGGGTCGCCGCGTCGAAATCGTCGACCAGGATCCGGTCGCAACCTGCGTCCAGGGCCTCGCGCAACTGGTCCAGGCTCTCCACCTCGACCACCAGCGGCAGGCCCGGATGCAGCCTGCGTGCCGAAGCGATCGCCGCCGCGATCGAGCCGGCGGCACGCACGTGGTTCTCCTTCAGCATCACCGTGTCGTACAGCCCCATGCGGTGGTTGTCGCCACCGCCTATCCGCACGGCGTACTTCTGCGCGACGCGCAGCCCGGGAATGGTCTTGCGCGTGTCGAGGATGCGCGCGCGCGTGCCGCGCACGGCGTCGACGTGCGCCGCGGTCGTCGTGGCCGTGCCGCTGAGCGTCTGCATGAAATTGAGCGCGGTGCGCTCGGCGGTCACCAGCGCGCGGCTGCGCCCGGCGAGCGTGGCCAGCACGGTGCCGGCCTCGACCCGGTCGCCTTCGGCCACGCGCCATTCGATGCGCACCCCGGTGTCCAGCGCGCGGTGGCAGGCATCGAACCACGGCCGCCCGCAGACAACCGCCGCTTCCTTGCACAGCAGGTAGGCGATGTCGTCGGTGTCGGGCAGCAGCGAGGCGGTGACGTCGCCGCCGCCGATGTCCTCGGCCAGGGCACGGGCGACGTCGGCCTCGACCTGGACAGCGGGCGGGGCCGGGATGCGCATGGCCATGCCGGTCACTGCTTCGGGAAATCGGCGACCTGCGCGGTGGCGATCGCCTCGTCGGCCAGCAGTACCGGAATGCCGTCGTCGACCCGGTAGACCAGCTTGTGGTCGCGGGTGACCAGGGCTTCGCGCAACGGCGTGGCCTGCGCGGCATCGTCCATGCGGCGCACGCCGCCGGTCTCGATCGCGCGGTTGAGGGCGTCCAGGCCCGGCCTGGCGAGCACGGCCAGCGGCTGGCGGGTGGCGGGGCAGGCGAGGATGTCGAGGAGCTTGCGGTCCATGGCGGATGCCCGTGTGGGGTTGGACGGCTAGAATACCGTTTTGCAGGCCAGCCACCGGAGCCGCCATGGGTGCCACAGGGCAAACCCCGCTCGTTGGAATCGTCATGGGCTCGCGCTCGGACTGGGAGACGATGCAGCACGCCGCCGCACGGCTGGAACAGCTGGGCGTCGCCCACGAAGTCCGGGTGGTGTCGGCGCATCGCACGCCGGACGTGCTGTTCGAATACGCGGCCGCCGCAGCTTCGCGCGGCCTGCGCGCGATCATCGCCGGTGCCGGTGGAGCGGCGCACCTGCCGGGCATGCTCGCGGCCAAGACCAGCGTGCCCGTGCTTGGCGTTCCCGTGCAGAGCAAGGCGCTCAATGGCATGGATTCGCTGCTGTCGATCGTGCAGATGCCGGCGGGGATTCCGGTGGCCACCTTCGCCATCGGCAATGCGGGCGCGGCCAACGCGGCACTGTTCGCAGCCGCGATGCTGGCCCCGGGCGATGCCGCCATCGCTTCGGCCCTGGCCGCGTTCCGCGAGCGCCAGACCGCCGAGGTGATCGCCGCGGACGATCCGCGCAAGTGACCTGCCGCCAGTGACCACCGTCGGCATCCTCGGTGGCGGGCAGCTGGCCCGCATGATCGCGCTTTCCGGCGCGCCGCTGGGCCTGCGCTTCCTGGTGATGGACAGCGCCGCCGATGCCTGCGCCGCGCAGTTCGCGCCGATGGTGCTGGGCGACTACCGCGACCAGGGCGCGCTGCAGGAGTTCGCGTCGCGCATCGACGTGGCCACCTTCGACTTCGAGAACGTTCCGGCCGAAGCCGCGCGCTGGCTGGCCGGGCGCGTGCCGGTGTTCCCGAACCCGGGCGCATTGGCGACCGCGCAGGACCGGCTCGCGGAAAAGACGCTGTTCCGCGAACACGGCATCCCCGTGCCCGAATTCGCGCCGATCGCCAGCCGCGCCGACCTGGATGCCGCAGTGGAACGCATCGGCGCGCCGTGCGTGCTGAAGACGCGGCGGTTGGGGTATGACGGGAAGGGGCAGTTTCGCATACGGGACTCGGAAAGCAGTGTCGAAGTGGCTTGGAAGTCGCTCGGGGGGCAGGCCGAAACGGTCGGGTTGATTCTCGAAGCGTTCGTGCCGTTCGAGCGGGAGCTATCCGTCGTCGCGGTGCGTGGGCGCGACGGGGAATTCCGCGCCTGGCCGGTGACCGAGAACTGGCACGTCGACGGCGTGCTCTCGGCGAGCCTGGCACCGGCACGCGTCGATGAAGGCCTGGCGGCGACCGCGGTCGGGTACGCACGCAAGCTCGCCGAGGCGATGGACTACGTCGGCGTCTTCGCGCTGGAACTGTTCTGCAAGGACGGCCGGCTGCTGGCCAACGAACTCGCCCCGCGGGTGCACAACTCGGGGCACTGGACCATCGAAGGCAGCGAGACCAGCCAGTTCGAGAACCACCTGCGGGCCGTGCTCGGCCTGCCGCTGGGCTCGACCCGCATGGTCGGCCAGGCCTGCATGCTCAACTGGATCGGGGCGATGCCCGATGCCGCGGCGGTGCTGGCCGAAGCCGGCGGGCACTGGCACGACTACGGCAAGGCGCCGCGCGAAGGCCGCAAGGTCGGGCACGCCACGTTGCGCGCCGACACGCCGCAGGAACTTGCAGCCGCGTTGAGTCGCGTCGGTGAGGCGCTGGGGCGCGATGGGCAGGTGGCGCCTGTTGTAGCCGCCCTTGGAGGAGCAGGGAAATAGGGAGTGAGGGGAATGAAGGGAATGGAGGGAACCAAGCGCATCACGCCTCTTGAACCCCACCATTCCCTATTCCCTATTCCCCATTCCCGCTCCTCGCCTCAGCGCATGTTCTGCGCGACGAAATCCCAATTGACCAGGTTCCAGAACGACTCGACGTACTTCGGCCGCGCGTTGCGGTAGTCGATGTAGTAGGCGTGTTCCCACACGTCGCAGGTCAGCAGGGCGGTGTCCTCGCTGGCCATCGGGTTGACGGCGTTGGGGGTGCTGGCCAGGGCCAGCGAGCCGTCCTGGCGCTGCACCAGCCAGGCCCAGCCGGAGCCGAAGGTCTTCACCGCCAGGTCGCTGAACTTTTCCTTGAAGGTGGCGAAGTCGCCGAACGCCTTGTTGATGGCCTCGGCCACCTTGCCGGTCGGCTCGCCGCCGCCGTTGGGCGACAGGCAGTTCCAGTAGAACGTGTGGTTCCAGACCTGCGCGGCGTTGTTGTACATGCCGCCCTGCGCCTTGCGGATGATGTCCTCCAGCGGCATCGACTCGAATTCCGTGCCGGCGATCATCTTGTTGAGGTTGTCGACGTAGGCCTTGTGGTGCTTGCCGTAGTGGAAGTCGATGGTCTCGCCGGAAATGTGCGGCTCCAGGGCCGTACGGTCGTAGGGCAGGGGGGGCAGTTCGATGGTCATGTCTGGCTCCTGGAAGGGGGACGGGGGCTTACAATATGGGGATTCTACCCCCCAGCCCCGTTCCGGTCCGTGAGCCGGTGGCGGGCGCGTCGCAGGAGAGAGAGCCATGCAGGTTTCCGAGCGCATCCAGGCCGAGATCGAGGGCCATCCCGTCGTGCTTTTCATGAAGGGCACGCCGCAGTTCCCGATGTGCGGGTTTTCCAGCCGCACCGTGCAGGCGATGAAGGCCGCGGGCGCCACCAGCTTCCACACCGTCAACGTGCTGGAGGAACCGGAGATTCGCGCCAACCTGCCGCGCTACTCCAACTGGCCGACCTTCCCGCAGCTGTTCATCAACGGCGAACTGATCGGCGGTTGCGACATCACCCTGGAACTGTACGAGTCCGGCGAGCTGGCGCAGATGCTGGCGGACGCGCAGTCGGCCGAAGCGCGCAAGGCGTGAGCGAGGCGGTGCTCGCCGGCCGCGTGGTGCTGGTCGCAGGCGCGCACGGCGGCCTGGGCAGCGCCGCTTCCCTGGCCTGTGCACGCGCCGGCGCCAGCGTGGTGTTGCTGGGCCGGCGCATGCCGAAGTTGAACCGGCTGTACGACAGCATCGCCGCCGAGGGCGTCGAACCGCTGCTGTATCCGCTCGATTTGGAAGGCGCTTCGCCCGACGACTATGCGGAAATGGCGGCGCGCATCGAAGCAGGGCCCGGCCGCCTCGACGGCGTGCTGCATTGCGCGGCCGAGTTCCGCGGCCTGACGCCGCTGGTGCATACCGATCCGGCCGACTTCGCGCGCGCGCTGCACGTGGGCCTGACGGCCAAGTGGTGGCTGACCCAGGCCTGCCTGCCGCTGCTGTCGGCGGCCGAGCAGCCGGCGGTGGTGTTCGCGCTCGACGACCTGGCGCTCACCGGCAAGGCGTTCTGGGGCGGCTACGGCATTGCGCAGCACGGGCTGGCGGCGCTGGTCGCCATGCTCCAGGCCGAACTGGGCGAGGGCGGGGTGCGCATCAGCGGCTTCCAGCCCGGCCCGATGCGTACCGGCCTGCGCGGTCGCGCCTACGTCGCCGACAGCGACACCGATGCCCGCGACCCGTCGGTGTATGCCCAGGCCTGCGTGGACCTGCTTTCCCCTGCCGGTGCCCACTACCGCGGCAGGATCCTCGCGGCCGATCCCGGCTCCCGGCTCCCGGCTCCCGGCTCCCGACCCCAGTGACCATCGCCTCCGCCGCCATCCTCCTGTTCCTGATCCTGGACCCGCTCGGGAACATTCCGGTATTCCTGAGCCTGCTGCGCGGCATGCCCGCGCACCGGCAGCGGGTGGTGCTGGTGCGCGAGATGCTCATCGCGCTGGGCGTGCTGATGGCATTCCTGTGGGGCGGCAAGTACGCCCTGGAAATGATGCACCTGCGCCAGGAATCGGTGTCGATCGCCGGCGGCATCGTGCTGTTCCTGATCGGCATCCGCATGATCTTTCCGCCGCCCGAGGGGCTGATGGGCGAACTGCCCGGCGGCGAGCCCTTCATCGTGCCCATGGCCATCCCGCTGGTCGCCGGACCGTCCGGCATGGCCGCGGTGATGCTGATGGGCAGCCAGGAGCCGGACCGCATGGGCGCCTGGAGCCTGGCCCTGCTCATCGCCTGGGCGGCGACCGCCGCGATCCTGTTTTCGGCCACCTACCTGTACAGGTGGCTGGGCGCGCGGGTGCTAACCGCGATCGAGCGGCTGATGGGCATGGTGATCGTCGCGATTTCGGTGCAGATGTTCCTGGACGGGCTCTCGGCCTACCTGCAATTGGCCGGTTCCTGAGGGCGGAAAACGTTTCCACGGGAAGCGGATCCGGAGCCGTCTTTTTCCTGTACTCGATGCCCGCTAGCGTGTTAAACTGGCGTTAACCCCAGCGGGACCGCCGGGGTTGGGGAAAATGACCCTGGAAGCCGCCACCGCAGCCACTCGCGGATGTCGGCCAGCGCCGATATCCGCCCAATAGCTATCCATCTTCCTAGCCTTCCTTGAGGTGTTCGAAATGACCCATCGCAATCGTGCACGGCTGTCCAAGCTGTCGCTCGCCCTGATCGTCGCGCTTGCCGCGTCGCCCGCATTCGCGCAGAGCACCTCGGCCGGTGTCGGTGGCCAGGTCGTCGGTGCCGACGGCGCGCCGGTGGCGGGCGCCGAAGTCGTGATCACGCACACGGAATCGGGCACGGTCAGCCGTGCGGTCACCGACGAGAGCGGCCGTTACAACGCGCGCGGCCTGCGCGTGGGCGGTCCGTACACGATCACGGTCACCAAGGCCGGCACCGGCACCGACACCGAAGAGAACGTCTACCTGTCGCTGAACCAGGTCGCGCAGATCAACGCGCAGCTCGGCGAAGCCGACGCGACCACCTTCGCCAGCGTCACCGTGACCGGTTCGGCGCTGTCCGACGTGTTCTCCAGCGCCAACAAGGGCGTGGGCACCTCGGTCGACGGCCGCAAGATGGAAATCATGCCGCAGAGCAACCGCTCGGTGGACGACGTCGCCCGCCTCGATCCGCGCATCACCGTGATCGACCAGGCCAGCGGCGCGATCTCGGTGGCCGGCATCAACAACCGCTTCAACGACATCTCCGTCGACGGCATGTCCCAGGGCGATCCCTTCGGCCTGAACTCCAACGGCATGCCGTACACGGGCAGCCCGATCTCGGTCGACGCCATCGCCGCGTACGACATCAAGGTCTCCGACTTCGACGTGTCCTCCGACACCGTCGGCGCCACCGTCAACGCCGTCACCAAGTCGGGCACCAACGAGTTCCACGGCTCGCTGTACTACGTGCTGAAGGACAGCGACTGGGTCGGCAAGCGCGACGGCGAGGAATACGGCCTGTTCGGCCAGGACGAGACCAAGGGCTTCAGCGTCGGCGGCCCGATCGTCAAGGACAAGCTGTTCTTCTACGCCCTGTACGAAGAGCAGGAAGTCTCCGACTTCGGCGGCGCCACGCCGGCCGACGGCGTGGCCAGCGGCGTCATCTCGCTCGACGAGGTGAACGAGGCGATCCGCATCGCCAACCAGATGGGCATGCAGGAGAACGAGTACGGCGCGCTGGATTCGGTGCTGACCAACAAGCGTTACCTCGGCAAGATCGACTGGAACATCAGCGACAACCATCGCGCCAGCCTGACCTACCAGCAGACCGAGGAAGCGCGCCCGCAGCCGTACGACCTGCGTTCGGATTCGGTGATCCTGACCAACCACTGGTACTTCACCGACAACGTCACCAAGAACACCAGCGTGCAGCTGTTCAGCGACTGGACCACCAACTTCTCCACCGAGGTGAAGGTCAGCAAGCAGACCTTCGACCAGGTCAACGGTGCGTTCGTCAAGAACACCGAGGTCCAGGTGCGCGTGCCGGGCGGCTCGATCTTCATCGGCGAGGACGACAACCGCCACGAGAACCAGATCAACACCGACCGCATCACGGCGACGGTCTCGGGCACGTACTACGCCGGCGACCACACCATCAAGGGCGGCTTCGACTACCTGCGCCACGATGTGTTCAACCTCTACGGCAAGACGCTGCACGGCGAGTACATCTTCGACAGCCTGGCGGACTTCGAGGCGGGCAACTACGACCGCTACGTGATCCGTCGCCCGGCCGCCGGATACACCGAGGCCGACACCGCCGCGGCGCTGGTGTACGAGCAGGTCAGCCCGTTCCTGCAGGACACCTGGCAGGTCAACGACAACCTGTCCGTGGTCTACGGCGTGCGCGTCAACATCCCGAAGGCCAAGGACGCGCCTGAGGTCGCCCCGGGCTACGAGGAGGCCTTCGGCTTCACCAACGCATACAAGCTGGGCTCCAGCAACAAGCTGGTCCTGCCGCGCGTTGCGTTCAACTACACCTTCGACACCGAGCGCTACTCGCAGTTGCGCGGCGGCATCGGCTCGTTCCAGAGCGTCCCGCCGTTCGTCTGGCTGGCCAACCCCTACCAGAACAACGGCGTGACCGCGGTGCGCTACCAGGTCACCGATCCGTCGCTGGCGCCGTTCAGCCCGGATCCGTACAACCAGCCGCTGCCTGCCGGCGTCACCCCGGGCAACCTGGTCTGCGGCGAAGCCGGCGTCACCTGCCAGGTCGATGCCCTCGACCCCGACTTCAAGCTGCCGTCGGTGTGGAAGATCAGCCTTGGCTACGACGCCGAGCTGCCGTGGATGGGCCTGATCGGTACCGTCGAGCTGCAGTCGATCAAGTCGCGCGACGCGGTGTTCTACCAGGCCAACAACCTGGGCGAGGTGCAGGGCCAGCTGGCCGATGGCCGCGATTACTACTACTGCACCCTGGGTTCGCTCTCCACCGGCAACAAGAACTGCGATCGCCACCCGGCCTTCGCCTTCAACTCGACGTTGCTGGGCAACACGGACAAGGGCGCGTCGAACTCCCTGACCGTGGCGCTGGACAAGCCGATGTCCAACGGCTGGTACGCCAACCTGAGCTACACCTACACCGACGCCGACGAAGTGGCCTCGGACGGCAGCTCGCAGGCGTTCTCCAGCTACCAGTTCGTGTCGCGCGTCAATCCGAACCAGGAAATCGCCACCAACGCCGGCCGCCTGATCCGCAACTCGGTCAAGCTGTCGCTGGGTTGGGAGCATGCGTTCTTCGGCGACTACAAGACCAGCGTGACCGCGTTCTACAACGGTCATGACGGCCTGCCGTACACCTGGACCTACAACGGCGACCCGAACGGCGACGGCATCTTCCAGGATCCGGCGTACATCCCGATGGTCAACGACCCGATCGTCAGCTACGGTTCGGCCACGCAGGCGCAGATCGACGCGTTCCACGCGTTCATCGAGAGCGACAAGTACCTGCGCCTGCGCCGTGGCCAGATCGCCGAGCGCAACCAGGGCTTCTACCCCTGGGTGAACCAGCTCGACGTCGGCATCCAGCAGGAACTGCCGGGCTTCTTCAACGACAACAAGACCATTGTCCGCCTGGACATCTACAACTTCCTCAACCTGCTCAACAAGGACTGGGGCCATACCAAGGGCGATACCTTCTCCGACAACACCCGCCAGCTGGCGCGGTTGGGCGGCATCAACCCGGACGGCACCTACGTCTACGACCTGGGCAGCGTGAACAACCCGAGCTACCAGGACCTGGAGATCTACGATTCCTACTCCGGGTTCCCGTCGCGCCTCGTCTCGCGCTGGTCGGCCATGCTGACCGTGCGTTACGAGTTCTGATCCGGGGTCCAACGCGTCATCGGAACGGCCGGGGAAACCCGGCCGTTCCTGTTTGGGGCCGCCCCGCAGGCCATATACTGGACCCATGGAAGACACCACCACTGCAGCGGCCGCCAGAGCCTCCACCCCCAAGCTCCCCACCGTCGACGCCCGGATCTTCCCGGGCGGCGGCCTGGACGTGCTGTCGCGCGAGGAAGTCGCCCGCCTGCGCGACGCGTCCACCGGCGGCATGCACGAACTGCTGCGCCGCTGCGCGCTGGCCGTGCTGACCACCGGCAGCACCAGCGACGATCCGCGCGCGGCGCGCGAGCTGTATCCCGACTTCGACATCCAGGTGCACCAGCTCGACCGCGGGCTGCGCCTGGACCTGTTCAACGCGCCGGCGATCGCGTTCGTCGACGGCCGCATCATCCAGGGCGTCGCGGAATTGCTGGCCGCGGTCGTGCGCGACCTCGTTTACACCGCAATCGACCTCGGGTCCGGGCACTCGGGTGAACCGGAATCGTCGGCGGAGATCAGCGACGCCGTGTTCCGGCTGCTGCGCAATGCGCACGTGCTGCACCCGGGGGGCGATCCCAACCTGGTGGTGTGCTGGGGCGGCCACTCGATCAACCGCGACGAGTACATGTACACCAAGGAGGTCGGCTACCAGCTGGGATTGCGCGGCCTGGACATCTGCACCGGTTGCGGCCCGGGCGCCATGAAGGGCCCGATGAAGGGGGCGACCATCGCCCATGCCAAGCAGCGCCGGACCGACACCCGCTACATCGGCATCACCGAGCCGGGCATCATCGCCGCCGAGTCGCCGAACCCGATCGTCAACCACCTGGTGATCATGCCGGACATCGAGAAGCGCCTCGAGTCGTTCGTGCGCCTGGGCCACGGCATCATCGTGTTCGCCGGTGGCGTCGGCACCGCCGAGGAAATCCTGTACCTGCTCGGCATCCTGCTGCGCGAGGAGAATTCGCACATCCCGTTCCCGCTGGTGCTGACCGGACCGACGGCGGCCGCGCCGTACTTCGAGCAGATCGACCAGTTCCTGCGCCTGACCCTGGGCGACGCGGCGACGGTGCGTTACCGCATCATCATCGACGACCCGGCCGAGGTTGCGCGCGAGATGGCACGGGGCATCGACCGCGTGCGCAAGTTCCGGATCGAGCAGAAGGACTCGTTCTTCTTCAACTGGTCGCTGGACGTGCCGCTGGGCTTCCAGCAGCCGTTCGTGCCCAGCCACGAGGCGATGGCCGCGCTCGACCTGCACCGCAACCGCCCCCCGCACGAACTGGCCGCCGACCTGCGCCGCGCTTTCTCCGGCATCGTCGCCGGCAACGTCAAGGAAGACGGCATGCGCCGGGTCGAGGAGTTCGGCCCGTACCAGATCCACGGCGACAAGGACCTGATGCAGGCCCTGGACGGGTTGCTGCGCGCCTTCGTCGAGCAGCGGCGCATGAAGATCGCGGGCGAGTACAAGCCCTGCTACCAGATCGTCGCCTGACCCCCGGACCGGTGGGAGCGGCGGAAGCCGCGATGTGACGCTCCGCACGTTCCGGTCGCGCCCGTCCCCCGGATAGCGCCGTTCGTCCGCCAGCCCCTTGCCCGGGCGCCACATCCGGCCGAGAGTAGCCGCGGGGACTTCCCGGGAAGGGGAGCGCATGCGCAAGGCAGTGCCAGGCTTCACGATGATCGAGCTGATGGTCACCCTGGCGGTGGCCGCCATCGTGGTGACGATGGCGGTTCCCAGCTTCCAGTCGATGATCAACGGCAACCGCCTCACCAGCGCGGCCAACGAGATGATCGGCAGCCTGCAGCTGGCCCGGTCCGAGGCCATCCGCCGCAACGGGCGCGCCGGCGTGTGCATGAGCACGAACACCAACAGCGGCGAGGACGCGACCTGCGCCACCGCCAACGTCGACGGCTGGATCACCTTCGTCGACGCCAACGACGACGGCGACTTCGACAAGGCGGGGGACACGCTGTTGCGGGTGTTCCGGCTGGATCCACCTGTCGTGCACGGCCTCAGCGCGGGGATCGGCGCGAACACCGTGATCTTCCGTCCCGATGGCCTGGCCCGCGACGAGGACGGTGGCGGCGGTCCGGGCACCGGGCTGCTCGACGCCACGATCCGCTTCTGCATCCCGACCAACCAGCCGCGCGAGAACGCCCGCGACGTGGAAATCGCGTCCGGCAGCCGCATCGCGTCGATCCGCGCCAACGAAGCCGGCCTTTGCCCGGCGCCCGACGATCCGTGAGCCAGCCATCCATGAACAAGCACCCGCACACCCAGCGCGGCGTCGGCCTCATCGAGGTGATGGTCGCCGTGGCCATCCTCGCCTTCGGCATGCTCGGCATCGCCGCGCTGCAGGCCACCGCGCTGCGCAGCAGCCAGAGTTCGCTGGAGCGCAGCGAGGCGGTCATGCACATCTACGCGATCCTCGACGCCATGCGGGCCAATCGCGACGTGGCGATGATCGGCGGTTACAACATGGGCAACATCACTGCCAACTACGTCGTAACGGCGTGGGCCTGCGGTCGCCCCGACGCGGGCGACCTCGCCGCCAACGACCGCCGCCTGTGGATGGGCACGACCGCGGAGCCGGGCTCGCTCAAGGCCACACTCGGCGGAGACGCATGCGCGGCCATCCGCTGCAGCGACACCGAATGCATCGTCGCCCTGCGCTGGGACGACTCGCGCGCCGGCGGCGACGACGAGCAGGAACTGATGACGAGGACGCGCCTGTGAGCCGCAGGATCCCGAATGCGGGCCGCGCCAGGGGCGTCAGCCTGATCGAACTGATGGTGGCGCTGGTGCTGGGACTGATCGTCACCGGCAGCGCGCTGACGCTGGTGATGACCCATCGCCAGACCTTCGCCGCGACCGAGGACATGGGCCGGGTGCAGGAAGGCGTGCGCCTGGCGTTCGAGTTGCTCAACCGGGAACTGCGCGGCGCGGGTGGCAATCCGTGCGACGCCAGCCTCCCCGTGTCGTCCGGGCTGAACAATCCCGAGGCGAATTGGTGGACAGACTGGGCCGACAACGTCAACGGCGTGGGTACCACCACCGCGCCCCCGTTGCGGGGATACGGCGGCGCTACCGCTTTCCCGGATGCCGCTTTCGGCGCGGCACTTGGCGACCGGGTCGCCGGAACCGACGCGATCGAGGTCAAGGCCGCCGTTCCCGCGTCGGCCGACGTGGCCCTGCTGACCGATGCCCTGGTCGATCCATGGGAGGACGACATCGAGGTCAATTCCACTGACGGTGTCGCAGTGGGTGACCTGATGATGATCTGCAACTTCAACAACGTGACTATCTTCCGTGTCACCGCGTTCGACGCCGGCGCCAGCATCGAGCACTCCGAAGGCGCCGACCCGGACGACAACGCCGACGACGTGCTGTTCCGGGCCGACACCGCGGTCGATGCGAACTACGACGCAGGTTCGGTCATCGCCAAGGTCCATGCGGCGCGCTGGTACATCGGCAACGCCGACCTCGACGGAGACGGGGTCGTGGATGGCCGCTCGCTGTACCGCGCGACGATGACCAACACCGGCGGCAACCTGGCCGTGGCGGTCGACGAGATCGCGCAGGGCGTCACCGACATGCAGATCGGTTATCTCGTCCGCGGCGCGCTCGCCTACGTGGGCGACGAGCCCGCCGAGGATCCGGTCAACGGTGTCGGGATCGATTTCGACCTGCTCCAGAATCCGATCGTCGGCGTGCGGCTGACCCTGGTGTTCTCCGGCGACGACCGCATCGGCCCCAACGGCGAGCGCCTCGAGCGCCGCATGACCCATACCATCGCAATACGTGGAGACGCGGAATGAAGCCCGCTCGAATTCCCGGCCGTCACCGGCAGCATGGCGTCGTGCTGGCGGTGGTGCTGATCCTCTTGCTGGTCATGACCCTGCTGGCCGTCGCAAGCCTCAGCGGCACCGTGCTCGAGGAGCGCATGGGCACAGCCCAGGTAGACCGCAACCTGTCGCTGCAGGCGGCCGAGGCGACGTGGCGCGAAGCCGAGGCGCGGGTGCGCACCCTGATCGACTCGGCCATTCCGGCCGTTGGTGACGACTGCAAGGAGGGCATCTGCCCGATACCCCAGCCGGGCGAAGCGGACGAACAGCAGCGCTGGCTCAACGACGGGTTCTGGGACGACGATTCCGGCTTCTGGGCCGAGTTCCAGACCGACCTCGACGACGTGACCGCGCAACCGCGCTACATCATCGAGCTCGTCGACGAAGCCGTGGCCGACCGCCAGACCTGCACCACCGGCGGCGACGTGTCGCTGGAAGCCAATTGCACCCAGACCAGCCAGCGATTCCGGATCACCGTGCGTTCGGCACAGGAAGGTCGTGCCGTGGTCATGCTGCAATCCATCTACGCAAAGCCCTGATTCGAGGAGCCTGGAAATGGCCAACAGGAAGATGAAGCGACACTCGCGTCACCCGGCATGGGCCAAGCATGCCCTGGTCGTCGCCTGTGCCTGCCTGTCCACGCTCCTGGGCGCTCCGGTGTCGGCAGCGACCAGCGACGTAGCGTTCCCCGCCGTCCCCTTGCAGTCGGGTACCCCTTATCCGGCGCCCAACATCATGTTCATCCTCGACGACTCCGGGTCGATGACCTACGCGGCGATGCCGAAGGACATCAGCTCGTTCAGCGGCCTGGACGACGACATCTGGGACAAGTCCTACGTCCACAACACGCTGTACTACAACCCGTACACGGAGTACCAGCCCTGGAAGAAGGCGGACAACAGTCGTTATACCGGCGGCACCGACTACTCCAATGCCTACTCCGATTCGGACCTGGTCGGCGGCAGCACCACCAACCTGGGATCCTCGACCCAGACATTCTTCGTGCCGAAGGCCAATGCGACGGACCTGGACGACGAGGACCAGTACGACAAGTACCAGATAAGATACGAGGACGGCAGCTTGCGCGTGGTCATGACGGGCGCGGAAGTCCGCGAGTCCTGGGACAACCGCGACATCGACGACCGGGAGTGGTGGTACGGAAGCATCGAGGTGCCTGCGGGGGCGACATCCCTGATCGTCCAGATGAGCGGTACCGACGAGGACAGCTGCGGTCGGCGATGCACCCGTCCCAACGGCGATGCCGACCTCTACCTGAGGAACGGGAGCAAGCCGACGACGTCGAGCTACGACCATGCCGATACCGATAGCGGCAACAACGACACCATCACCGTCGACAATCCTGCATCCGGCACCTGGTGGATCGGCGTCTACAACTCGAACAGGGATTACACGGCGGACAACATCGACATCGACGCCGTTGCGACCGACCGGCAGTTCAAGACGCCGACCGGCCGCAGCGAAGCGGACGAAATGACCAACTTCGCCACTTGGTACTCCTACCACCGTACCCGCATGAAGGTCGCCAAGTTCGCGGCCAGCGAAGCCTTCAGCCAGCTCGGAGACAATTACCGGGTCGGTTACGACTCGATCTGGAACCGCAAGCAGGGCGTCAGCAGCAACGACTCCTCGGCGCCCACCTCGGGCCCCGCGTATCCGATCCCGACGGGCGTCGACGAAGGCCTGTTCAAGGGAGCGAACCGAACCAAGTGGTTCGAGTTCCTGCACAAGGCCGAGGGCAACAACGGCACGCCGCTGCATGACGCCCTCTGGCGCGCGGGCGAATACTACGAATCCTCCGCGCCCTGGAAGTCGGGTACGGCCGCTGCAGACATCAGTTGCCGCCTGAGCTTCTCCATCCTGACGACGGACGGCTACTGGAACTCCCGCAGCCAAACCGACTGGCGCGGCAACTATGACTCCAGCAAATACGGTGCCAACGCCGACGGTTCCGACGGTTCACGCATCGATCGTCCCGCCGGCGCCGTCGGCGGTTCCTATACCTACAAGGCCAAGCGCCCGTACAAGGACGACCGCGCCGGTACGCTGGGCGACGTCGCCATGCACTTCTGGAAGCGCGACCTGCGCTCCACCCTCGACAACAACGTGCCGACGTCCTCGGCCGACGAAGCGTTCTGGCAGCACATGGTGACCTTCGGCGTGGCGATCGGCCTCGCGGGCGAGCTCGATCCGGAAGACGACCTTGTCGACCTCACCAGTGGCGCCAAGGAGTGGCCGGATCCGCGGCTCAGCGAGATGAGTGGCAGTGCGTCCTATGCCTCGCGCATCGACGATCTGTACCACGCTACCGTGAACTCGCGTGGCGCCTTCGTTTCCGCGAGCGATCCGGCCAGGTTCGTCAACGGCCTGCTCAGCGCACTGACGACCATTTCCGAGCGTCCGGGCTCCGCCTCGAACGTGACCGCCAACAGCACCTCGTTCACGAGCGATACCCGCGTCTACCAGGCGAGCTATACCTCGGGGACATGGACCGGCGAACTGACCGCTTACGTCGCCACCAGCGCCGGTATCCAGGGCGCACCGGCATGGAAGGCGTCGCAGGGCATTCCCACCGACTACACCAAGCGCAAGATCTGGACCTGGGACAAGGGCGGCGGCGAGGGTGCGGCGTTCCCGACCGCAGCACAGAAGACGGCACTCGATGTTTCCAGCCGTTCCGGTTCGGCAGCGACTGCCGACGAGAACGCGGCCTACATCAAGGGCGACAGGAGCAACGAACCGTCGAAGGATGGCAAGCTCCGGGCGCGCTCCAGCCTGCTGGGCGACATCGTGAACTCGTCGCCAATCTACGTGACCGACAGCGGCGCCCTGTTCGTCGGCGCCAACGACGGCATGCTGCACGCTTTCGATGGCAGCACCGGCAAGGAACTGTTCGCGTATGTGCCGGGCGGCATCAACCTCACCAACCTGGCTTCGTTGAGCGATCCACAGTACGGACAGACCGTTACCCACAAGTACTTCGTCGACGGACCGATCACGGTGTCCGCCAAGTCCCAGACCCCGGGCAAGAATTACCTCGTGGGCGCCCTCGGCCGCGGTGGCCGGGGCGTGTTCGCGCTGGACGTCACTACGCCTTCGAGCTTCGACGAGGACGACGTGCTCTGGGAATCCAGCTCCGATTCCGACATGGGCATGGTGTTGGGCGACCCGCTGGTGGTCACCCTCAATGACGCCGACCGGACCAAGGCGGTCGTGGTCAGCAACGGCGTCAATAGCCCCGACGGCAGCGCCACGCTCTTCGTCCTGAAGCTTTCCGATGGCAGCGTGATCAAGGAGATCGAGGCCGGCACGGGCGGCGGCAACGGCCTGTTCGCTCCGCGCGGCTGGGACGACAATGGCGACGGCGCCGTCGACTACATCTATGCCGGCGACCTGCAGGGCAACCTGTGGAAGTTCGACCTTTCGGCCGACAAGTCGTCCGACTGGGAGGTGGCCAATTCCGGCGATCCGATGTACAAGGCGCGGGATGCGGACGGCAATGTGCAGCCGATCACCGCCGGCCTGGCGCTTGCCCGCAATCCCGACAACAGCGACCTGTGGGTGTTCTTCGGCACTGGCCGTTTCATGTCGGTCGACGACCTGACCAGCACCAGCGTACAGACGCTGTACGGCATCAAGGACGGTGGGAGTGCAGTGAAGGGCCGGACTTCCGACACCGAGTTCGGCGACCTGGTCAAGCGCGAGATCGTTGCGGTCAGCGACGACAAGCGCGTACGTGCCTTCGACGAGTGGAAGCGCACCCTGGAAGACGGAAAGAAGGGCTGGTTCCTCGACCTGGACGATCCCTACAAGGGTGAGCGGGTCGTGAGCGGCCTGCGCGTCCTGGGCACCACCCTGATCGCGTCCAGCATCGTGCCGGGCACGGGTTCGTCCGCGTGCGACGCCGGTGGCACGGGCTACATCAACGCGCTGGATGCGTTCACCGGCACCAGTCCGTCCCAGGCGTTCTTCGACGTAAACAAGGATGGCGTGGTCAACGACGCGGACAAGATCAAGACGACGATCGACGGCAAGGAAGTGTACCTGCCGGCCGGTTCGCTCGACCTGGGCATCGGCATGCCGACCCGTGCGACCATCATCGACAAGCTGCTGGTAGTCGGTGGCTCCGGTGGCGGCCTTGGCACGGTCACCATCGATCCACCGACGTTGGGCGCTCGCCGCGTCTCCTGGCGCGAAATCCTGAGGGATTGACGATGAATCGCAAGATGCATGCACGATCGATGGGCGGCAGCAGGGGTTTCTCGCTGCTGGAACTGATGATCGCGGTGACGGTGCTCGGCATCGTCACCGCCGCCGCGGTGGCCACGTACGGCAATTCGATGATCAAGACCCGGCGTGGCACCGCCGAGGCCTGCCTGATGGAGGCGGCGCAGTTCATGGAGCGAAACTACACGCTCAACATGACCTACGACGTGGACTTCCCGGAGCTGGCTTGCGCCGATGAACTCGACGGCTTCTACGAGTTCGATTTCATCGGCGTTCCCGACGCCACGACCTACGTGGTGGCCGCCACGCCGGAAGGCGACCAGGCCAAGGACACCCAGTGCGGGACGCTCTCGATCGACCAGGCCGGGGCGAAGAACGCCAACAACATCGATGCCTGCTGGTAATCCGAAATCCGCAAACGGTTCCAGCGTTTTTGTCGGCCTTTTCCGATTGACAGCGCAAATCGCGCGCCGCTAATGTGACCGCCGTCGCATCGATCCGCCCTCTCGGACGTTTGCGGGAGTAGCCGGTCGGCCCGTGGGAAAGGTTGCCGGATTACAGGCGTCCGGAGAGAGCGCCGATACACAAGGCAGGATGCCCGGCCGCGTTCCAGCCAAGGCTGGCGCGACCAGATCGGGGTACAACTCCATAAGCGGAAGCAGGGCAGGACGCCCATGGGCAGGATGCCACCGGCAGGGAAGCCACGAGACTTTCCGGTGTTCGGAATTACCCGGTCCTCGAGAGAGGGCCGGGTTTTTCTTCGCGGCTTCCGCCGCTCCTACAGCAGCAGGTCGAGGGCGGGTGCCACGGCGGCGGCCAGCTTGCCCGAGGCCAGGCCGAAGCTCGCCACGGTGGCACTTCCGCCGACCCAGGCCACCAGCATCAGCGCGCCGTCGCGTTCCAGCATCGCCAGCGCGAACAGCAGCAGGATGGCGCCGAACAGGTAGTTGGTGAGCGGGATCGGCAGCGCAAGCAGCAGGCCAAGCAACACCAGCAGCAGGCCGGTGAACAGGCGCGACGCCCGGTAGTGCAGCACCTCCGGCAGGCGCGGGCGCACCAGGCGCTCCAGGCGGGCAAGCCACGGCGACACCATGCGATCGAAACGGACCAGCGTATGCCGTTGCGGGCCGCGCGAGGCGATCGAGCGCGGCAGCCAGGGCCGGCGCCGGCCCCACAGCAGTTGCAGGCCGATCAGCACCACGAGAGGCCCGCTGATCGCGCCGCCGATCGGCACCGGGATGAAGGCCGGCAGCGTGGCGATGAACAGCAACATGCCGTAAGCGCGCCGGCCCATGCCGGCCAGCAGCAACCGCAAGGGCAGGGTTTCGCCGGGGTCGCCAGCGGTGAAGCCGTCGAGCAGCGACCTGAGGCCGCGCTCAGGCATCGTCGTCGCGGTCCTCGACTGCGACGCGCTGCAGCAGCAGCTTGTCGATCCGCGGGCCGTCCAGGTCGACCACCTCGATGCGCCAGCCCTCGAATTCGAAGTGCTCGCCGGCGTTGGGGATGCGGCCGAAGTTGGCGATCACCATGCCGGCCGCGGTGTGGTAGTCGTATTCGTCCTGGCCGGGCAGGGCGCCGCCGCCGAGCAGCTCGCGCAGGTCGTCGACCGGAAGCGAGCCGTCCACCAGCAACGAGCCGTCGTCGCGCGTCACCACCAGCGCTTCGGCGTCGGACGATTCGCCGGACTGCACCCGGCCCAGGACCGCGCCCATCAGGTCGTTGACCGTGACCATGCCGGTGACGTCGCCGTACTCGTCGACCACCAGGGCCAGCGACTGCTGCTCCTCGCGGAAGATCTCCAGCAGCTTCAGCGCATGCGTGGACTCGGACACGAATACCGCCGGGCGCAGGGTGGCGAACAGGTCCGGCAGGCCCTGGGCGAGGTCGTCGATGAGCGACTTGACCTCGAGCACGCCGAGCACGTCCGAGTCGCTGTCGCGATAGACCGGATAGCGGGAATAGGGCGTCTCGCGCATGGCCTCGAGGTTCTCCTCGATGCTGGCGCCGGCGTCGAGCCAGGTGATCCGGACCCGCGGGGTCATCAGGCTGTCGGCGGTGCGGTCGCCCAGGCGCATGACCCGCTGCATCATGTTGCGTTCGTCGGCGTCGATCACGCCCTGTTCGTGGCTTTCGCTCACCAGGGAGCGGATCTCCTCCTCGGTGATGGCATTGCGGGCGTCGTCGCGGATGCCCAGCAGGCGCAGCACGCCGCGGTTGATCGCACCCAGGACGTACACGATCGGGCGCGCCACGGTGGCCAGGCCGTGCAGCGGTATCGCGACCTTGCAGGCGATGCCCTCGGCATTGGTCAGCGCCAGGCGCTTGGGGATCAGCTCGCCGAAGATCACCTGGCCGGCAGTGATCAGGCCCACCGCGGTGCCGATGCCGATGCCGGTCACGTACTCGCTGGCCCCGGGCCAGATGTCGCCGAGCCAGCCGGCGATGTTGGCGCCGATCGCCTCGCCGCCGAGGACGCCGGTGAGGATGCCGATCAGGGTGATGCCCACCTGGACCGTGGACAGCAGGTTGTCGGGGTGCTCGGCCAGCGCCAGTGCGGTGCGCGCGCCGCGGCTGTGCTCGGCCATCTGCCGCAACCGGGACTTGCGGGAGGTCATCAGCGCCATTTCCGACAGGGCGAAAAAGGCATTGAGGACGATCAGGGCAGCGACGATCAGCAGTTCCAGCACGCAGGGTTCCAGGGCCACGGAAGAGGGCACGAAGCTCGCGCCCGGATCATAACAGCCGCCCCGCAAAGCCCAGCGACGCGGCAAGACTACGCGGAAGGGGCCTTGAACCGTCATAATTGACCCCTTCGCCAGGATTCGCGCCAAGGGGCCAGCTCGCTCATGTTCTCCCTCCAGACCATTTTCGGGCAGGGCAAGCAGTTCTATGCCCTGCTGGACGAGGCGGCCGACGCCGCCTACGACAGCACCAAGGCCCTCCACGCCATGCTCCGCGAGCCGGGCAGGGTCCACGCCCTGGACGCCTTCAAGCTGGCCCGCCAGCGCGAGCGCGACGCCTCCGAGAAGATCAGCCAGGCCCTGGTCGACAGCTTCATCACCCCGATCGAGCGCGAGGACATCGAGGCCCTGGCCTCGGCCCTGTACAAGATCCCCAAACAGGTCGAGCGCTTCGCCGACCGCTATGCCCTGGCCCGCCAGCGCCTGGAGGGCATCGACTTCGCCCCGCGCGCGGCGATGCTGGAAAAGGCCGCCGCGGTGGTCGTGGAGATGGTGAAGGAGCTGCCGCGCCTGCGCCTGGAGCCGATGAAGCAGCTCAGCGACAAGCTGCGCGTGCTGGAGAACGAGGCCGACCGGCTGATCCTGGAGCTGTACCGGGACATCTATTCCGGGCGCCTGGAGGCCGCGGAGATGTTCCTGCTCAAGGAGTTCTTCGAGATCCTCGAGAAGGCGATCGACCGCTGCCGCGAGGCCGGCGTGGTTGCCTACGAAATCGCGCTGAAGAACAGCTAGGCCCGACCGCATGGATTCGATGCTGGCCCTGGTCCTGGTCGTGGTGCTCGCGGCCCTCGTGTTCGAGTTCATCAACGGCTTCCACGACACCGCCAACTCCATCGCCACGGTCGTGGCCACCAAGGTGCTGTCGCCAGGCCAGGCGGTGATCCTGGCGGCGACCATGAACCTGATCGGCGCGTTCATGGGAACGGCGGTGGCCAAGACCATCTCCTCCGGACTGGTCGACACCGAGGTAGTGAACGTCACTTCGCAGGTGCTGCTGTGCGCGCTGGGCGGCGGCATCACCTGGAACCTGATCACCTGGTGGCTGGGCCTGCCGTCCTCGTCCTCGCACGCGCTGATCGGCGGCCTGTGCGGCGCCGCCCTGGCCGCGGCGCACAACGACTGGAACGCGCTGATCTGGTCGCAGGAAGTGGGCAGCTGGACCAAGAACGGCGGACTGCTGTGGAAGGTGCTCGTGCCGATGATCAGCTCGCCGATCGCCGGTTTCACCCTCGGCGTGCTGATCATGGTCCTGCTGTATTCGCTGATCGCCGGATTGCGGCGCTTCGGCGGCCGCCTGCTGTCGCCGCTGTCGCGGCCGCGCTGGGTCAATGCCTTCTTCGGCAAGGCGCAACTGGTCTCGGCGGGGTACATGGGCTATGCCCACGGCACCAACGACGCGCAGAAGACCATGGGCATCATCGCCCTGACCGTGTTCGCCGCGCAGAGCAACGGCGTCCTCGACGACCTGCCGGGCTGGCTGTCGTTCCTGCATCCGAACGGCGACGAGAACGGCATCGATCCGTGGATCATCACCACCTGTGCGCTGGTGATGGCGGCGGGCACCGCCGCCGGCGGCTGGCGCATCATCAAGACGCTGGGCCACAAGATGGTCAAGCTGCACCCGATCGACGGTTTCGCGGCCGAGTCGGCGTCTGCCACGATCCTGGTGACGGCCGCGCACTTCGGCATGCCGGTCTCGACCACGCACAGCATCTCCACCGCGATCATGGGCGTGGGTTTCGCCAAGAACCCGCGCGCGCTGAAGATCACCGTGATCGAGCGGATCATCTGGGCCTGGATCCTGACGATCCCGGCGGCGGGCGGCATCGCCTATCTCCTGCTGCGCCTGTTCGAGCTCCTCGGCTGGGCGTGATGTGGGCGGCGGCGCGGACAAGCCGGCCTCGCACGAACGCATCCTCGCCGCGGTCCGCGCCATCCCGCGCGGGCAGGTGGCCGGCTACGGCGAAGTCGCCCGTCGCGCCGGACTCCCCGGCCGGGCGCGCCTCGCGGCCAGGGTATTGAGCGGCAATACCGATCCCACCCTGCCCTGGCACCGGGTGCTGCGTTCCGATGGGCGCATTGCCTTTGCGGAAGGGTCCAGCGGTTACCGCGAGCAATCGCAGCGGCTGCGTGCCGAGGGGGTCAAGGTGGAGCGGGGCAGGGTGCGCATGCCCCGGGTGGAGGCCGACCTGGACGCGGAGATCTGGGGCCGGCGCTGAACACGGCGCCCACGCCTGCCCGGTATCATGGCCGCATGTTCTCCAACATCCCCCCGATCACCAAGGCGCTGCTGATCGCCAACGGCGTGGCGTTCCTGTTGCAGCAGCTGCTGGGCGATGCGTTCTTCGCCGCATTCATGTTGTGGCCGCTGGGTGCCGGCAGCGCCGATCCGTTCGCGATGTCGACCACATTCCTGCCGTGGCAGTTGCTGACCTACGGCTTCCTGCACGGCAGTTTTGCCCATGTCGCGTTCAACATGCTGGCGCTGCTGATGTTCGGCGCGCCGCTGGAATACACCTGGGGCAACAAGCGATTCCTGACCTACTTCCTGGTGTGCATTGCCGGCGCCGGACTGTGCCAGCTTGCCGTGGGCGCCTGGAGCATGGCCCAGGGTGGCGGGGCGTATCCGACACTCGGCGCCTCAGGCGGCGTGTTCGGCCTGCTGCTCGCCTACGGGATGCTGTTCCCGCACCACCGGGTGATGCTGCTGATCCCGCCGATCCCGATGAAGGCGCGCACGCTGGTGATCGTCTACGGCGCGATCGAGCTGTTCCTCGGCGCTACCGGCCTGCAGCCGGGCGTTGCCCACTTCGCGCACCTGGGCGGCATGCTCTTCGGCTGGCTGTTGATCCGCTACTGGCGCGGGCAACCGCCGTTCGGCCGGCGCGGTCCGCCGCGCCCACGCATCGTCAGGTAGGAGGCTAACGCCAGATCTTCACCTGCTCGGCGGCTGGGCGTTGCATCGGCGCCCCGGGCTTGCACGAGAACGCCTCCGCGAAGCCCGGGTCGTTCATCAGCGGGCCATTGCTGCGCCAGCGGCCCGGTGCGTGCAGCCCCGTCGCCGACACCCGCGCGGCCACGTCGGGCGACATCTGCTTCGGCCACAGCCCCGCCCAGCCGGCGTAGAAATCCTGGCGGCTGGCGAGATCCAGTTCCGGCTTCGCGGCCAGCAATGCATCGAGGGCGAGTTCCACGCCAGCCAGGTCGGCGGCGTCCTCGCCGCGCGGTTCGCCGCTGTACTGCGACGCCAGCGATGCGAGCCGCGCGCCCCAGGCGGTGGCGTCGGCGGGAGTCCACCAGTCGCGCAGTGCGCCGGTGGCATCGATGTAGCGGCCGATATCGTCGAAACCGTGGGTCAGCTCATGTCCGACGAGGGCGCCGAAAGCGCCGTAGTTGGCCGCGTCCGCGCGGGCCATCTGCAACACCGGCGGCTGGAGCACCGCCGCGGTGACGATCAGCCGGTTCTGCGCCGGGTCGTAGGCGAGCGCCGGCTGCTGCGGCAGCACGTTCCAGCGCCGGTCGGCATTGCCGCGCCCGATCCGCTTCATTTCCTCGCGGTGGCGCCAGGTCGAGGCGATCAGCATGTTGCCGCCGAAGCTGCCGCGGCCCATCGGCTGCACGGTGAAGTCCAGGTCGCGCACCGGCGCGCCGACCTCGATCTTGAGCGCAGCGAGCTTGGCCCTGGCCTCGGCCTTCGCCTCGGTCCCCATCCAGGTGTTGCGCTCGATGCCACGGCCAAGCGCATCGCGCACCTCCACGGCGATCTCCGTCGCGCGTGCGCGGGCGGCCGGTGGCAGGTAGCGGCCGACGTACTCGCGGCCCAGCATCGGCCCGGCGGCATGGTTCATCGCGTCCAGCACCTGTTGCCGGCGCGGGGGCGGCGCGGTTTCGCCACGCAGGACCACGCCGCGGAATTCGAAGTCGGCGTCGCGCCAGGTCTTGGACAGGTAGGGCGCCATCGACGCGCCGACCTGGTAGCGCAGGTAGGTCTTCCACTGCGCGGGCTTGAGCTGGGCGACAAGCGCGTCGAGCTGCGCGAACAGCTGCGGGTTGGCCAGCGACACGCTCTCGTCGGACACGCCCTGGGCCTGCAGGAACGACTGCAGCTGCAGGTGGCGGAACTGCTTGTCGAGGCCGGCCACGGCGACCAGGGCGTAGTTGTCGCGCGGGTCGCGCATCAGGCTTAGCGGCTTCGACGCCCTGGCGATGCGGGTCTCGAGGTCCAGCACTGCATTGATGTCCGCCTCGAGCTGGGGCGGCTTGCTGCCGGTGAGGACCAGGATCTTGCCGACGTAGTCGCGATAGCGCTCCATCAGCGCCCGGGTGTCGGCGTCCTCGCGGGTGTAGTACGCCGCACCGGGCAGCCCCAGCCCGCCCTGGCTGAAATACCCGATATGGCGCCCGAGGTCGGCCAGGTCGACGTCGGCACCGAAGTTGAACAGCACCGGGATGCCGACCTGGTGCAGCGCCGCGACCGCGGCCGGGATGTCCTTGCTGCGCCGGATGGAATCGATGCGTGAGAGCAGCGGCGCCACCGGGTTAGCACCGTCGCGCTCGATCGCCGCCTCGTCCAGGCCGCTGGCCCAGAAGTCGCCGAGCAACTTGGCGACACCACCCTGGGCGTTCTGCATGTATTCGTCCAGCAGCGCGACCTGCTGCCTGTGCGCGTTGTCGGCCAGCTGTCCGAGGGCCGACTCGGCGCCACTGCCGGCGACGATCATGTTCGCGTCCAGCCAGGCCGCGTTTGCGTGGGCGTGGAAATCCGTGCACTGCGGGGTGAAGGCAGGCGGTTTCGCCTTTGCCTTCCTGCGCTGCGCGGCTGCATCGCCGCTGGTCGACAACAGCGTCGTCGTGGCGACCAGGCCAAGGGTAAGCGCCAGCACTCGCAGCTTCGGCATCGCGGACTCCGGTTCGGACGCCGGGAGTCTAGCAACGGGCCGCGCAGCTTCCGTGAACACGCATCACGATTCCAGTGCCGGAAACAGAAAGGGCCCGGCGATGCCGGGCCCCTTGGGCAGTGCCGCGGTAGCGGCGGTTACCAGATGACCACGCGCTTGTCGCCGTCGCGCACCATCGCGTCGCCGGGCTCGCACTGGAACGCCTGGGCGAACGCCGGCATGTTCGACGGCGCGCCGATCGCGCGGAACTTCGCCGGCGCATGCGGATCGGTGTTCAGGCGCACCTTCATCTCGTCGGGGGTGTAGTTGCGGCGCCACACCGTGGCCCAGTTGATGAAGAAGCGCTGGTCCTGGGTATACCCGTCGATCTCCTGCGCCGGATCGGTGCCCGCGTCGGCCAGGGCCTTCATCATCGCGTCGTGGGCGACGGTCAGGCCGCCCAGGTCGGCGATGTTCTCGCCCAGGGTCAGCTGGCCCTTGACGTGCAGCCCGTCGATGGACTCGTAGTCGTCGAACTGCTGCACCAGCCGGGCGGTGCGCGCCTCGAAGCCCTTGCGGTCGGAGTCCTGCCACCAGTTGGCGAAGTTGCCCTTGGCGTCGAACTGGCTGCCCTGGTCGTCGTAGCCGTGCAGCATCTCGTGGCCGATGACCGCGCCGATGCCGCCGTAGTTGAGCGCCGGGTCGGCCTTCGGATCGAAGAACGGCGGCTGCAGGATGGCGGCCGGGAACACGATCTCGTTCTGCGACGGGTTGTAGTACGCGTTGACCGTCTGCGGGCTCATGCCCCACTCGGTGCGGTCCACCGGCTTGCCGATCTTGCCGATCTCGAAGTCGCGGTTGAACTTGGCCGCGGCCAGGATGTTCTGCGCGTAGCCCTCGCGGCTCGTCGCCAGGCCGTCCCAGCTGCGCCACTTGTCCGGGTAGCCGATCTTGGGCATGAAGCTGTCCCACTTCTCGACGGCGCGCGCCTTGGTCTCGTCGCTCATCCAGTCGAGCTGTTCCAGGCGGCTCTTGAGCGAGGCACGCAGGTTGTCGACGAGCTTCTCCATCGCCGCCTTGGATTCGGCCGGGAAGTACTGCTTGACGTAGATCTGGCCCAGCGCCTCGCCGACGTTGCCTTCGGTAGCGTCGAGCACGCGCTTCCAGCGCGGCTTCTGTTCCTTCTGCCCGCGCAGTTCCTTGCTGAAGAAGTCGAAACGCTCGTTGGCGAAGGTGTCGGCCAGGTACGGCGCCATGCCGTCGATCGCCTGGATGCGCAGGTAGGCCTTCCACTGCTCCACCGGCACGTCGGCGAGCATCTTGTCGAACTCGGCGAAGAACTTCGGCTGCGACAGCGAGAAGCCGTCGAGCGTCACGCCCTGCGAGGCGAAGAACTCCGACCACTTGAAGTTCTTCGCGCCCTTGTCGGCGTCGGCGAGGGAGACGAAGTGGTACTGGTTGTTCGGGTCGCGCATGTCCACGCGCGAGATCGAGGCCTCGGCCAGGCGGGTCTCGAACGCGAGCACGTCGGCAGCCTGCCTGTCGGCGTCTTCCTTCGCGACGCCGGCGTTCTGCAGCTGGCGGCTGACGTGGGCGACGTAGGCTTCGCGGATCTTCTTGTAGGCGCCGTCCTTGCCGTCTTCGGTGTAGTACCCCTTCTCCGGCAGCGAGAGCCCGCCCTGGTAGGCGTAGGCGATCACGGTCGAGGAATCCTTGAAGTCCGCATCGCCGAAGAAGTGGAACACCTCGCCGCGGCCCGCGGCGAACTCGTCGCGCAGGTACTGGGCGACGTCGGCGGGCGAAGCGATGGCGTCGATGCGGTCCAGGATCGGCTGGATCGGAGCGAGCCCGGCGGCGTTGATCGCGGCCTCGTCCATGCCGGTGGCATAGAAGTCGCCGACCAGCTTGGCCACGCCCGAGGCATTGGCATCGGCGGCAGCGGCTTCGGCGATGTTGCGGCTGGCCACTTCGGAGCGCTCGTCGAGCATCTCGAAACTGCCCCAGGTGGTGCGGTCGGAAGGCACCGGGTTGGCGGCGAGCCACTTGCCGTTCACGAAGGCGTCGAGGTCGGCGCAGGCATCGACGCTGGTGTCGAGGTCGGCGATGGCGAACGCGGACGTGGGCGGCAACTCCATCGCGGTCGGGGCGGCGGAGTGGCCGGCGTCGGCAGCGGGCGCCGGGGCGTCCTTCTGGCAGGCCGTGAGGGCGGCCGTGACGGCCAGGGACAGCAGCAGGACTTTGGGTTTCATGCTCACGAGGGACTCCGAGGGATAGGGGCCCGCGCCGGGGTCGGCGCGGCAGCCCCTGGGTGGGGCATCGCCCGACAATAGCGCCGCGCCGGGCGCAGGGGCGGGTGTCAGAGGTCACGCTGCCGGGCCGGCGTGGTTGCGCCGCTGTGGCGCCATCGGCACAATATGCGGCCCCGCCCGAATAGCTCAGCTGGTTAGAGCACTTGACTGTTAATCAGGGGGTCGCTGGTTCGAGTCCAGCTTCGGGCGCCAGATCCAGGCAGTGCAAGAGGCTCGCAGCGATGCGGGCCTTTTTCGTTCAGAGCGGCTCCATGCATGCGCGGGCTACGGCGGGTGCAGGCCGCACCGAACGCAGTCGCCCGCTGCTGGCCAGCGCCAGGGCAACGGCCTTGGCGGTTCCGCGGCCATCGCACAAGGTGAAGGTGGCGTTGGTTCCGGCCGCCGCGCCACCGTGCGGGTGCAGCACGAGGCGACGGCGGCCTGGCGTGGTGCGCAGGTGGACTTCGCCGGCCAGGGCGGGCTCCTCGCGGAGCAGGGCTTCGGACGGATCCACGCGGCGGTCGCCGTCGAGGTCGGCCCAGGCCAGCCAGCCACCGCTCCAGTCGTAGGTATCCCGGCAGCCATCGCCGTCCCCGGGGCATACCACCACTTCGCTGCCGGTCACCGTGGCATGGCGCATGGCCACGTCCAGCGTCGACTGCAGCAGGCTGCGTGCCTCGGCGGCCCGCGCCGCCTCGCTGGCCGCACTCCAGGCCGGGATCGCGGTGCCCAGCAACAGCGCGGCAATCAGCATGGCCAGCAGGGCCTCGATGACGGTGAATCCGGGCAGCGTGGGCAGGATGCGCATGGGGATGGGTCCGATGGGCCGGCGTCCAGCGTCGCGCGGGCGCATCCACGCGTGGATCGGCGGACAGCCGGGATTGGGGTAGGGAATTGCCGCGCGCGATAGACTGGCGGGATGTCCGACGACAGCAGCAGGTTCGAACTGGTCGCGCCGTATGAACCGGCGGGCGACCAACCCCAGGCGATCGCGAAACTCGTCTCGGGTTTCGAGGCCGGGCTCGCCCGCCAGACCCTGCTGGGCGTCACCGGCTCGGGCAAGACCTACACCATCGCCAACGTCATCCAGCAGGTGCAGAAGCCGACCCTTGTGATGGCGCCGAACAAGACGCTCGCGGCGCAGCTGTACGGCGAGTTCAAGGCGTTCTTCCCTAACAACGCGGTCGAATACTTCGTCAGCTACTACGACTACTACCAGCCCGAGGCCTACATCCCGTCCTCGGACACGTTCATCGACAAGGACAGCTCGGTCAACGAGCACATCGAGCAGATGCGCCTGTCGGCGACCAAGGCGCTGCTGGAGCGCCGCGATTCGATCATCGTCTGCACCGTTTCGGCGATCTACGGCCTCGGCGACCCGGGCGAGTACCACAAGATGGTGCTGCACATGGTGCGCGGCGAGCGCATCGACCAGCGCGAACTGATCCGCCGCCTGACCGAGATGCAGTACGAGCGCAACGAGATGGACCTGACGCGCGGTACCTACCGGGTGCGTGGCGAGGTCATCGACGTGCATCCGGCGGAACTGGATTCGGAGGCGCTGCGGATCGAGCTGTTCGACGGCGAGATCGAAAGCCTGTCGATGTTCGACCCGCTCACCGGCGAGACCCTGCGCAAGCTGCCGCGCTACACCATCTATCCCGGATCGCACTACGTCACCACCCGCCGCACCGTGCTCGATGCGGTGGAGACGATCAAGGCCGAGCTGCGCGAGCGCCTGGAGCAGCTGTATGCCGACAACAAGCTGGTGGAAGCGCAGCGGCTGGCCCAGCGCACCCAGTTCGACCTGGAGATGATGGCCGAGGTCGGTTACTGCAACGGCATCGAGAACTATTCCAGGCACCTGACCGGCTACATGCCGGGCGAACCGCCGCCCTGCCTGTTCGACTACCTCCCGAGCGACGCGCTGCTGGTGGTCGACGAATCGCACGTCACCGTTCCGCAGATCGGCGCGATGTACAAGGGCGACCGCTCGCGCAAGGAAACCCTGGTCGAATTCGGCTTCCGCCTGCCATCGGCGCTGGACAACCGCCCGCTGCGCTTCGAGGAGTGGGAGGGCAGGGCGCCGCGTGCGATCTTCGTGTCGGCGACGCCGGGCCCGTACGAGTTGCGCATGTCCGAGGGCGAGGTCACGGAACTGGTTGTGCGCCCCACCGGCCTGGTCGACCCGCAGGTGGAGATCCGTCCGGTCGCGACCCAGGTCGACGACGTGCTGGGCGAGATCAACGAGCGCGTGGCCATGGGCGACCGCGTGCTGGTCACCACGCTGACCAAGCGCATGGCCGAGAACCTCACCGAATACCTGTCCGAGCATGGCGTGCGCGTGCGCTACCTGCACTCGGACGTGGACACGGTCGAGCGCGTCGAGATCATCCGCGACCTGCGCCTGGGCAAGTTCGACGTGATCGTCGGCATCAACCTGCTGCGCGAAGGCCTGGACATGCCCGAGGTCTCGCTGGTGGCGATCCTCGACGCCGACAAGGAAGGCTTCCTGCGCTCCACCGGCTCGCTGATCCAGACCATCGGCCGCGCCGCTCGCAATCTGCGCGGCAAGGCCATCCTGTATGCCGACCGGGTGACCAACTCGATGCAGCGCGCGATCGAGGAAACCGACCGCCGCCGGCAGAAGCAGCTCGAGTACAACGCCGAGCACGGCATCACCCCGCAGAGCGTGAAGCGGGCGGTGATGGACGTCATGGAAGGCGCCCGCGCCGAACCCGGCACGGTCAAGGTCGGGCGCGGCAAGGGCCGCAAGGTCGCCGAGCCGGCCGAGGACTACGGCCGCCTGACGCCGGCCCAGGCCGGCGCGAAGATGAAGGAGCTGGAGCAGAGGATGTTCCAGCATGCCCGCGACCTGGAGTTCGAGGAGGCCGCCCGCGTCCGCGACCAGATCCGGCGGTTGAAGGAAGCCAGCCTGGCAGGCTAGAATTCGCGACCCCCTGTGGTACGCGCGACAGGGGCACCGGGCGGTTAGCTCAGCGGTAGAGCACTACCTTGACATGGTAGGGGTCACAGGTTCGAACCCTGTACCGCCCACCACGCCTTGACCGGCGTGGCCCGGCACACGAGACGAGGCAGGTGCGACATGGACACTACCAACGGCCATCGTTGATCCTTCCCAAGGTTGCATCCTGCGAGCGCCCTTGGGCGCTTTCGTTTTATCCGGGCCCCGAAACATGATCGCCATTACCCTTCCCGACGGCTCGCGCCGCGAATTCGAAAACCCGGTCACGGTGGCCGAGGTTGCCGCCTCGATCGGCGCCGGCCTGGCCAAGGCCGCGCTGGCCGGCAAGGTCGACGGCAAGCTGGTCGACACCAGCCACCGCATCGACCACGACGCCGAGCTGGCGATCGTGACCGACAAGTCGCCCGAGGCGCTGGACATCCTGCGCCACTCCACCGCCCACCTGCTGGCCCAGGCCGTGCAGCGCCTGTTCCCCGGCGCGCAGGTCACCATCGGCCCGGTGATCGACAACGGCTTCTACTACGACTTCGCCTACGAGCGCCCGTTCACGCCCGAGGACCTGCCGGCGATCGAGGCGGAAATGCAGAAGATCGTGAAGGAAGCGCACCAGGTCTCGCGCAGCGTCAAGTCGCGCGACGAGGCCACGAAGTTCTTCCGCGACATGGGCGAGGAGTACAAGGCGCAGATCATCGAGTCGATCCCGGCCAACGAGGAGCTGTCGCTGTACACCCAGGGCGAGTTCACCGACCTGTGCCGCGGCCCGCACGTGCCGTCGACCGACAAGCTGCGCAGCTTCAAGCTGATGAAGGTTGCCGGCGCCTACTGGCGCGGCGACCACAACAACCAGATGCTAAGCCGCATCTACGGCACCGCCTGGCTGAACGACAAGGACCTGAAGGCCTACCTCACGATGCTGGAGGAGGCCGAGAAGCGCGACCACCGGCGGATCGCGAAGCAGCAGGACCTGTTCCACCTGCAGGAAGAGGCGCCGGGCCTGGTGTTCTGGCATCCGAAGGGCTGGAGCGTGTGGCAGGTGGTCGAGCAGTACATGCGCAAGGTCTACCGCGACACCGGCTACGGCGAGGTGCGCTGCCCGCAGATCCTGGACGTGGAGTTGTGGAAGAAGTCCGGTCACTGGGACAATTACCAGGACAACATGTTCTTCACCGAGTCGGAGAAGCGCACCTACGCGCTGAAGCCGATGAACTGCCCGGGCCACGTGCAGGTGTTCAAGCAGGGCCTGCACAGCTACCGCGACCTGCCGATCCGCTATGGCGAATTCGGGGCCTGCCACCGCAACGAGCCGTCCGGCGCGCTGCACGGCATCCTGCGCGTACGCGGCTTCACCCAGGACGACGGCCATGTGTTCTGCACCGAGGACCAGATCGAGTCCGAGGTCACCGCGTTCCACGTCCAGGCGATGAAGGTCTATGCCGATTTCGGTTTCACCGACGTGCAGGTCAAGCTGGCCCTGCGCCCGGAGCCGCGGCTCGGCGACGACGCCACCTGGGACAAGGCCGAGGACGCCCTGCGTTCGGCCCTGCGCACGGCCGGCGTGGAGTGGGAGGAGCTGCCGGGCGAGGGCGCCTTCTACGGCCCGAAGATCGAATACCACCTGAAGGACGCCATCGGCCGGACCTGGCAGCTGGGGACCATGCAGGTCGACTTCATGATGCCCGGGCGCCTGGGTGCCGAGTACGTCGACGAGCACAGCCAGAAGCGCCATCCGGTCATGCTTCACAGGGCCATCGTGGGCTCCATGGAACGCTTCATCGGGATCCTGATCGAGCACCATGCAGGGCAGTTCCCGGCCTGGCTGGCCCCGGTCCAGGCGGTCGTGATGAACATCACCGACGCCCAGGCTGAATGGGTGAAAGAGGTTCAGAAAACCCTTACAAATCAAGGGTTCAGGGTCGAAACCGATTTGCGCAACGAGAAAATCGGCTATAAAATCCGCGAGCACACGCTGCAGCGCGTGCCATTTTTGCTGGTCGTGGGCGACCGTGAGCGCGACAATGGCATGGTCGCGGTGCGCACCCGTGGTGGCGAGGATCTGGGGACAATGTCCGTCGCCGACTTCGTGTCGCACCTGCGCAATCAATAACCGGAGATCGCAACATCAGCACCCCCGAAAAGCAGAACCGCAAGAACAACGAGATCCGCGTGCCCCGCGTGCGCGTGATCGGCAGCGATGGCGAGATGATCGGCGTGCTCTCGCGCGACGAGGCACTGGCCATGGCCGAGGACGAGGGCCTGGACCTGGTCGAGATCCAGCCCAACGCGGATCCGCCGGTCTGCCGGATCATGGACTTCGGCAAGTTCAAGTTCGAGGCCCAGAAGAAGGCCAACCTGGCCAAGAAGAAGACCAAGCAGGTCGAGATCAAGGAAGTGAAGTTCCGTCCGGTCACGGACGAGGGCGACTACCAGATCAAGCTGCGCAAGATGCGGGGCTTCCTCGAGGAAGGCGACAAGATCAAGGTCAACATCCGCTTCCGTGGCCGCGAAATGAGCCACCAGGAACTGGGCCGGGAGATGGCGGCCCGGATCGAGGCCGACCTGGGCGAGGACATCGTGATCGAGTCCCGGCCCCGCCTGGAAGGGCGGCAGATGGTCATGATGATCGCGCCGAAGAAAAAATGATGGCATAATGGCCGGCCCGGTTTCGGCCGGGACAGGACCCGTCGGGGATTCATTGCGAATCAACGACTTACGACCGGCACGGGCAGGACGGAAAGCGTGGCGACTGCATTCCGCAGGAGCTGCCGCCCAGGCCAGTAACCAGATTTCGCAAGGATTCCCCAATGCCCAAGATCAAGACCAATCGGGCGGCGGCCAAGCGCTTCCGGAAGACCGCTTCCGGCAAGTACAAGTGCGGCCACGCCAACAAGAGCCACATCCTCACCAAGAAGGCGACCAAGCGGAAGCGCAACCTGCGGCAGACGAACCATGTTCGTGCCGAGGACGCGGGCCGTCTGGACCGCATGCTTCCGTATCTCTGAGGAGGGCTGAACAATGGCACGAGTCAAGCGTGGCGTGCAGGCGCGCCGCCGTCACAAGAAGGTTCTCAAGCAGGCCAAGGGCTACTACCACGCCCGTCGCAAGGTCTTCCGCGTCGCCAAGCAGGCGGTCACGAAGGCGCTGCAGTACGCCTACATCGGCCGCAAGCAGAAGAAGCGCCAGTTCCGCACCCTGTGGATCGCGCGCATCAACGCCGCGGCCCGCATCAACGGCATGAGCTACAGCCGCTTCATCAACGGACTGATGAAGGCCGGCATCACCCTGGATCGCAAGGTGCTGGCGGACATCGCCGTGCACGACGCGAAGGGTTTTGCGGCGCTGGCCGAAAAGGCGAAAGGCGCTCTCGCGGCGTAAGGTCGACCCGTGGGCCGCGATGGCGGCTCCCAGGGTAACGTGATACACGCAACGGGGAAGGGCGCGAGTCCTTCCCCGTTTCGTTTTCTGGGGATCGGAATGTCAGGAATCGAGGAACTGGGGCGGCAGGCACTTGCCGACATCGCCGCGGCTGGTTCGCCAGACGCGCTGGAGGCGCTGCGGGTGTCGCTGCTGGGCAAGTCCGGCAGCATCACCGCGCAGCTCAAGTCCCTGGGCGCGCTGCCCGGCGACCAGCGCAAGGCCGCCGGCGAGACGATCAACAAGGTGCGCGACACGATCGGCGCCGCGCTGTCCGCGCGCAAGGTCGAGCTCGAGGAGGCGGCGCTGGACGCGCGCCTGGCGGGCGAAGCCATCGACGTGACCCTGCCGGGCCGTGATGGCGGTCGTGGCGGCCTGCACCCGCTGACCCGGGCGATGGACCGCATCGCCGCGATCTTCGGCCAGCTCGGGTACGAACTCGCCGACGGCCCCGAGATCGAGGACGACTGGCACAACTTCGAGGCGCTGAACTTCCCGCCGCACCATCCGGCGCGGGCGATGCACGACACGTTCTACCTCCCCGGCGACGGCGGTATCGGCCGCATGCTTCGCACCCATACGTCGGGCGTGCAGGTGCGCTACATGCGCGACCTGCTGGAAGGCGGCGGCCAGCCACCGTTGCGCATGATCGCCATGGGCAAGGTCTACCGCAGCGACAGCGACCAGACCCATTCGCCGATGTTCCACCAGGTCGAGGGTCTGCTGATCGACGAGCATGCGACCTTCGCCGACCTCAAGGGCACCATTTCCGAATTCCTGCGCGGCTTCTTCGAGCGCGACTTCGAGATGTTGTTCAAGCCGACGTATTTCCCCTTCGTCGAGCCGGGCGCCGACGTCGTCATCAAATGGAGCACGCCTGGTGAGGGCGGCGAAGACGGCCAGTCGCGCTGGCTCGAGGTGCTGGGCTGCGGCATGGTCCATCCCAACGTGTTGCGCGCCGTCGGCATCGACCCGGAGCGCTATACCGGTTTCGCCTTCGGCATGGGCGTCGAGCGCCTGGCGATGCTGCGCTACGGCGTCAACGACCTGCGCGCGTTCTTCGAGAACGACGTGCGTTTCCTGCGCCAGTTCGCCTGAGGCCCGCTGATGAAATTCTCCGAGAACTGGCTGCGCCAGCACGTGACCATCGACGCCGACAGCGCGGCGCTGGAGCACCGGCTGACGATGATCGGCCTTGAGGTGGAAGGCACCGAGCGCATCGGCGAACAGCTCGACGGCGTGGTCGTCGCGCGCATCGTCGAATGCAGCCGACATCCGGATGCCGAGCGGTTGCAGGTGTGCCGTGTCGACGTCGGTGGCGCCGAACCTCTGCAGATCGTGTGCGGTGCGCCGAATGCGCGTGCCGGCCTCGTGGCGCCGCTGGCCACGGTAGGCGCACGCGTCGGCGAAATCACCATCAAGGCCGCGAAGCTGCGCGGTGTCGAATCCAACGGCATGTTGTGCTCGGCCAGGGAGCTGGGCCTGGATGCCGACGCCTCCGGCCTGTTGGAGTTGCCCGCCGATGCGCCGGCCGGCACCCCGCTGGCGCAGTACCTCGGCCTGCCCGACACGGTGTTCGAACTCGGCCTGACTCCGAACCGAGGCGACTGCTTCAGCATCCGCGGCATCGCCTACGACGTCGCGGCCGCGTTCGCCACGCAGGTGAAGCCGCTCGATGCCGCGCCAGTGGCCGCGACGGGCGAGGCGCGGATGGAAGTCCGCCTCGAGGCCGGCGCGAGCGCGCCGCGTTATCTGGGCCGCGTCATCGAAGGCATCGATGCGACCCGCCCGAGTCCGGCGTGGATGGTCGAACGCTTGCGCCGCAGCGGCATCCGCCCGTTGAGCCTGCTGGTCGACATCACCCAGTACGTGATGCTGGAACTGGGCCAGCCGATGCACGCCTACGATCGCGACCTGCTGCGCGGCCCCATCGGCGTGCGCGCGGCGCGCGCCGGCGAAACGCTGCGCCTGCTCAACGGCGACGAGGCCGAACTCGACGCGCAGTTCCTGGTGATCACCGACGCCGACCGTGCGGTCGGCCTGGGCGGCATCATGGGCGGCGACGACACCAAGGTCGGCGACGGCACCCGCAACGTCTTCCTCGAGGCCGCGCATTTCGCGCCCGAGGCGATCATCGGCCGCAGCCGCCGGCTCGGGCTGCACACCGACGCCGCCCACCGTTTCGAGCGCGGCGTCGATCCGGAGCTGCCGCGCACTGCGATCGAGCTCGCCACCCGCCTGGTCGTCGACCTCGCCGGCGGCGTGCCCGGCCCGGTGACGGAAGCGTCGATCGCCGGCGCCCTGGCGGGCCGCCCGCCGGTGGCGCTGCGGCGCGCGCGCCTGGCGCGCGTGCTCGGTATCGCCATCGCCGATGCGGATGTCGAGCGCATCCTCGCTTCGCTCGGGCTGGAAGCCACGGCCACGGCCGACGGCTGGCAGGTCGTGCCGCCGCCGCGCCGTTTCGACATCGCGATCGAGGAAGACCTGATCGAGGAAGTCGCGCGCATCCACGGCTACGACGCGATCCCGGCAACCCTTCCGGGCGGTTCGACCCGCCTGGCCGCGCCGTCCGAGACCCGCGTGGGCGAGGACCTGGTGCGCGCGCAGCTGGCCGCCCGCGACTACCTCGACACCATCAACTTCGCATTCGTCGACGCGACCCTGCTGGCCGACTGGAGCCTGGACGCCGGTTCGGTCGCGCTGGCCAATCCGTTGAGCGCGGAACTCGGCGTGATGCGCACCTCGCTGCTGCCGGGCCTGGTCCAGTCGCTGGCGCGCAATGCAGCGCGACAGCAGCCGCGCGTGCGGCTGTCGGAGATCGGGAAGGTGTTCGGGAGCCGGGAGCCGGGAGCCGGTAGCCGGGAAGCAGGTGCGCCGGTGGAAACCCTGCGGGTGGCGGGCGCTGTTTGTGGGACCGCTGCCGCGGAGCAGTGGGGCATCGCCGAGCGCGACGTGGACTTCCACGACGTCAAGGGCGATCTCGACAGCCTGGCGGCGCTGGCGCGTGCGGAGCTGGAGTATCGGCCATCGTCTGCGCCGTGGGGGCACCCGGGGCGCTCGGCCGACGTATTCAGGGATGGCGCCCGGATCGGCTGGATCGGCCAGTTGCACCCGCGCCTGCAGAAGGCGCTGGACCTGGACGTCGATGTGGTGGCCTTCGAGCTGGACCTGGAGCCGCTGCTGGCGCGGCCGCTGCCGCGGGCCGTCGCCCTGTCCAGGTTCCCGTCCGTGCGCCGCGACCTCGCGTTCGTGGTCCCGGAGGCGGTGTCCTGGGCGGCGGTCTCGGCCAGCGCCAGGGGCGCTGCGGGCCCGTTCCTGCGCGACCTGCGCCTGTTCGACCGCTACGCCGGCAAGGGTGTGGAATCCGGATTCAAGAGTTTCGCTATGGGCTTGATTCTGCAGGACGAATCGCGCACATTGACCGATCGCGACGTGGACACCGTAGTGGCTTCGGTGACCGCCGCGCTGGAACGCGACCACGGGGCCGCGATCCGGGCCTGAAGGGCGTATTCATTTGTTGTTGCGGCAGGGGAACACGTAATGGCGTTGACCAAGGCGGAAATGGCCGAGCGGCTCTACGAGGACGTCGGGCTGAACAAGCGCGAGGCGAAGGAGTTCGTCGACGCCTTCTTCGACGTGCTGCGCGAGGCGCTGCAGCAGGGCCGCCAGGTCAAGCTGTCGGGCTTCGGCAACTTCGACCTGCGGCGCAAGAACCAGCGCCCTGGCCGCAACCCCAAGACCGGCGAGGAGATTCCGATCACCGCCCGTACCGTGGTGACCTTCCGCCCGGGGCAGAAGCTCAAGGAGCGGGTCGAGGCCTATGCCGGCGCCGGGGTGACGCATGCTTGACCCTGGCAGCAACCGGGAGTTGCCCCCGATCCCGGCAAAGCGTTATTTCACCATTGGCGAGGTCAGCGAGCTGTGCGACGTGAAGCCGCACGTGCTGCGCTACTGGGAAACCGAGTTCCCGTCGCTGAAGCCGGTCAAGCGCCGTGGCAACCGCCGCTACTACCAGCGCCATGACGTGTTGATGGTCCGCCAGATCCGCGCCCTGCTGTACGAACAGGGTTACACCATCGGCGGCGCCCGCCTGCGCCTGGACGGCGAGGGTGCCCGCCAGGAAGCGACCATGAGCTCGCAGATCGTCCGCCAGGTGCGGATGGAGCTGGAAGAGGTCCTGCAGCTCCTGCGACGGTAGCCGACCGGCTATAATCTCCAACCCGCGTCGGGGTATAGCGCAGCCTGGTAGCGCATCTGCCTGGGGGGCAGAGGGTCGTCGGTTCGAATCCGGCTACCCCGACCATCTTTCTTCGCAGGACACACGCATGCGCAAGTCACTGCTGATTCCGTTGTCCATCCTGCTGCTCGCGCCGGCCGCCTTCGCGGGCGAGCCGAAGACCTATGGCGAGGCGCTGCCCGAAGCCTCGGCCGTGCCGATCTCCGTGGCCGCGGCCGACACCGACGCCTACGCAGGCAAGGCCAACCGTTTCAGCGGCCGCATCACCGAGGTCTGCCAGAAGGAAGGCTGCTGGATGATGCTCGAGGACGACGGCCAGGTCGCGCGGGTGATGATGCACGACCACGCCTTCGCGATCCCGAAGGACGCCAGCGGCCCGGCCGAGGTGTACGGCGTGCTGTCGGTCAAGCAGCTGTCGAAGGAAGCGGCCGAGCACCTGGCCGAGGACGGCAACGGCATCCTGCCGCCCGAGCGCGAGATCCGTATCGACGCCACCGGCGTACGCATCGACGGCTGATGTCCTTCCGCACCCGGGAACTCGGGTGCGCATTCATGGTCCGAGGAGCTCCCCACGGAAGGAGAGTCCCCATGTGTTTCCGCACGTTTCGCGCGCTGTCCCTCGTGCTCCTGGTGTCCGGTGCCACTTCCACGGCGTTCGCCCAGGACAGCGCCGCACCAATCCGCGATGTCGCCCCGGTCGTCGTTTCCGGCGCGCTGCCCGGCCCCGGACTGTGGAAGGTCAGCAAGGGCGACCACGTCATGTGGGTGCTCGGTACGCAGGCGCCGTTGCCGCGACGCATGCATTGGCAGTCGGAGCGCGTCGAGGAAATCCTTGCAGCCTCGCAGGAACTGATCCGGCAGCCGGTGATGGGTTTTTCGGTCGAGGCGGGCGGATTCCTGCGCAGTGTGTTCCTGTTGCCCAGGGTCTATGGCGCGCGCAAGAACCCCGATGGTGCGCACCTGCGCGACGTGCTCTCCGAACCGCTGTACGCGCGCTGGATGCCCTTGCGCGAACGCTACTTGGGCAGCGGCCGCAAGGCTGAGCGCATGCGCCCGGTATTCGCCGCGGGCGAGCTCTGGGAAGAGGCGCTGGAGGACAACGACCTCGTCCAGGGCGGGATCGTCGAGCCCGTGCTGGAGCGTGCGGTCAAGCGCTACGGCCTGCGCCAAACCCATCCGAAATGGGTGTTGAAGGTCACCGACGCCAAGGCCCTGCTCGCCGAAGCCGAGCATGCCCGCCTCGACGATGCAGGCTGCCTGGAAGCCACGGTGGAGGAACTGGAGGCCGGTCCCGATCGCCTGCGCCTGCGCGCCAACGCCTGGGCCGCTGGCGACCTTGCTGCATTGCGCGCCCTCCCGGACCCGGGTCGGCGCCGCAGTGCCTGCGCCGATGCCGTCATGGAGTCGCCGCTGCTGCGCAAGCGTGGCAGCGACGGCATCGACGAACGCATGCAGGCGTTGTGGCTGGAAGCGGCGGAGAAGGCGTTGGCGGAGAACAAATCGACCTTCGCCCTGCTGCCGATCTCGAACCTGTTGTCCGACGACGGTTACCTTTCCGAACTCGCCGCGCGTGGCTACGCGGTCGAAGCGCCGGACGAACGGATCTGAATCTAGCGCGCGACCGCGGCCTGGCCCTGGCCGAGCTGCGGCCAGCGCTGCAACAGCGCCGCACGGATCCCGGCGACATCCAGCCCCGCCTCGGCGAGCAGTTGCTCGCGGCTGGCGTGGTGCTGGAACGCGTCGGGCAGGCCTAGGTGCAGCATCGGCATGACGATGCCTTCGGCCGCGAGCAACTCGGCCACGCCGCTGCCGGCGCCGCCAGCGACCACGTTGTCCTCGAGCGTCGCGAAACCGTCGTGGGAGGCCGCCAGCTGCAGGATCATGTCCCGGTCCAGCGGCTTGACGTAGCGCATGTTCACTACGGTCAGTCCGAGTTCGGCAGCCACCTGCTCGGCGGCCGGCACGATCGCGCCGAACGCGAGCAGGGCGATGCCGGCCCCGCGCCGGCGCAGCTGCGCCTTGCCGATCGGCAGGGTGTCCAGTGCGGGATCGATGGCCACGCCCGGACCGGTGCCGCGCGGATAGCGCACGGCGGCCGGTCCCTGGTGGTGGAAACCGGTGGTCAGCATCTTGCGGCATTCGTCCTCGTCCGCCGGCGCCATCACCACCATGTTCGGCACGCAGCGCAGGTAGGACAGGTCGAGGTTGCCGGCATGGGTCGCGCCATCGGGTCCGACCACGCCGCCGCGGTCGATCGCGAACAGCACGTCGAGGTCCTGGATGGCGACGTCGTGCACGAGCTGGTCGTAGCCGCGCTGCAGGAAGGTCGAATAGATCGCGACCACGGGCTTGGCGCCCTCGCAGGCCATGCCGGCGGCGAGCGTCACCGCGTGCTGCTCGGCGATGGCGACGTCGAAGTAGCGTTCCGGGAATTCCTTCGAGTAGCGCACCAGGCCGGAGCCCTCGCGCATCGCAGGGGTGATCGCCAGCAGCTTCGGATCGGCCGCGGCCATGTCGCACAGCCAGTCGCCGAACACCTCGGTGTAAGTGGGCTTCTTCGGCGCGGCACCCGGCTTGCTCACCACGCCCTTGTCCGGGTCGAACGGCGAGACCGCGTGGTAGCCGATCTGGTCGCCTTCGGCCAGTTCGTAGCCCTTGCCCTTGGTGGTGATGACGTGCAGCAGCTGCGGGCCCTTGAGCCCCTTGAGCGTCCGCAGCGTCGACAACAGCGCATCGACGTCATGGCCGTCGATCGGGCCGGTGTAGTGGAAACCCATTTCCTCGAACAGCGTGGACGGCACGAACATGCCCTTCCAGTGTTCCTCCCAGCGGCGCACGAAGCGCGCCGGACCGCTGCTGCGCTTGTCGCCGAGGATCTTCTTGCCGCCTTCGCGGATCGCGTTGAGGGTGCGGCTGCCGGTGGCGCGGCCGAGCATCCGGGTCAGCCCGCCGACCGCTTCGCTGATCGACATCCGGTTGTCGTTGAGGATGACCAGGATGTCGGGTTCGTCATCCATGCCGCCGGCATGGTTGAGCGCTTCGTAGGCCATGCCGGCGGTCATCGCGCCGTCGCCGATCACCGCGACCACCTTGCGGTCGTTGCCGGCGCGTGCATTGGCGATCGCCATGCCCAGCGCAGCCGAGATCGAGGTCGAGGAGTGGCCGACGCCGAAGGTGTCGTACTTGCTTTCCTCGCGCTTGGGGAACGGCGCCACGCCGCCGCGCTGCTTGACGCTGCGGATGCCGTCGCGGCGCCCGGTCAGGATCTTGTGCGGATAGGCCTGGTGGCCGACGTCCCAGACGATGCGGTCGTCCGGCGTGTCGTAGAGATAGTGCAGGACCGTGGTCAGCTCGATCACGCCCAGGCCGGCGCCGAAGTGGCCGCCCGATTGCCCCACGCATTCGATCAGGTACGCGCGCAGCTCGTCGGCGACGGCACGCAGCTGCCCGGCTTCGAGCTTGCGCAGGTCGGCGGGGGAGTCGACAGCGGCCAGGAGCGGGTAGCGCGCGGCGTCGATCGGGCAGCTGTCGAAACTCTTCTTGCCGACTGGGGAGGCGTTCATTCCCCTATTTTAGCCCCTGGTTACTTTTTTCGGCGCCCGAAAAGGCCGCCGGACTTTCCGGTATCGGCCGGTTCAGGTGGCTGGTCTGGCACGAGTTCCGCGTAACCGGTGGCCAGGCTGGCATTGACGAAGTCCACGACCTCCGGCAGCGGCACGCCGCTGGCCGACGCGACTTCGTCCAGCGTTGCCGGGCCCTTCATCATCGCGGTGGCGATGCGGAAATGCTTCGGATATTCGCGTTCGGTCTGCGGCCACTTGCTGAGCTTGTAGCGGCTTTCCATGTCGAAACCCGGCAGCAGCTTGCCGCCACCGGCGAGCAGGCCGCCGAACCACTGCAGGCGCGACAGCGGCTGCGCGGCGCCGAGCGAGGCGACCGCGGCATCCCAGGCGGCCGCGTCGACGGCCTGGAAATCGTGTTCGTCGACGGCGCCCTGCACATAGCCGGCCAGCGGCTTCAGCGCGGTGGGACCGTAGTATTCGCGGGCGACCGGATCGATGTAGAGGTCGGGGCCTCCGTCGCGGGAGAAGCGCACGCGCGACTCGAGCGCGCCGGGAACGAACCAGTCGCCGAGCGTGCGCACCGGGGCGGGCGCAGCGACCGGGGCGGGCTCCGCCGCGACAGGTTCGGGCGCCGGGGCGGCCGGTGCTGCAGGCGCGGCAGGCTGCGCCGGTGCCTGCGGGGCCGCGGCTTCCGCCGAAGGCGCCGGCATCTCCGGGCCCAGCGACTGCAGCAGGACCAGCACGCTGGCGGCATCGAACGGCCGCGGCAGGTGGAAGTCGGTCTGGGTGCGCTTGGCCGAGGTCAGCCCGATCACCTGCTTGCCGGCGGCGTGCAGCCGCAACCAGCTCATCGGCCCGTACATGCTGTCCATGTCGACCACGACGAAACTGGCCTGCGCCTCGGGGAGCAACTGCCAGGTCCTGCCGAGGCGTGCATTGGCCTGCTCGAAGGCCGCCTTGAGGGCGCCTTCGGTGGCCGGGTCCATGCCGGTCATGCCAATGGTGGGTAGCGACGCCATACTGATTCGATCCTGATTGGGCCAGACGGACGAGTGTAGCGGGTCAATGGGCCGCGAAGCGCGGATTGCGCTTCGGCAGGTGGCTTTTCAGGAACGCCATCTGGTCGGCGAGGATGTTGCGGTTGGACAGGATCAGGTGCTCGATCCAGCTGGGCCGGTAGGGGACGGCGAGCAGGGGCATCGAGGCCTGCTGGGGAGTGCGGCCGCCCTTGCGCGAATTGCAGTGGAAGCAGGCGGCGACCACGTTCTCCCAGATGTCCCGGCCGCCCCGGGACAAGGGCACCACGTGGTCCCGCGTCAGGTGCTGGCGGCTGGTCTCGCGGCCGCAATACAGGCACAGGTGCTGGTCGCGGGCGAACAGGGCGGCGTTGGTGAGCGCCGGGGTCGGGTCCAGGGCATGCGCGCGGGCGTGGCTGCGCGCGGCCACGATGGGATGCAGCTCGACCACGCTCTGCTCGCCGCTGTCGCGGTTGGTGCCGCCGTGCACGCTCAGGCACGGGTCGCCCAGGGTCCAGGCCACGGCGCCACGCACGTACAGGCAGGTCGCCGCTTGCCAGCTCATCCAGTCCAGCACCCGGCCGTGCGCGTCGAGCGCCAGCAGGCGGACTGCATCCAGGCGTAGCGGCGTAGTGTCGGCCTCCATCGGGGCTACAGCTTATACCCCTCCTACTGCAGGGGTGGAAGGGCACCCATCCCGGATTCGATCGCGGCCTTGTGGGCCAAGGTGCGCGGCAGCAGGCGGGCGAAGTAGAACGTGGCGGTATCGCGCTTGGCGGCCTTGAACGCCTCGGGCTGCGCGGACGCCCGGGCCGCGGCCACGCTGCGTGCCCACCAGTAGGCCAGCGCGACATACCCGGAATACATCAGGAAGTCGTGGGCGGTCGCGCCGATCTCCTCGGGATCCTTGCCGGCGCGGCCGGCGATCATCGTCGCCAGCGGCGCCCATTCGGCCGCCTTCGCGGCCAGCGGATCGATGAAGGCGGCCATGTCGGCATCGCCGGCGTGCTGCCTGCAGAAATCCGCGAGCATGGCGAGGAATTCGCGCATCCCCGCGCCCTGCAGCTGCAGCAGCTTGCGCCCGACCAGGTCCAGCGCCTGGATGCCGGGGGTGCCTTCGTACATGGTGGTCATGCGCGCATCGCGCGCCAGCTGCTCCATGCCGTGCTCGGCGATGTAGCCGTGGCCGCCGAAGCACTGCATCGCCTGGTAGGTGCATTCCACGCCCCATTCGGTGAGGCAGCCCTTGGCGATGGGGATCAGGAAGCCGAGCAGGGCATCGGCGCGTTCGCGTTCGGCCGCGTCGGCGGCGTGTTCGACGGTATCGACCAGGACGCCGGCGTGGTACGCCAGCGCGCGGCCGCCTTCGACCAGTGCCTTCTGCGTGAGCAGCATGCGGCGCACGTCGGGGTGGACGATGATCGGGTCGGCAGGTTTGTCGGGGAACTTCGCACCGGACAGGGAACGCCCCTGCAGGCGCTCGCGCGCATAGGCCAGCGCCCCCTGCAGTGCGCGATCGGAAAGTCCCAGTCCCTGCAGGCCGACAGCCAGGCGCGCACTGTTCATCATGGTAAACATCGCCGCCAGGCCCTTGTTCGGCGCACCGACCAGCCAGCCTTGCGCGCCGTCGAAGTTCATCACGCAGGTCGCCGAGCCGTGGATGCCCATCTTGTGTTCGAGTGCGCCGCAGCGCAGCTGGTTGCGTTCGCCGACGCTGCCGTCGCGGCACACACGCACCTTCGGCACCACGAACAGCGAGATGCCGCGGCTGCCGGCAGGCGCGTCGGGCAACCGTGCCAGCACCAGGTGCACGATGTTGTCGGTGAAGTCGTGTTCGCCGGCGGTGATGAAGATCTTGGTGCCGGTGATCGAATAGCTGCCATCGGCCGCCGGTTCGGCGCGGGTCTTGAGCAGGCCCAGGTCGCTGCCGCAATGCGGCTCGGTCAGGCACATGGTGCCGGTCCAGCGGCCCTCGACGATCGCCTTGAGGAAGACCTCGCGCTGCCAGTCCTCGCCATGGCGGGTGAGCGCCTCGATCGCACCGTGCGAAAGCAGCGGGAAATTGCCCCATGCCAGGTTGGCCGCATCGATCATTTCCTTGATCGCGATGCCGGCGGTCTGCGGCAGTCCCTGGCCGCCATGTTCCGCCGGCGATGAAATTCCGGCCCATCCGCCCTCGACATACTGCGCGTAGGCGTCGGCGAAGCCGGGCGGGGTGGCGACCTGGCCGGTGTCCTTGTCCAGGGTGCAGCCGTGGCGGTCGCCGGCCTGGTTGAGCGGCGCCAGCACGGTCGAGGCAAAGCGCGCGCCTTCCTCGAGCACGGCGTCGACGACGTCGCGGGTCGCGTCCTGGAAACCGAGCCGGGCAAACAGCGGTTCGACCTGGAGCAGGTCGAACAGCACGAAGCGCATGTCGTCCAGCGGTGCGTCGTATGCAGCAGCCATCAGCGCATCACTCCCGGCAGGCCCGGCACCGGCGCAAGCGCGTTGCCGCGTTCGAATTCGAAGACGCGCGGCTTGCCGTCCTCCGGCGTCGCGGTGATCGTGCCCTTGAGTTCATAGGCGATCGCGCTGCCGCGCGCGAGCGCGTCGGCGATCGCGATCTTGGCGCCGGCCGGCGGCACGAGCTGCAGCGTCGCCACGTCGGCCGACTCCGGGCCGATGGTGAACCCCGGGCTGGTGCGCAGCGTCGCCGGCGGCTGGCCCTGGACGGTCATCGCCAGGTCGACCGCGTCGAAGCGCATCGGGATGCTGCTGAAGTTGTCCAGGCGCAGGTCCAGCGACCAGCTGCCGTCGGCGCGCACGCTGAGCTGCTGGATGCTGGCGGCGGGATCGGAAACGCGGCGCACCGGTCCGCTGCTGCCGCAGGCGGCGAGCAGGAGCATGCAAAGGGTGGCGGCAATGGCGGCGAAGGTGGCGCGCTTCATTCGGGTCTCCGTCGTATGCATTCGATGAGCATACAACGGCGCCACGGCGCCTTCGCGATGGTGGCCGGGGAGGGAATCGAACCCCCGACACGGGGATTTTCAATCCCCTGCTCTACCAACTGAGCTACCCGGCCAGCGCGAGGGCGGGATGATACGGGCGCGGGGCTTGCGGGGCAAGCCGGACGGCTGCTGAACAGGGTTCCGCCCCGCCATTCCGGAGGCGGCCGCTGGGTGCAAGATTGAACGCACCCCCGGAATCGAGGTGCCTGCCATGCGAATCATGCCACTCTCCCTCCTCGCCGCTTCCGTCTTCCTCGCCTCCTGCGCCACCACCCCGCGGATGAGCGAATCGGACGAGCTGGCGCTCTACATGAGCCACAGCGAGCCGGTCCAGAAGGTGACCTATCGCGAACCCATCGGCTGGGACGACGTCGGCGACAGCCATGTCCTGCTCACGATCAAGCCGACCGAAGGCTGGCTGCTCCGGCTGGTGCCGGACTGCCTGGACTGGTCGGGATCCGGCCCCGCGCTCACGGTCAGCAACATCGCCGGCGTGGTCACCTCGGGCTTCGACAGCGTGACGCGAGTGGGCCCGGGCACGCAGATCGGTTGCCGCATCCAGGAGATCCGCGTGGTCGACCTGGGCGCGGTGCGCGACGCCCGCAACGCTCAGTCGGGGACGTAACCGGCCGGTTTCTCGGCGCCGCCCTCGAACAGGAACTTGAGCATCTCGCCTTCGAGGAAGGCGCGATGCTTCGGATCCAGCGGCGACAGGCGGTTCTCGTTGATCAGCATGGTCTGGTGCGCCAGCCATGCCGACCACGCGGCCTTGCCGATGTGCGCGTAGACCCGCTTGCCGGCTTCGCCCGGCCATGGCGCGAAGTCGAGGCCCTCGACTTCGCGCTTTTCGTATTCGCAGAACACCATTCGCGTCATGTGGGGATGCCCTCCAGGAGCTTGCGGATCGGCGCCGGGATACCCAGCGCCGCCATCTGGTCGTGCGAGACCCAGCGCAGGCCGTCATTGTCCGCCACCCGTGCGCGCAAGGCCACTTGCCGCCAATGCACGGGGAACAGCTGCAGGCGGTAATGGGTGAATCCGTGGGCGATGGACGCCAGCGGCGCGCCATCGTCGTAGTCGCCTCGCACATGCGCGGCGAACCAGTCGCGTGCCGGCGCGTGGTCGCCGGCTTCGGGCAGCGACCAGAGCGACGCCCACACGCCATTGGCCGGACGACGCTGCAACAGCACGCGGCCTTCGCTGTCCTGCAGCAGCATCACCACGGCGCTGCGTTCGGGCAGCGGCTTGCCTGGCTTTGGCGTCGGCAGTTCGGCGACGCGTCCCTCGCGCAACGCGACGCAACCGTCCTGCAGCGGGCAGACCATGCAGGCCGGATCGAAACGCGTGCACAGGGTGGCGCCGAAATCCATCTGCGCCTGGGTGTAGTCGGCCATGCGCGGCGCGCGCTGCCCGGCCGCGGGCAGGTGCGATTCGGCCAGCGCCCACATCCGTTTCTCCACCGCAGGCGTTCCCGGCCAGCCGTCGATGCCGTGCACGCGCGCGAGCACGCGCTTGACGTTGCCGTCGAGGATCGGGAAACGGTCTCCCCATGCCTGGGCGAGGATCGCGCCCGCGGTGCTGCGGCCGATGCCCGGCAATGCCACCAGCGCGTCCAGGTCGCGCGGCAGCTCGCCGCCGTGCAGCTCCTCGCAGGCACGCGCCGCGGCGTGCAGGTTGCGTGCACGTGCGTAGTAGCCGAGCCCCGACCACAGCGCGAGCACGTCGTCGAGCGGCGCCCGTGCAAGCGCTGGCAGGTCCGGCAGCGCAGCGACGAAGCGTTCGAAGTAGGGCACGACGACCTGCACCTGGGTCTGCTGCAGCATGATTTCCGACAGCCAGACCCGATAGGGCGTGCGCGGGTGCTGCCAGGGCAGGTCGTGGCGGCCGCAACGGTCGAACCAGGCCAGCAGGCGGCCGGCGAATTCGGCGCCGTGGAGGTCAGTCGGCTTCATCGGCGACGACCTCCAGCTGGACCGATACGCCTTGCAGGGTGGCACCGGCCACGTCCAGGCGCGGCGTGCGCAGCGTGCCCTCGACCGGCGGCAACGGATTCGGATCGGCACCGGCCCAGGCCAGCACTTCGCGCAAACGGAAACTTCCGTCGAACGCGGTGTCGTCGTGCTGCAGTTGCAGGAAGGCGGTGTCGTCGAGGTCGACCGCGCCGCGATAGCGCAACGCGAACGCCACCGGCGAGCGGGAGGACGCCAGCGGTTCGGGCAGGGCGGGCCACGCGGCCGGCCAGGCCTCGATGCCGCCATGCAAGCGCAGGACGAGGTGTTCGCCCAGGGCGACATCGCCCCGGGCTTCCAGCGCAGGAATCGGATCGGTGTCCGGCTCGCCTTGGCCGCGCACCGACACGCGGGCGGGCGCAAGCGACCAGGTGCCGGCATTCCAGCGCAGCGGCCCCGACACCGCGAACGAGAACGGTGGTTCGGGGTAGGTGCCCTTCAGCGCCAACCGCGACGCCACGCCAGGCGCAAACGATGGCACTTCGGCCTGCAGGTCCCCGAGTCGCCAGCCATCGCCAATGACGACGCCATCGCGGACGAGCGCGCCGGCCGACAGCGAAGGCATGCGTACCGGCGTCGGCGACGGTGGCCGTCGCGCGAGCCAATGCTGAAGCGCCGGCAAGTCGAGGATCGGTGCGTCGAGCTCGATCCGGGTCGCCTCCAACACTGCGCCGCGTGCGCGCAGCGTCGACCACGGCAGCGACAGGAAGATGCGGTCGGCGCGCAGCAACGGGGTGGCAGTGCCCGGTTCCCGTGCGACTACATCGCGCAGCACCAGCGTCGGCAGGCCGTGCAACTGGTACTCCGTCTTGCCGGCGGCAGTGATCTCCAGATCGAGCGCCGCGCCCACGCGCGCCAGCAGGAACCGCGTCGCGCGTTGCGGCTGCATCGCGTAATGCAAGGCCAGTGCCGCGAGCAGGAGCAGGGCCAGCAGCACCGATGCGATGTACAGCAGCACCCTGCGTTGGCGGCGCGGCCGGGAGCCCATGCCGGTGCCGGCCGCTCAGCCGCCGAGCGAGGCGGGCAGCAGCGCGTCGACGAACGCTTCCGGGTCGAACTCGCGCAGGTCTTCCAGGCCTTCGCCGATGCCCGCGTAGCGGATCGGGATGCCGAACTCGCGCGCGAGCGCGAACACCACGCCGCCCTTGGCGGTGCCGTCGAGCTTGGTGACCACAAGGCCCGTGACGTTGACCGCGGCATGGAACTGCCGCAGTTGCGACAGCGCGTTCTGGCCGGTGGTGCCGTCGATGACCATCAGCACTTCGTGTGGTGCGTCGGGGTCGAGCTTGCCGAGCACGCGGCGGATCTTGCCCAGTTCCGCCATCAGGCCCTGCTGGGTATGCAGGCGCCCGGCGGTATCGGCGATCAGCACGTCGGTGCCGCGCGCCCTCGCGGCCTGCAGGGCATCGAAAGCGACCGAAGCGGGGTCGGCGTCCTGGCCCTGTGCCACGACCGGGACGTTGTTGCGCTCGCCCCAGGCCTGGAGCTGCGCCACCGCGGCGGCACGGAAAGTATCGCCGGCGGCCAGCATCAGCGAATGGCCCTGCTGCCGGAAGCGATGCGCGAGCTTGCCGATGGTGGTGGTCTTGCCCACGCCGTTGACGCCGACGGCAAGGATCACGAAGGGACGCGCCGCCGCATCGATGCGCAGGGGCTCTGCCACGGGCGCCAGCAACGCGAGCAGTTCGCTGCGCAGGGCGGCGAGCAGGGCGCCGGCGTCGGCGAACTCGCGTGCCTTCATGCGCTTGCGCAGGGTCTCGACCAGGCCGGTGCTGGCGGCGACGCCGACATCGGCGGTCAGCAGCGCGGTCTCGATCTCGTCGAGCAGTTCGTCGTCCAGGCGCGGGTTGCGCGAGAACAGGCCGCCCAGGCTGCGGGCAAAGCCGCTGCCGCCAAGCCGTTCGCGCCAGCCCGCTGCGCCATCCGCCGCCTGGGGTGCCGCGTCAGGCTTCTTGCGGCGGAAAAAACTCACCATCGTGTCGACCATCGCGCAGAATGGCGCGCATGGTAGCACCGCGCCCCATCAAGCCCGCGTCGCCGGGCAGCGTACGCATCGTCTCCGGCCAGTGGCGCGGAACGCGCCTGCCGGTCGCCGACGCCGCCGGCTTGCGACCCACGCCCGACCGGGTCCGCGAGACGCTTTTCAACTGGTTGCAGGGCAGGCTGGCCGGCGCAAGCGTGCTGGACCTGTTCGCCGGTTCCGGCGCGCTCGGGCTTGAGGCCGTGTCGCGCGGTGCCCGCGAAGCAGTCCTGGTCGAACGCGAGCCGCGCCTGGCCGAGTCCCTGCGCGCCACGGTCGCCAGGCTCCGGGCCGGCGACCGGGTAGAAGTGGCATGCGCGGACGCGCTTGCATGGCTGCGTGCGCCGCCGCGCCGCGCCTTCGACCTGGTCTTCCTCGACCCGCCTTTCGCGGCCGAACTCTGGAAACCGGCGCTGGCCGCGCTCGAACCCTGGCTGGCACCGGATGCGTGGCTCTACCTGGAGTCGCCGGCCGACGCACCGGTCCGGCCCGGCGCGGAGTGGTTGCCGCATCGCGAAGGCAATACCCGGGAGTCGCACTACGCCCTGTTTTGCCGCGCTGCCGCAGCCCATGGGCGCGGGCCGGTGCGCACTGCTACACTGCCCCCGGAATCCTGAAACCAAGACACGGCAACGGAATGAGCGTGGCCAACACCCGCACTGCCGTTTATCCCGGCACGTTCGACCCGATCACGAACGGACACGTGGATCTGGTCGACCGGGCAGCACCGCTGTTCGAACGCCTGGTGGTCGGCGTGGCAGAAAGTCCCGCCAAGGGGCCGGCACTGCCGCTGGAGACCAGGGTCGGGCTGGCGCGCGAGGCGCTGGCCGCCTATCCCAATGTCGAGGTCCTGGGGTTCGACGGCCTGCTTGCGCATTTCGTGCGCGACCTGGGTGCCGGGGTACTGCTGCGCGGCCTGCGCGCGGTGTCCGACTTCGAGTACGAATTCCAGCTGGCGAGCATGAACCGCCACCTGGTTCCGGAGGTCGAGACGCTGTTCCTGACCCCGGCCGAGGAATACGGATTCATTTCTTCTTCGCTGGTACGCGAGATTTCCCGTCTTGGCGGCGACGTTTCGTCGTTCGTGCCGCCAGCGGTGGCCAGAGCGCTGCAGGCCGAATGGCAGCGCAACGATGTAGCTTGAAACTCCCTGGGGGTGGGTAAAGGATGAGGATACGGATGAAGACAATGAGCCGCCTGATGCTGATCGCCTGCCTGGTGCTGCCGGTGCTGGTGGGCTGCAAGAAGGAGGATGCCTCCCAGGCGCAGGTGAAGGCGCCGATGAGCGCACCGACCACCGACGACCGCCAGGCCTGGGTGGACTACCTCAACGACGTCGTGCCGCGGAACATGGCCGGGATCGCCAACCAGCCCTACGTGTACCTGCTTCCGGGCACCAGCGAGCCCGATTTCCAGGAGCAGTACAACCGCCTGGTCGAGAAGGCCCAGTCCGACGTCGCCCGCGGCATCATCTCGGGCAACCTGCTTGCCTATGCCTCGCCGGCCTCGGACAAGATGGCCGACCTCGTGGTCACGGCATTCGATGGCGTTCCGGTCGACTCGATGAAGGGCGTGCGGGTGCTGTTCATCGGCAACGCCGCGGATTCCGATCGTGTACAGGCCGCGGTGACCCCCGCCGGCGTCGAGTACGTCTTCGTGGACACCGCCAGGTAAGGAAATCGACAGGCCGGTGCCGGCCAGTCCGGCACCGGCGCTCCAACCAAGCAGCAAATGCGATGTCGCTGAAGATCAACGAGTTGTGCGTCAACTGCGATGTCTGCGAACCTGCCTGCCCGAACAGCGCGATCAGCCAGGGCGAGACGATCTATGTGATTGACCCGGCACGGTGCACGGAATGCGTCGGCCACTTCGAAGAACCACAATGCGTGGTGGTGTGTCCGGTCGAATGCATCGACCCGGACCCAGAACATTCCGAAACCCAGCCGCAATTGCTGGCCAAGCTGCTGCGGCTCCAGACAGAAGAGGCCACATGACCCTTTCCGCCATCCTCCGGCGCAGCGCACTGCTCCTCGTCTTCCTTTCCGCACCCGCACTGGCCGCAACTCCCGCGGCCGAGGGCACGCCCGCGGCGCATCCGCCCGGCGCGGCCATCGCCAGCGCGCACGAACTGGCCACGCAGGCAGGGCTGGACATCATCAAGGCCGGCGGCAATGCCTTCGATGCGGCGATCGCCGTGTCGTCGACGCTGTCGGTGGTCGAGCCGATCAGTTCGGGCCTGGGTGGCGGCGGCTTCTTCCTGCTGCACGATGCGAAGGCCGGCAAGCAGGTCTTCCTGGATGCGCGCGAGATCGCCCCGGAAGCGGCCACGCCCGAGGTGTACCTGGATGCCGAGGGCAACCTCGATCCGGACAAGGCCCAGAACGGCCCGTGGTCTGCGGGCATCCCGGGCCTGCCCGCGGCGCTGGTGAAACTGGCCGCCGAATACGGCCGGCTGCCCCTGGCCACGAGCCTGGCGCCGGCGATCCGCGTCGCCGAGGAAGGCCTGCCCGTGTACGGGCGGCTGGAACGCGGCTGGGCCGGCAAGCACGAGGTGCTGGAGCGTTACCCCGGGACGCGCGCGGTGTTCATGGCCGACGGCGATGCGCCCAAGGTCGGCGAGACGCTGCGCCAGCCCGACCTGGCGCGCACGCTGCGGTTGATCGCGGAAAAGGGTTTCGACGGCTTCTACCGCGGCGATGTCGCCGACAAGCTGGTCGCCGGCGTGAATGCCGAGGGCGGCAAATGGACCCTGGCCGACCTGGCCGGCTATGAAGTGCGCGAGCGCAAGCCGATCAGCTTCGACTACCAGGGCTGGAACATCGTCACCGCTCCGCCGACATCCTCCGGTGGCGTGGCGATCGCCGAGATGCTGCACATCGCATCGGGCTGGGACCTGTCGAAGCTGGACAAGGCGCAGCGCACCCACATCCTGGTCGAGGCGATGCGCCGCGCGTACCGGGACCGCACGATCTACCTGGGCGACCCCGACTTCACCAAGGTGCCGATGGAGCGCCTCCTGAGCCGCGACTATGCGGCGGGCCTGCGCGCCACCATCCATCCCGACCGCGCGACGCCCAGCGAACTGCTGTCCGGCCAGCCGGCGCCGCTCGAGGACGAGGAAACCACGCATTTCTCGGTGATCGACGCCGAAGGCAACATGGTCTCGGCGACGCAGACCATCAACCTGCTGTACGGTTCGGGCCTGGTGCCGCCGGGCACCGGCGTGCTGCTCAACGACGAGATGGACGACTTCGCGCTCAAGCCCGGCACGCCCAATGCCTTCGGCGTGATGGGCTTCGAGGCCAACGCGGTGGAGGCGGGCAAGCGCATGCTCAGCTCGATGACGCCGACGCTGATGTTCTCGCCGGGGCAGGTCACCGCGCTGGGCGCGCCTGGCGGCAGCCGCATCATCACCGAGGTGCTGCTGGGCATCCTCGGCTACGTCGACGGCCTGTCCGCCGAGGAAGTCGCCGCGCTGCCGCGCATCCACCACCAGTGGATGCCCGACGTGATCTCGGCCGAGCCGGGTGCGCTGGACGAGGCCACGATCGCCAGGCTCGAGGCGATGGGCCACAAGGTGAACGCAGGCGAGGGCACCTGGGGCATCCTCAATACCGTGTCATGGGACCGCATCACGAACACGCTTTCCGGTGGCGCGGATCCGCGCAATTCGGTGGGCTCGGCGAAGGTGCTGCCGACGCCGTGAAGCTCTGGTCGCTACTGGGCAACTCGCAGAAGCTCGACGGCGGCGCGATGTTCGGCAACGCGCCCCGTGCGATGTGGGAGCGCTGGGCGCCGCCGGACGAAGCCAACCGCATCGAACTGGCCTGCCGGGCGCTGCGGGCCAGCCCGCTGGCAGGCAAGACCGTGCTGTTCGAAACCGGCATCGGCGCGTTCTTCGAGCCGAAGCTGCGCGAACGCTACGGTGTCCAGGAAGACCGGCACGTGCTGCTCGAATCGCTGGCCGAGGCTGGCTTCGGCCACGACGACGTCGACGTCGTCGTGCTCTCGCACCTGCACTTCGACCACGCCGGCGGCCTGCTTGCACCGTGGACCGGGAACGAGGCGCCGCGCCTGCTGTTCCCGAACGCGACCTATGTGGTCAGTGCAGCCTGCTGGGATCGCGCGCGCGACCCGCATCCGCGCGACCGTGCGAGTTTCATTCCCGAACTGCCGGCGCTGCTGGAAGCCAGCGGACGCCTGGAGATCGTCGATGGTGCCCATTCGCGCGCGCTGGGCAATGCGGTGCGCTTCCATTACAGCGATGGCCATACGCCCGGGCTGATGCTGGCCGAGATCGTCGGTCCGGAAAGCGTCGACGGCGTCGCCCACGGCGGCGTGGTGTTCTGCGCCGACCTCATTCCCGGCCGGCCGTGGGTGCACGTGCCCATCACCATGGGTTACGACCGCAACGCCGAACTGCTGATCGACGAGAAACGTGAGTTCCTGGCCGACATGCTGGCGCGCAACGTGCACCTGTTCTTTACCCATGATCCGGCTTGCGCCCTGGCGCGCGTCGTGCGCGACGAGCGCGGCCGCTACGGCACCACGAACGAAGTCGAGCGCCTGCAGGCGAGGGCGCTGCCTGCATGAAGGCCATTGCGGGGTTGCTTGCCGCCGGGTGCCTGCTGGTCGCGACCGCGGTCGCGGCGCAGGAGCAGGCGCCGGCTCCGTCCGCCCCGCCACAGGCCGAAGGCAAGCTGCGCGATCCGGATTTCGGCGTGCGCACCAGCCATTTCGGCCTGGAACGGCAAGTGGAAATGTTCCAGTGGCGCGAGGACGGCGGCGCCTACGCCCGCGGCTGGAGCGATGCGCCGGTGGATTCGGCGGCGTTCCTGCCCGGCCACGACAACCCGCCGTTCCCGATCCGGTCGCAGCGCTGGGAGGCTTCGGCCGTCACCGTCGACGGCGTGCCGCTCGATCCGGAGGTGGTGAAGGGGCTTGGCCAGTGGCGCGAGTTCCGGCCCGCCTTCAGCGCGCTGCCGGGAAACCTGGCAGCCACCTTCCAGCCGCAGGGCGACGGCCTGGGCAGTGCCATGAACCCGCTGGCGCCGGAAGTCGGCGACCTGCGCATCCACTGGCGCGAGCTGGTGCTGCCGCCGCTGGCCGAACGCATCGAATTGCGTGACGGGCGCTGGCGCCTGCGCGCCGGCGAGGCGGATGGCGTCGGCGAGGCGAAGGCCGCCCGTGGCGGCGACAGCCGACCCGGGCGTGCCCACTGGTGGTGGTGGCTGGCGGTGGTGCCTGTCGTGCTCTTGCTGGTGGCACTGCGCCGCCGCCGGCACTAGCCGGCGCGCGTCCCGAAGATCCTGTCGCCCGCGTCGCCCAGGCCGGGAAGGATGTAGCCCTTGTCATTGAGCCGCTCGTCGATCGCGGCCACGTAGACCTCGACGTCCGGATGCGTGGCCTCGAGCGCGCGCAGGCCTTCCGGCGCGGCCACCAGGAACAGGCCCTTGATCCGGGTCGCGCCCGCGCGCTTGAGCATGTCGACCGTCGCCACCAGGGTGCCGCCGGTGGCGAGCATCGGGTCGAGGATCAGCACCGTGCGGTCGCCGATGTCGCCGACCAGGTTCTCGTAATAGGTCTCCGGCAGCAGCGTCGCTTCGTCGCGACGCATGCCCACGACGCTGACCTTGGCGGCGGGAATCAGTTCCAGCACGCCCGGCAGCATGCCCAGGCCTGCGCGCAGGATCGGCACCAGGGTGATCTTGCGGCCCTTGATCCGTCGGACGTCGATCGGACCGGCCCAGCCGTCGACCGTGGCGTCTTCCATCTCCAGGTCGGCGGTGGCCTCGTAGGTGAGCAGGGTCGCCACCTCCGAGGCCAGTTCGCGGAAGGTCTTGGTGCTGTTGTCGCCACGGCGCATCAGGCCCAGCTTGTGCTGGACCAGGGGATGGCGGACTTCGACGATCTTCATGCAGGGCCTTCGCGGCTGCCGCCGCTCCTACACAGGGATCGTGATTATGCCGCCTGTTGCTGGCGCGGGCCTTCCAGCAACGCGCGCTTGACCAGGCCCAGGACCAGGTCGAGCTCGTCGGCGGTCATGTCGAAGCGCGGGGTGAAGCGCAGCGAGTTCTCGCCTCCGTGGATCACGCCCAGGCCCTGCTCGCGCAGCCATTCCTCGCTGGAGCCGGCGCCGTAGCCCTTGAACTGCGGGGCCAGTTCGCAGGAGAACAGCAGGCCGGTGCCCTGGACCTTGGTGATCAGGCCGCCGAGCTCGGACTTCAGCGCTTCCAGGCCGGCCACGGCCTGGCGGCCGCGCTCGCGGATGTTGGCGCGCAGCTCGGGGGTGAGCTTGGCCAGCACCACGCAGGCCACGTCCAGCGCGCGCGGGTTGGCGGTCATGGTGTTGCCGTAGGTGCCGCGCGCGTAGATGCCGGCGGCGCGATCGTTGCAGGCGAGCACCGACAGCGGGTACTGGCCTGCGTTGAGCGCCTTGGAGTAGGTCTCCATGTCCGGCGCTTCCTGGGTCTCGAAACCGGGGTAGTCGACGATGGACAGCGTGCCGGTGGCGCGCAGCCCCGCCTGGATCGAGTCGACCAGCAGCAGCGCGCCGTGTTCCCTGGTCAGTTCGCGCGCGGCTGCGTAGAAGTCCACCGGCACGCTGCGGCCCGGATCGCCTTCGCCCATCACCGGCTCCAGGAACATCGCCTCGATGAACCAGCCCTTGGCATCGGCATCGGCGAACGCCTGCTTCAGCGCGGCGATGTCGTACGGCGGCACGACGATCACGCTGTCCTCGCCGCGGTAGCTGGCCAGGTGGGTGAGGTAGGCCTTGCGGGTGGAATCGGAGTACAGCGCCGGCCGGTCGGTGCGGCCGTGGAAGCTGCCCTTGACCACCAGGCGCTTGATCGTGCGGCCGGCGTGGCGCGCGCCCGGCTCGGTCATGGTCTTGGCGTTGGTGTCGGCGACGCGCGCGGCCAGGCCGACGGCTTCGGAACCGGAGTTGAGGCACATGAACTTGTTGAACGGGCTGCCGCCCTTGCGGCTGTGGCCGATCTCGGCCTGCAGCGCGCGGGTGAAGCGCAGCTGCGACAGGCTCGGGGTCATGATGTTGGCCAGTGCCTGCGGCTTGGCCATCGCATCGAGGATGTCCTGCGGAGCGTGGCCGAAGCCGAGCATGCCGTAGCCGCCGGTGTCGTACAGCACCGCGCCCTTGAGGGTCACGATCCACGGGCCGCGCGCGGCCAGGGCGACATACGGGTTGACCGCGTCCTGCTGGTAGAAGTTGATGAAGCCGGCCTGCACCGCCTGCAGTTGCGCGTCCTCGTCGAGGTCGAGCAGGTCGGCGAAATCCTTGCGGATGCTGGCGTATTCGGCGGCCGCAGCCTCGATCGCGGCGGCCAGCTCGGCGTGGCTGGCGGCGAAGCGCAGCACGGTGGCGTCGTCGAGTCCGGTGGTGCGGCGCGAGCCCTTGTGGGCGCGGAGCGGGGCGAGCTGGTCGAGCAGCGACATGGGCGGTCCTCCAAAGGGCTATCCCATCTATTATCGGGAAGTATTCGTCGATTAACAGGTGCGAATTGCGCTGAATTCATATAGATTTCGGCGAATCGCCGAAACATGCCGCCAGACCGGGAGTCGCGCCATGGCCCTGACCCGCGCCGATGAAGCCCTGCTGTCCCTGTTGCGCGAGAATGCGCGGGCTTCCACCGCCGAGATCGCGCGCAAGCTGCAGCTGTCGCGGACCACGGTGCAGAGCCGGATCCAGCGGCTCGAACAGATGGGAGTGATCGCCGGGTACACGGTACGCATCGGCGACGATTTCGGCCGCGACCGAATCCGGGCGCTGATCATGGTCACGGTGCTACCCAAGCAGATGCCGGCCGTGGTCGAGGCGCTGCGCGGGATGCGCGAGGTGCGCAGCCTGCAGTCGGTCAGCGGCATCTGGGACCTGGTGGCCTTGGCGATCGTGCCCACGATCGGTGAGATGGACGAGCTCACCGACCGCATCGGCGCCCTGCAGGGCGTGGAACGGACCACGTCGTCGCTGGTGCTGTCGACCAAATTCGAACGTTGAGACTCATTTGAAGAAGAGCGATTTCCATTACGAACTGCCGCCGGAACTGATCGCGCAGGCGCCCTTGCCCGAGCGTTCGGCCAGCCGGTTGCTGCTGGTGCCGCGCGCACCGGCAGCGTTCGCCGACCACGGCATCCGCGACCTGCCGATGCTGCTGCAGCCCGGCGACCTGCTGGTGTTCAACGATACCCGGGTGATCCCCGCGCGCCTGTTCGGGCACAAGCAGGGCAGCGGTGGCAGGGCCGAGATCCTGGTCGAGCGCCTGCTGCCCGGCAACGAGGCCAGGGTGCAGCTGGGCGTGAGCAAACCGATGAAGCCCGGCGGGCGCATCGAGCTCGACGCCGGCGGCCAGGCCGAGGTGCTGGGTCGCGAAGGCGAGTTCTACCGGCTGCGCTTCGCGGTCGATGGCGACCTTGCCGGGTGGCTGCAGCACGCAGGGCAGTTGCCGTTGCCGCCCTATATCCACCGCGCCCCCGGGGCCGACGACCAGGAGCGTTACCAGACGGTGTTCGCGCGCGCGCCCGGCGCGGTCGCAGCGCCCACCGCCGGCCTGCACTTCGACGAGGCGCTGCTGCAGGCATTGCGCGAACGCGGCGTCGAGACCGGCCGCGTCACCCTGCACGTGGGTGCCGGCACCTTCCAGCCGGTGCGCATGGACGACTTGTCCGAACACCGCATGCACAGCGAATGGCTCAGCGTCGACGCCACGCTGGTGGAGCAGGTACGCCAGGCGCGCGCCCGCGGCGGGCGCGTCGTTGCGGTCGGCACCACCGTGGTGCGCGCGCTGGAAAGCGCCTTGCGCGACGGCGAACTGCAGCCTTTCCAGGGCGAGACTTCGATCTTCATCCTGCCCGGTTACCGCATCCGCAGCGTCGATGCGCTGCTCACCAACTTCCACCTGCCGGAGTCGACCCTGCTCATGCTGGTCTCCGCCTTTGCCGGCCGCGAGCGCATGTTCGCCGCCTACGATCACGCGATCGCCGAACGCTATCGCTTCTTTTCCTACGGCGACGCGATGCTGCTATGGGGCGCATGACCTTCGAGCTGCTCGGCACGGACGGCGCCGCGCGCCGCGGCCGGCTGCGCTTCCCGCGAGGCACGGTGGAAACACCGGCGTTCATGCCGGTGGGCACCTACGGGACCGTCAAGGGCATGCTGCCGGAACAGCTGCGCGCGCTGGGCGCGGAAATCATCCTCGGCAACACCTTCCACCTGTTCCTGCGCCCCGGCCTCGAGGTGATCGAAGCCCACGGCGGCTTGCACGGCTTTGCCCGCTGGGACGGCCCGATCCTCACCGATTCGGGCGGCTTCCAGGTGTTCTCGCTGGCGCACCGGCGCAGGATCACCGAGCAGGGCGTCACCTTCCAGGCGCCGACCGACGGCTCCACCGTATTCCTCGGTCCCGAGGAGAGCATGCGCATCCAGAAGGTGCTCGGCTCGGACATCGTGATGATCTTCGACGAGTGCCCGCCGGTTCACCACGACGGCAAGCCCGTCGACCCGCGCGTGGTCGAGCGATCGATGGAGCTGTCGCTGCGCTGGGCCGAGCGCTCGAAGCGCGCGCACGAAGGCAACGATGCGGCGCTGTTCGGGATCGTGCAGGGCGGCGTGCACCACGCCCTGCGCACGCGCTCGGCCGACGGGCTCAAGCAGATCGGCTTCGACGGTTACGCCATCGGCGGCCTGGCGGTGGGCGAGACCGAGGACGAGCGCAACGCCATGCTCGACCACACGTGCCCGCAGCTGCCCGGCGACCGCCCGCGCTACCTGATGGGGGTGGGGCGCCCGGAGGACCTGGTGGAGGCGGTGGCGCGCGGCGTCGACATGTTCGACTGCGTCATGCCCACCCGCAACGCCCGCAACGGCCACTATTTCACCGCAACCGGCACCATCCGGATCCGCAATGCCGGTTTCGCGCAGGACCTGCGCCCGATCGAGGAAGGCTGCGGCTGCCCGGCCTGCGCCGGGGGCTATACCCGGGCCTACATGCGCCATCTGGACCGGTGCAACGAAATGCTGGGCCCGATCCTGGGCACCCTGCACAACCTCTGGTACTACCAGCGGCTCATGGCCGGGATGCGCGACGCGATCGGGCAGGGAACCTTCGCGGCCTTCCGCGACTCCTTCTATTCCAACCGGGGCCTGCCAGCCCCGGGCGGCCCGCCCGGTGGCGGCCGCGTGGCATAATTCCCGGCTGTTTCGCCCTCTGGACGACCATTTAGATGAACCTGCTCGACCTTCTCGTTTCGCCCGCCTATGCCCAGGCGGCCAGCCAGCCGGCTCCCGGCGGCCTGTTCGGCGGCGGCCTCGGCGGCCTGATGTTCCCGATCCTGCTGATCGCGGTGATGTACTTCCTGATGATCCGCCCGCAGATGAAGCGGCAGAAGGAACATCGCGCCATGCTCGACAAGCTGGCCAATGGCGACGAAGTGATCACCAATGGCGGCGTCGCCGGCGTGGTGCGCGAGCTGGGCGAGCACTTCGTCACCGTCGAGATCGCCGACAACGTGCGCATCCGCGTGCAGAAGGGTGCGATCGCAAACGTGCTGCCCAAGGGCACGCTCAAGTCGGCCTGAGCCGGCATTACTGACTGAAGGCGTGCGCCCGGGCGGGGAAGCCGGGCCACGCGGGGCTTTCCGATGCTCGAATACGGACGATTCAAGTACTTCATCATCCTGGCCGTGGTGTTGCTCAGCGTGCTCTATGCGCTGCCCAACATCTATCCGCAGGATCCGTCGGTACAGGTCACCGCCAATCGCGGCTACGAGGTCGGCCCCGAACTGCAGAAGCAGGTCGAGGCGACGCTGGCCGAAGCCGGGGTCGTGCCGAAGTCCGTCGAGATCGAGGAGGACGGCGAGCTGCTGGTGCGGCTGAACGACGTGATCGCGCAGACGAAGGCCAGCGATGCGATCAGTGCCGCGGTCGGCGACAACTTCGTGGTCGCGCTCAACCTGGCCTCCACCGAACCCGAGTGGCTGGGCAAGATCGGCGCGCGGCGCATGCTGATGGGCCTGGACCTGCAGGGCGGCGTGCACTTCCTGATGCAGGTCGACCGCAAGGCCGCGCTGGACAAGCGCTTCGATGCCTATGCCGAGGACCTGCGGGTGCTGCTGCGCGACAACCGCGTGCGCTACCAGTCGGTCGAGCGCCGTGCCGACGATTCCATCGTCGCCACCCTGGCCACGCCGGAAGCCGCCGCCCAGGCGCGCGACCTGGCCGCGCGCGACATGCCGACGCTGCGCATGGATGTCGAGGGCAACACCCTGGCCATGCACGTGCCGGATTCGGAAATCCAGCAGATCACCAGCGATGCGATCGAGCAGAACGTCGGTACCCTGCGCAACCGCATCAACGAGCTCGGCGTGGCCGAGCCGATCATCCAGCGCCAAGGTTCCGAACGCGTGGTGGTGCAGCTGCCGGGCGTGCAGGACACCGCCCAGGCCAAGCGCATCCTCGGCGCCACCGCCACCCTGGAATACCGCGGCGTCGTGGATGCCAATGCCTACGAGGCACGCGACAGCGGCCTGGTCCCGCCCGAAGGCAAGCTGTTCTTCCGCAAGGAGATCGGCCCGGACGGCAAGCCGATCCCGATCATCCTCAACAAGCGCGTCATCGCCACCGGCGACCAGCTGGTCGACGCGCGTTCGGGCTACGACCAGCAGACCGGCACGCCGATGGTCTCGGTGCGCCTGAACGGCATCGGCGGCCAGCGCATGTTCGACTTCACCAGCGAGAACGTCGGCAAGCCGATGGCGGTGGTCTACGTCGAGCGCGTACCCGAGGTCACCACCGGCCCGGACGGCGAAGAAGTCCGCATCACCCGCACCCGCGAGCAGGTCATCTCGGTGGCCACCATCAACGGCGTGTTCGGCAAGGAGTTCCAGACCACCGGCCTGGAAAGCCCGAAGGAAGCCGCGGACCTGGCCCTGCTGCTGCGTGCCGGCGCGCTGGCCGCGCCGATGGACTTCGTCGAACAGCGCGTGGTCGGCCCGAGCCTGGGCAAGGAGAACGTGGAGCGCGGCATGACCGCGGTGCTGTATTCGTTCGGCTTCGCGCTGGTGTTCTTCCTCGTCTATTACCGCATGTTCGGCGTGGTCACCTGCGTCGCGCTGTTGCTCAACCTGCTGATGGTGGTGGCGGTGATGTCGTTCCTCGGCGCGACCCTGACCTTGCCTGGCTTGGCCGGCATCGCGCTGACCGTCGGCATGTCGGTGGACGCCAACGTGTTGATCAACGAACGCATACGCGAGGAGTTGCGGGCAGGCGTACCGCCGAAGGCGGCGATCGCGGCCGGCTACGACAAGGCATCGGGCACCATCGCCGACGCCAACCTCACCGCGATCCTTGCCGGCGTGGCGCTGTTCGCCTTCGGCACCGGCCCGGTCAAGGGGTTCGCGGTCTCGATGATCGCCGGTATCGTCACCTCGATGTACACCGCGGTTTCGGTGTCGCGCGGCCTTGCCACCCTCATCTACGGACACCGGCGCAAGCTGAAGTCCGTGGCGATCTGACGGAGCACACACCATGCAATTCAACGTGTTCCCGCACGACAGCAAGTTCGACTTCATGCGCCTGCGCTTCGTGTCGACGGGCCTGTCGATCGCGCTGCTGGTGGTTGCGCTCGGCGCGATGGCCATCAACGGCTTCAACTTCGCGCTGGACTTCACCGGCGGCACCTCGGTCGAGCTGCGCTTCGACAAGCCCGCAGACGTCGATGCCGTGCGCGAGCGCCTGGACGCGGCCGGCTTCCCCGGCGCGCAGGTGCAGACCTACGGTTCCGGCGCCGACCTGCTGGTGCGCCTGCAACCGAAGGAAGCCGCGGCCGATGGCGTCCAGGACGATCCCGACAGCGACAGCAGCCAGATGGCCGAGGAAGTGGTCAAGATCGTCTCGACCCCGGAAAACCCCGCGCACCGCCTGAGCAGCGGCTACGTCGGCCCGCAGGTCGGCAAGGAGCTGGCCCAGAACGGCATCTACGCGATGCTGTTCGTGGTGATCGGCTTCCTGGCCTACATCTCGTTCCGCTTCGAGTGGAAGTTCGCGGTGGCGGCAATCCTGACCACCATGCACGACGTGGTCGTGGTCGCCGGCTGGTTCGCGATCAGCGGGCACGAGTTCGACCTGACGGTACTGGCCGGCATCATGGGCGTGATGGGTTTCTCCATCAACGACACCATCGTGGTGTTCGACCGCGTGCGCGAGAATTTCCGCGGCATGCGCGCGTCGCCGCGCGAGATCCTCAACGCGTCGATCAACCAGACCCTGTCGCGCACGGTGATCACTTCCTTCGTGGCGTTCCTGACCGTGCTGGCGCTGTACCTGTACGGCGGCGGTTCGCTGCAGGGCATGGCCGAGTCGATGATGGTCGGCATCATCCTCGGCACGCTGTCGTCGATCTTCGTGGCCTGCCCGCTGCTGATGTGGCTGGGCACGAACAAGCAGGACCTGATGCCGAAGGCGCGGGACGACGCGGAACTGGCGCGTCGTCCGTAAGGCCCTCATCCGCCCCGCTGCGCGGGGCGCCTTCTCCCGCGGGCGGGAGAAGGGCGAAGGTCAGGCCAGGCCTTCCTGCTTGAGCGCGGCCTGGACGCCGGGGTCGGCCTCCATCTGCCGGAAATGGCGCTCGAGGTTGCCAAGGCCCGCGAGGTCGATGCCCTGCGCCCTGGCCCAGCGGGTCACGACGTAGAGATAAGGGTCGGCGATCGAACGCGTGCTGCCGGCGATCCAGTCGTGCTTGCCGAGCTGGGCGTCGACGCGCTCGAACAGGGTGCGCAGCTGCGTGCGCGCGGCGTCCTTGGTCTTCTCGATCATGGCGGCGTCGCCAAGGTAGGCGGTGGTGCCGAACAGCGGCTTGAACGCCGGATGCATGTCCGAATTGACGAAGGCGAGCCAGCGGTCGACCTCCGCCCGCGAGCGCAGCGTGCCGTCGCCGGCCAGGCCGGCCTCGGGGCTGGTGGCCGCGATGTAGTTGAGGATCGCGGTGTTCTGGGTCAGGACCCAGCCGTCCTGCTCGAGCACCGGCACCGCCCCGGCGGGATTGAGCGCAAGGAACTCCGGGGACTTGCGCACCTCGCGCGACGCTGCCACCGCCTCGTAGGGCTGGCCGGTCCATTCGAGCGCGATGTGGTCTGCCAGCGAGCAGGCGCCGGGGGAGTAGTAGAGCTTCATCGGGGACTCCAGGTCGGGGCGCCCCACTATGGGCCCCGCACAGGGGACGCAGCATCACGCTGGCCGCAACGGTGCGTTGCGGCGATGGACGAGATCAGCCCTTGCGCGGCTTGAGCGACTGCACCTTGAAGAACGTGTGGTCGCCGATCACCGCCACCTGGTAGGCGTTGCGCCAGCTCGGCTGGGCGATGGCGATCGCGGCGAAGTGGCTGGCGCCGGGACCGATTTCCTTGCGTTCGCCGGGCGGCAGCGCCCAGTTGCGCTCCGATTCCAGCGCCACGGTCACCGCTTCGGCCCACGCCTCGGTATTGCTCAGGCGGGTGTTGGGCGACACCAGGCTGGGCGCGAACTGCTTGCGCGCGGTGACCACCGAACACACGTCGTCGCCCCACAGGCCGCTGTCGCGGCGGCGCAGGGCCACCTCGGCGACCGCCTGCTGGCCGCGCTCGGACTGGTCGCGGGCTTCAAGGTAGACGGTGGTACTCAGGCACAACGAGTCTGCGGCGGGCTGCGGCAGTACCTGCGACAGCCAGAGGATCCAGGCCAACTTCATCGGGGGCTCCTTGCTCCGTTGCGCCGCCCCGCGATATTGCGTGGCATCCGTGAGGATCCCGTGACCGGGGCGGCATGGCGTACTGGGGAGGGCGGCGGCTCTGCGGCGCGCCTTTGCCCGGGGCAAAAAAGTTGGCGCACGGTAAGGGCCGCAAACCCAACCCAGCCTGAACAGGGGTTGTCCTGAATTGGGCCCCTTCACGCCGGCGGCGAGCTGACGGCTGGTTGGCCGTTTCCCTCGGCACGGGGCAAAATAGCCGGCTCCCCGCACCGAAAGCAGCCCAGATGAGCCACTACGACGCCCGTTCAGCCGCCCGCCCGCAGCCCGACCAGCCGATGGTCGACATCGCCGACTATGTGGTCGACTACCGGATCGAGTCGCAGGAGGCCTACGACACCGCCCGCTACATGCTGCTCGATTCGCTGGCCTGCGCGATGCTGGCGATGAAGTTCGAGGGCTGCGTGAAGCACCTGGGCCCCATCGTCCCCGGCGCGACCCTGCCCGGCGGCGCCACCGTCCCCGGCACCAACTTCGAACTCGACCCGGTCCAGGCCGCCTTCAACATCGGCACCCAGGTGCGCTGGCTCGACTTCAACGACACCTGGCTGGCGGCCGAATGGGGCCACCCCTCCGACAACCTCGGCGCGATCCTGGCCGTGGCCGACTGGAAGAGCCGCAAGGAACTGCGCGACGGCGGACAGCCGATGACCGTGCGCGACGTGCTCACCGCCGCGATCAAGGCCCACGAGATCCAGGGTTGCTACGCACTGAAGAACTCCTTCAACCGCGTCGGCATGGACCACGTGATCCTGGTGCGCCTGGCGTCCACCGCCGTGGCCACGGCCATGCTCGGCGGCGGCAAGGACGAGATCGTGACCGCGGTGTCGCACAGCTGGATCGACCACGGCGTGCTGCGCACCTACCGCCAGGCGCCCACCACCGGCCCGCGCAAGAGCTGGGCCGCCGGCGACGCCTGCCGGCGCGCCGTGACCCATGCGCTCAACGCCGTGGACAAGCAGGTCGTCGGCTATCCGAGCGCGCTCAGCGCCAAGACCTGGGGCTTCTACGACGTGGCGTTCGGCGGCAAGCCGTTCGAGTTCGAGCGCCCGTTCGGCAGCTACGTCATGGAGAACGTGCTGTTCAAGATCAGCTTCCCGGCCGAGTTCCACGCCCAGACCGCGGTCGAGTGCGCGATGAAGCTGCACCCCCTGGTCAAGGACCGCATCGAGGACATCGAGCGCATCGAGATCCGGACCCAGGAAGCCGGCGTGCGCATCATCGACAAGACCGGCCCGCTGGCCAACTACGCCGACCGCGACCACTGCATCCAGTACATGGTGGCAGTGCCGCTGATCTTCGGCCGCCTCACCGCCGACGACTACAACGACGACGTCGCCGCCGACCCGCGCATCGACGCCCTGCGGGCGAAGATGGTGGTTGCCGAGAACCCGCAGTTCACCCGCGACTACTTCGATCCCGAAAAGCGCTACATCGGCAATTCGGTCCAGGTGTTCTTCAAGGACGGCAGCTCGACCGACCTGGTCTCGATCGATTACCCCATCGGCCACCGCCGCCGCCGCGCGGAGGGAATCCCGGTGCTGATGGCCAAGTGCGAGGCGGCCCTGCGCGGCCACCTGCCGGCCGGCCAGGTCGACCGGATCATGGCCCTGGCGGCCGAGCCGGCAAAGCTGGACGCCCTTACGGTCGACCAGTTCATGAACCTGTATAGGGTGTAAAATGGCGCTTCCCGAGGGCTGCACCGGCCATCCGGAATAGCCCCCAACTGTTAGGGTAGCGTTAACAAGGGCTTCACGCGGGCGGCATTAACCTGCGCTGGATGGCGTGCGGGACGGCCGTCCATTCAGAACCACGCTGCAAATGTTTTCTTACCGATCAAGGAGCTGAACATGAATAAGAAACTGCTCTGCGCTGCCCTGATTGCCGGGCTGGGCGTGGCACAGGCCGCTTCCGCGCAGGAGTTCGACGACCGCTGGTACGTCGCCGGCAGCGTTGGCATGAACATCCAGGACAGCGACCGCAACACCGAGTCCACCTTCGCCGAAACCCTGGGCTTCGGCCGCTTCCTGAGCCCGAACTGGTCGCTCGAAGCCGAACTGAACTACCAGAACCCGTCGAAGGAAGGGCAGCCGGGCCTGTGGTGGAGCCAGTACGGCGTGTCCGCCGATGCACGCTACCACTTCCGTGACGCCGACGCCGCCTGGTGGCCGTACGTGCGCATGGGCCTGGGCTGGCAGCGCCACGAAGAGGAATACATCAGCCTGAACCCGGCCGTGCCGGACGGCGGCTATCCGTACCAACACGAGGATTCCAACCTCGCCGCCAACCTCGGCGTCGGCCTGCAGTTCGACTTCGGTCGCGTGGACCTGCGCACCGAGCTGGGCACCCGCGTCGACTTCGACGACGTCCAGGCCACTGCCGGTCCGCAGGAAGACTACTTCTCCGACATCCTGGCCTCGCTGGGCATGACCATCGCCCTCGGCCCGGAGCCGGTCGCCCCGGTCGCCCCTGCGCCGGAGCCGGTCGCCCCGAGCTGCGCCGACATGGACGACGACGGCGACGGCGTCAACAACTGCGACGACAAGTGCCCCGGTTCGCAGGCTGGCCAGACCATCGGTCCGGACGGCTGCCCGGTGCCGGTCTCGATCGACCTGAAGGGCGTGAACTTCGACTTCGACAAGTCGACCCTGCGTCCCGACGCGGTCGCGATCCTCGACGAGGCCGTCGAGATCCTGAAGCGCTACCCCGACCTGCGCGTCGAGGTTGCCGGCCACACCGACGCCATCGGTACCGACGCCTACAACCAGGGCCTGTCCGAGCGTCGCGCGCGCGCCGTGTACGACTACCTGACCGGCAACGGCATCGACGCCTCGCGCATGGTGGGCCCGAACGGTTACGGCGAGAGCCGCCCGATCGCGCCGAACACCAACGAGGACGGTTCCGACAATCCGGAAGGCCGTGCGCAGAACCGCCGCACCGAGCTGAACGTCCAGAACTGATCGGACGCAACGCTGTGAACGGAAGCCCGGCATCACGCCGGGCTTCTTTTTTTGTCCTACACTCGGCCACGGTCGAGAACGAGGGCAGGCGATGCGCAAGGGCGCGATGATGTTTTGCGGCAGCGTGGCGCTCGCCGCCCTGGTGTTCCCCGAGGTGGTGTCGGCTGCCACCTGTCCGGCGCCGGCGCCGGCGTCGATGGCGAACGATCCGCTGCACGGCGGGCCGATCGCGCCGGTCGCAGCCGAGCTCGCCGACGCGGGCAATCCGCTGGGAATTCCCGGCAGCGTGCTGGCCCAGGCGTTCGATGCATCGCAATCGCTCGACCAGGTGCTGCTGCGGATCCGCATCGAAGCCTGCCGCGACGTCGCGATCGCGACACCCGCCCCCGGCGTGCTGGACCCCGACAACCCCGCCGCGTACAAGCCGCGTACCGAATTCGACAATACGCCGTGGCGCTTCAACATGAGCCAGGACGGCAAGAACATGACCGCCGACGAATTCAGCGCCTGGATGCAGTCGCGCGGCGTGCGCGTCGCCCGCGGCGCAGCGCCGGCGCCGGTGCCGGCCGGGGCCACGGAAGCGATCGAAGCGACCGAGCCAGCGGCGCCCGCCGAGCCGGTGACGACACCGAAGATCGCGGAGCCCGAGGCTGAGTAAGGCGCCGCGCCACGGGCTGGCGCGCGCGTTGTCCAGGCGCGGCGTGTGTTCGCGCAAGGTGGCCGCCGAATGGATCGCGGCAGGGCGGGTCAGCGTCGACGGGCGCGTGGTCCGCGATCCCGAATTCCCGACCACGCCGGAGACGGTCATCGTCGTCGACGGCGACGCCCGGCGGGAACACGCTCCGGTCCATCTGCTGTTGAACAAGCCGCGTGGCCTGGTGACCACCACCAGCGACGAGCACGGCCGCGACACCGTCTACCGCTGCTTCGACGGAGCGGAATTGCCGTGGATCGCGCCCGTCGGGCGCCTGGACAAGGCCAGCGAAGGCCTGCTGCTGTTCAGCAACGATCCGCGCTGGGCGGCGCGCATCACCGATCCGGAAACGGGCCCGGACAAGACCTACCACGTGCAGGTCGACACCATCCCCGGCGATGCGCTACTGGCCGCGCTGGTCGAAGGCGTCGACGCCGACGGCGCACGCCTGCGCGCGAAGTCGGCGAGGCTGCTGCGCAGCGGCACGAAGAACGCCTGGCTGGAGATCGTCCTCGGCGAAGGCCGCAACCGCCAGATCCGCCGCCTCCTCTCCGCCTTCGATATCTCCGTGCTCCGCCTCGTCCGCACCGCCATCGGCCCCATCACCCTCGGCGACCTCCCCAAAGGCGCCTGGCGCCACCTTTCGAGTGCGGAAGCGGAAGAGCTTTTTTAGCCACGGATTACACGGATGAACACGGATAAAGCAAAAGAATTAGTGGATCCTTGCGCGCCCTGATTACCTGCGCAACTGCTTCTTTGCTCTTGTCCTATCTGTGTTCATCCGTGTAATCCGTGGCTAAAACCGCTTTTACTGGATGACCTTGAGGTCGCGGCCGATGCGGGTGAAGGCGTCGATGGCGCGGTCGAGGTGCTCGCGGGTGTGGGCGGCGGAGATCTGGGTGCGGATGCGCGCCTGGCCCTTGGGCACGACGGGGAAGAAGAAGCCGATCGCGTAGATGCCTTCGTCGAGCAGCCGGCGCGCGAATTCCTGCGCCAGCGGCGCATCGTGCAGCATCACCGGGCAAATCGGATGCACGCCGGGCTTGATCTCGAAGCCGGCCGCCAGCATGCGCTCGCGGAAGTGCGCAGTGTTCGCGGCCAGGCGCTCGCGCAGCTCGCCGGCGCCGGCCAGCATCTCGAACGCCTTGATGCCCGCAGCGACGACGTGCGGCGGCAGCGAGTTGGAGAACAGGTAAGGACGCGAGCGCTGGCGCAGCAGTTCGATCACTTCCGCCTTTGCGGTGGTGAAGCCGCCGACCGCGCCGCCCATGGCCTTGCCCAGGGTGCCGGTGAAGATGTCGATGCGGTCCATCACGCCCTTGACCTCGGCCGAACCGCGCCCGGTGGCGCCGATGAAGCCGGTGGCATGACACTCGTCGATGTGCACCAGCGCGCCGTATTGCTTCGCCAGCGCGGTGATCCGGTCGAGCGGCGCGATGAAGCCGTCCATCGAGAACACGCCGTCGCTGGTGATCATGATGGTTTCGGCGCCGTCGGCGCGGGCCTGCTGCAGCTGCTTCTCCAGGTCGGCCATGTCGCAGTTGGCGTAGCGGTACCGCTTCGCCTTGCACAGGCGCACGCCGTCGATGATCGAGGCGTGGTTGAGCGCGTCGGAGATGATCGCGTCGTTCTCGCCCAGCAGCGGCTCGAACAGGCCGCCGTTGGCGTCGAAACAGGCTGCGTAAAGGATCGTGTCTTCGGTGCCGAAGAAGTCCGCGATGGTCTTCTCCAGCTGCTTGTGCAGGTCCTGCGTGCCGCAGATGAAGCGCACCGAGGCCATGCCGAAACCGTGCGTGTCCAGCGCCTCCTTGGCCGCCTGGATCATCGCCGGGTGGTCGGCGAGGCCCAGGTAGTTGTTGGCGCAGAAATTGAGCACAGTGCGCCCGTCCTCGAGGACGATCTCGGCCGCCTGTGGGCTGGTGATGATGCGCTCGGCCTTGAACAACCCGGCCTGCCGGATCTCCTCCAGGGTGGCCTGGTAACGCGCGGTCGCGCTGTTGCCGGTCACGTCCACGACAGCACCACCTTTCCGGCCTTGCCGGCTTCCATCAGGTCGAAGCCCTGCTGGAATTCGTCGATCGGGAGCTGGTGGGTCAGCACCTTGCCCAGCGGGAAACCGCCGAGCACCAGCTGCGTCATCTTGTACCAGGTCTCGTACATCTTGCGTCCGTAGATGCCGTGCAGGGTCAGGCCCTTGAAGATGATGCGGTCCCAGTCCACGCCGGCGCCCTTGGGCATGATGCCGAGCATGGCGATGCGCCCGCCGTTGTACATGCAGTCGAGCATGTCGTTGAAGGCGCGCGGGTTGCCGCTCATCTCCAGGCCGACGTCGAAGCCTTCCATGTGCAGGTCGCTCATCACGTCCTTGAGCGATGTGTTGCTGACGTTGACCACGCGGGTGGCGCCCATGTCGGCCGCCAGCTTGAGGCGGTAGTCGTTGACGTCGGTGACCACCACGTTGCGCGCGCCGATGTGCTTGCAGATGCCTGCGGCGATGATGCCGATCGGGCCGGCGCCGGTGATCAGCACGTCCTCGCCGACCACGTCGAACTCCAGCGCGCAGTGCGCGGCGTTGCCGTAGGGATCGAAGAACGCGGCCAGTTCCGAGGGGATCTGGTCGGGGATCGGCCACAGGTTGGTGGCCGGCATCACGATGTACTCGGCGAAGGCGCCGTCGCGGTTGACGCCGATGCCGATGGTGTTCGGGCACAGGTGCTGGCGGCCGCCGCGGCAGTTGCGGCAATGGCCGCAGACGATGTGGCCTTCGGCGGAAACGCGCTGGCCGACCTTGTACCCGGTCACGCCCGGGCCGAGATCGGCGATGCGGCCGACGAACTCATGCCCGATCACCAGGCCCGGCTCGATCGTGCGCTGGCTCCACTCGTCCCACAGGTAGATGTGCAGGTCGGTGCCGCAGATGGCGGTCTTCTCGACCTTGACCAGGACCTCGTTCGGCCCGGGCACCGGCACCGGCACGTCCTGCATCCAGATGCCCTTGCCGGGCTCGCGCTTGACCAGCGCCTTCATCGTCGAGGACATCCGTCGTTCCAGCCTTGGGAAGGCCCCCGATTATACGCGCGCGGCTATACTCGAACGGATTTTCCAACCCGGAGCGACCCCATGCGGCTGACCCTGAAAACCCTTGCATTCGCACTCGCGGCGTGCGCCGGCCCGGCCCTGGCGGGCGAGGGCATGTGGGTGCCGCAGCAGCTTCCCGAAATCGCCGGCCCGCTGCAGAAGGCCGGGCTGGAATTGCCGCCGGAACAGCTCGCCGACCTCACCGGCCAGCCAATGGGCGCGGTGGTCTCCCTGGGCGGTTGCACCGCCAGCTTCGTCTCCCCGCAAGGCCTGGTGGTGACCAACCACCACTGCGCGTACGGCAGCCTGCAGCTGAATTCCACGCCGGAGAACAACCTGATCGAGACCGGCTTCAATGCCGCGACGCTGGGCGACGAACTGTCGGGGGGTCCGAACGCGCGCATCTACGTGCTCGACTCGATCCAGGACGTCACCGCGCAGGCCAGGGCCGCCATTGCCTCCGCCAAGGATGCGCCGGGCCGCACGGCCGCGCTGGAGAAGCTGAGCAAGCAGCTCGTTTCCGAATGCGAAGCCGAAGCCGGTTTCCGTTGCCGCTTCTACAGCTTCTCCGGCGGCAACACCTATCGCCTGTTCCGCAACCTCGAGATCCGCGACGTACGCATCGTCAACGCGCCGCCGCAGAGCATCGGCGCCTACGGCGGCGACATCGACAACTGGATGTGGCCGCGCCACACCGGCGACTACAGCTTCCTGCGCGCCTATGTCGGCAAGGACGGCAAGCCGGCGGCCTACTCCGAGGACAACGTCCCGTACCAGCCGAAGCACTGGCTGCGAATCGCCAGCCAGCCGCTGGAAACCGGCGATTTCGTGATGGTGGCCGGTTACCCGGGCCGCACCTCGCGCTACGCGCTGGCCAGCGAGTTCGACCAGACGGCGCAGTGGGCCTACCCGATGGTGGTGAAGCACTACGGCAAGCTGATCGAGCTGGTCGAAGCCGCCGGTGCAAGGGACGAGGACATCAAGGTCAAGTACGCCAGCACCGTCAAGGGTTGGCACAACGTGGTCAAGAACTACAGCGGCCAGCTCGACGGCTTCCAGCGCATCGACGCGAGCGCGCGCAAGCATGCGGAAGAGGAAGCAGTGCTGGCCTGGCTGAAGGGTCAGGACGAGGCGGGCGCGCCGGCGCTGGCCGCGCATGCGCGCCTGCTGGAACTGCAGGCGCAGGAAGCCGCCACCCGCGACCGCGATTTCGTGTTCGGCCAGTTGCGCCGCACCGGCGTCATCGGCACCGCCAGCTCGTTGTACCGCCTGGCGATCGAGAAGCAGAAGCCCGATGCCGAGCGCGAGCCTGGTTACCAGGAGCGGGACCTGCCGTCGATCGAAGGCGCGATGAAGCAGATGGAGCGCCGCCATGCACCGGCGATGGATCGCCAGTTGCAGGCGTACTGGCTGCGCGAATACGTGAAGCTGCCGGCCGACCAGCACGTGGCCGCCCTCGACGAATGGCTCGGCGGCAACGATGACGCCGCCATCGACGCCGCGCTCGAGCGCCTTTCCGGTACGGGCCTGGGAACGCTCGAGAATCGCATGGCCCTGCTGCAGGCCGACCGCGCCGCGTTCGAGTCCAGCAAGGACCCGGCCGTGCAGCTTGCGGTCGCGCTGATGCCGACGGTGCTGGAGATGGAAGCACAGCAGAAGGCGCGCGAAGGCGATGAACTGCTGGCCCGCCCGCTGGTCCTGCAGGCCGTGGCCGACTACAAGGCCAGCCAGGGCGAGTTCGTCTATCCGGACGCCAACTCCTCGCTGCGCATCACCTTCGGCAACGTGCAGGGCTACACCAAGCTCGACGGCACCCGCGATGCACCGTTCACCACCGTCGAGCAGATGGCCGCCAAGGCCACCGGCGAGGAGCCCTTCGACGCGCCGCAGGTGCTGCTGGACGCGGTGAAAGCGAAGCAATACGGCGACCACGCCGACAAGGCGCTGGGCACCGTGCCGGTCAATTTCACCGCCGACCTGGACATCACCGGCGGTAACTCCGGCTCGCCGGTGCTCGACGCGCGCGGCGACCTGGTCGGCCTGGTGTTCGACATGAACTGGGAGGCGGTGGTTTCCAACTGGGTGTTCGACGCCGACATGACCCGCGTGATCGCGATGGATGCGCGCTACATGTGGTGGATCCTGGACGAAGTACTGCCGGCGCCGCGCCTGGTCGCCGAGCTCGACGCCGCCAACAAGACCGAATAAGGACTGGACGCATGCGAATCCGTACCCTTGCCGCGGCGATGGCCGCGACCTGCGCCATGAGCGCCACCGCCCACGCCGACGAAGGCATGTGGATGCCCTCGCAGCTGCCGGAGATCGCCGCGCAGCTCAAGGCCGCCGGCTACCAGGGCGACCCGGCGGCGCTGGCCGACCTGACGAAGCCGCCGATGAACGCGATCGTCTCGCTGGGTGGCTGCACCGCCAGCTTCGTCTCGCCCAACGGCCTGGTGGTTACCAACCACCACTGCGCCATGGGCGCGATCCAGCTCAACTCGACGCCGCAGGACAACCTGATCGCCAACGGTTTCATCGCCGCCGACCAGGCTGCCGAGCGTTCCGCCGGGCCGGGCGCGCGCATCTTCGTGACCGTCGCCTTCGACCGCATCACCGACCGCATCCTGGCCGATGCGCGCGGCAAGACCGGCCGCGCCTACTACGACGCCGTCGATGCCGCCGAAAAGGCGGTGGTGGCCGAGTGCGAGGCCGATGCAGGCTACCGCTGCAGCGTCGCCGACATGTACTACGGCACCGATTTCTACCTGGTCAAGCAGCTGGAGATCACCGACGTGCGCCTGGTCTACGCGCCGCCGGAAGCGATCGGCAACTACGGCGACGAGATCGACAACTTCATGTGGCCGCGTCACAGCGGCGACTTCGCGTTCTACCGCGCCTACGTCGGCAAGGACGGCAAACCGGCCGCGTACTCGGAAGACAACGTGCCGTACACGCCGCCGGCCTGGCTGACGGTGTCCACCGATCCGGTCGCCGAGGGCGATTACGTCATGCTCGCCGGCTATCCGGGCCGCACCTATCGCCATCGCATGGCGATGGAATTCGCAGAGCAGGTGAACGACACCCTGCCGTCGCGGGTGGACATCTACGGCGCGCTGGTCGACACCATCGAGAAGGCGGTCGAGGGCGACGAGGAAGCCACCGTCCTGTACGCCGCGCAGATGGCGTCGCTGGAGAACGGCCTCAAGCGCGCCCAGGGCGAGCTCGACGGCCTGCGCCGCAGCAACGCCGTGGACAAGCGCGCCGCCGACGAGGCCGCGATGCTGGCCTGGTTCGGCAAGCAGTCCGGTGCCAAGGCCGCGATCGCCGACATCAAGGCTGCGCAGAAGCTTGTTGCCGCCGCGCACGCGACCAGCGATCGCGACACCCTGTTCGGCCTGATGCGTTCGCAGGTGCAGCTGCTGGGCAGCGCCTACAGGTTGCAGCGCCTGGCGCTGGAGCGCGGCAAGCCCGATGCCGAGCGCGAGAGCGGCTACCAGCAGCGCGACGAAGCACGGATCGAAGGGGCCCTCAAGCAGGTCCAGCGCCGCTACGACCCGGAGGTCGAGAAGGCGATCCTGGCCGAGATCCTGCGCCGCTACCGCGCACTGCCGGCCGACCAGCGCATTGCCGAGATCGACGCTGTGTTCGGCACCGATGCCGATTCGGCGGCGGCCGCGCTGGACCGCATCTACGCCGGCACGAAGCTGGGCGATGCCGAAGTCCGCCTCGGACTGCTGGCCGCCGAACCGGCGGCGGTGATCGCCAGCGACGACCCGCTGATGCAGGCGGCCGCCAGGCTGATGCCGGCCGTGCTGCGCGAGGAACAGGTGGACAAGGCCCGCGCCGGCGACCTGCTGCGCCTGCGCCCCTCGTACATGCGCGGCTGGGCCGGCTACAGCGCCGCCAACGGCAAGCCGCTGTATCCGGATGCCAACTCCACCTTGCGCGTGAGCTACGGCAAGGTCAGCTCGCTGGATCCGCGCGACGGCGTGCACTACACCCCGCTGACCACCGTGCAGGGCATCCTCGAGAAGCACACCGGGCAGGTGCCGTTCGATGCGCCCAGGCCGCTGCGCGACGCGATCGCGAAGGGCGATTTCGGCAGCACCGCCGACCCGGTGCTCAAGACCCAGACGGTCGACTTCATGACCAACCTGGATACCACCGGCGGCAATTCCGGTTCGCCGGTGCTGGACGCGAACGGACGGCTGATCGGCCTGAACTTCGACAGCAACTGGGAAGCGGTGAGCGCCAGCTGGATGTACGACCCGCGCTACAAGCGCGCGATCCACGTCGACGTGCGCTACCTGCGCTGGCTGCTGGCCAAGGTCTACCCGGCGCTGCACCTGCTCGAGGAAATGAAGCTGCCCGCCGAGTAGGGCGGTCCAGGTTCAGTCTCCTTCGAACTCGTAGTCGAAGGTGTAGTAGTGGCGGCCGTCGACGATGTCGATGGCGATCGTCCCGGCCAGGCCGGCCAGGCCGTCGGTGCCCGAGTCGGGCACCACGGCCAGGTCCAGGGACGCCGCGCCGCGGTCCATGATGCCCTTGTGCACGGCCAGGAAAGTGCCTTCGCGGCCGTCCAGGCTGCCGGCCACGCGCTCGACCGCCACGTAGGCCGCCGAGTTCTCGACCGCCGTGGTCACCGCCAGCATGTGGACCACGCTGCTGGCCGCCAGCGGCCCGCTGAACTGCTTCTCGAAGCGCACGTGCATCGCCTCGACCCCGTCGCCGAGGTCGCACCCCGGCTCCATGCTGCGCTTGACCTCGAACTCACCCTTCGCCTGTGGCATGTCGCGGCTCCTGTCTGCTAACCTGCCGGCAAATCGCGGATTCCCATGCCTGCCGGCCCCGTCTTCACGATTGGATGTACCTGCTGTTGCAGAGAGTATGTAGCAGAGAGTAACCCGGCTTCCCGGCCGGGGTTCCGTCCGCCGGCGGCATGCGTGTCCGTGGTCCCCACACCACAGGAGCGCGTAGATGAAAGTGCTGGCATGCGATGGCATCCATGAAGACGGCCTGGCCCTGTTCCGCGAAGCGGGCTGGGACGTCGCCGTCGCCCCCGAACCGATCAAGGATCCTGCCCGCCTGGCCCAGGCGCTGGCCGGCGTCGACGCCGTGCTGGTGCGTTCGGCCACGCCGGTGCCCGCCGCGGCGCTGGTGCCGGGTGCACGCCTGCGGGTGATCGGTCGTGCCGGTGCGGGCGTGGACACGATCGACGTCGAAGCCGCGACCGCCGGCGGCATCGCAGTGATGAACGCGCCCGACGGCAACACCCTGGCCGCCGCCGAGCATGCGCTATCGCTGCTGTTCGCGCTGGCCCGCCACGTGCCGCGTGCCGACGCCGGGATGAAGGCGGGCGAATGGCCGAAGGCCGGGCTCACCGGCTTCGAACTGGAAGGCAAGAAACTGGGCGTGATCGGCCTGGGCCGCATCGGAGGCACGGTCGCGCGCAAGGCGCGCGGCCTGGGCATGGACGTGGCCGCGTTCGACCCGTTCCTGCCGCCGTCGGCCGCCGCCCACGGCAGCGTGCCGCTGAAGACCCTGGAAGAACTGCTGGCCTGGGCCGACGTGATCACCCTGCACGTGCCGCGTACCAAGGAAACCACGCGCCTGCTCAACGCGCAGACCCTGGGGCTGATGAAGCGCGGCGCCTACCTGGTGAACGCCGCGCGCGGCGGCCTGGTCGACGAGGCGGCGCTGCTCGACGCGCTGGATTCCGGGCAGCTGGCCGGCGCCGCGCTCGACACCTTCGCCACCGAACCGCTGCCCGCCGATTCGCCGCTGCGTTCGCATCCCAAGCTGGTGCTCACGCCGCACCTGGGCGCATCGACGGGCGAAGCGCAGCAGGCCGTGAGCACGATCCTCGCCCGTGAAGTGCTGGATTATTTCGAGACCGGCGCGGTCGCCGGCTGCGTCAACCTGCCGCCGCTCAGCGCCGAGGCCGCGCGCGAAGTCGGCCCGTGGATGCCGCTGATGTCGGCGCTCGGGCGCCTGGCCACGCGCCTGGTGCCGGCGCCGGTGCGGTTGCACCTCACCTATGCCGGGCGCAGCGAAACGCTGGATCCGCGCCCGCTGACCCGCCTGCTGGTGGCCTCGCTGCTGGGCGAAGCCTCCACGCGGGTCACGCCGGTCAACGCGCTGCAGGAAGCCGCCGCGCGCGGACTGGTCGTGGCCGAGACCGTGGGCGGCGACAGCGACGGCTTCGACCGCCTGCTGCGCCTGCGCAT
>NZ_JARUVM010000070.1 GCF_029763755.1 Luteimonas sp. 8-5
CTGATGGCGCGGCTGGTGGCGCTGGTGTCCTGGATGACGCTCCAGCTGCCAGTGCCGACTTTTTCGCTCAGCTCGTAGTGCGTCGCGCCGGTGGAACTGCTCCAGCTGGCGGTGTAACTGCCGGTCGCGCTGGACGTTGGCAGCGTCAGGGTCGGCACGGGCGGCGGCGCGGCGGTGACCACGACCGCCACGTTGGGCGTCAGGTCGCCGAACCGCAGCGAGCCGCTGATGACGCGCATGCGCCACTGGAAGTTGTAGGTGCCCGGCGTCGACGGCGCCACGACGGTGAAGTTGAAGATGTGGTCGTAGCCCGGCGGCACCGACGTGCCCACGGGCACCTGCGACAGGCCCCAGGTCGTGTTGCCGGTCGGGTTCTGCGACTCCAGGGCCGCGTCGTACCAGTCGTAGCCGTCGCTGCCGTTGTTCGACATCGTGACGCTGACCGCGTAGCTCTGCCCCGCGACCATCGTCGTGGGCACGCCCTGGGTGATGAAGTCCGCGTTGAACCCGATCAAGCGCTGCTGGCCCTTGTCGGCACCCAGCGCCGTCAGTGACACCAGCGCCAGCAGCGCCCCGAGCGCCAGGCGATGCACGGGCCGGCTCATGGGGCTTCTCCGCGCGTGATCGACTCGGGTTTGCCGAAGGCGTCCCGCACGATGGTGGTGGTCACGCCTTCGGGCGCCTGGATCAGCACCGGCCAGTCCATGCTCGGTTGCCCATAGGCCATGTATGTGGTCGTGGTCTGCTGGCCGAGCGGGCTGGTGGTGCGTACCCGTGCCCCGCTCAGGTACTGCGTGGTGGTGACCTGCAGCGACGGACTCAGTTCGGTGTCCTGGGCCACCGAGGTCACCCGGCCCAGCGCGTCGTACTCGGTCCAGGTGCCGGTGCCCAGGGTGTCGCTGGTGCCCGGATAGGCAGCGAACGTGGTGCGTCCCTCCAGGTCGTAGTCGAACCGCTGGAAGCGCTTGGTGGCCGCTTCGTTGGCCGCGTCGTACTCGCGGATCACGCGCGGTCGCAGCAGGGCGTCGTAATACACCAGCTTGCGCGCATTGCCGGTGCTGATGGATTCGCGGAAATGGCCTGCGGCCAGGCCGTACTCGGTCGTGGATACCGGTGCAAAGCTGCGCGTGGTGGTCTCCCAGGTCGTGCTGTCGCCCGTGGGCCGCACGATGCCGGTCAGCTGTCCCATCGCGTCGTAGGTGTAACTGGTGGTGTAGCCGTTCTCGTCTGTCGTCTCGGTGAGCCAGCCGTTGTTGTCGACCACGCCGCTGCGCGACGTGCTGTCGGCGAACTGGACCAGCTGCGGCGTGCCGCGCTTCCAACTGGACAACGTCGACACGTTGTCGTTGCCGTCCTTGACCGTCTTGAGCGTGCCGCGCTGGCCACTGGCCACGCTGGCGGAGTTGTCGTAGGTCAGCGTCGCCTTCAGCTTGCCGAACGATTTGGTCCAGTCCAGCTGGCCCAGGCTGTTGTAGTGGTGCTGCAATACGACCGTCGTCCGCGGATCGGGCTGGTTGGGAAGGCTTGCCGTTTCCGTCAATGGCAAGCCGATCAGGCCGTTGACGGTATCGTGCAGGTAGGTCCTGTCGATCTGCTGCATCCCGGCCAGCCCGGCGATGCTGTTCCAACCCTTGCTCGTGAGCGCGAACCCGTAGCTGTCGAAGTTGGCGCTCTCGGTAGTGTAGGTATCGACGCCGCCGACCAGGTAGCGGTTGTCGATGGATTTGATCTGGTGGATGCGGTAGCTGAGCTGGACCTCGTTGACCGGCGGGTACAGGCCGTCGCACGGGCAGCGGTACCAGTGCATGCCCAGGGGGTTGGTGTCCTTGTCGAACACGCTCTGCGTGCGCTGCAACAGGGTGTTGCCGGCCGCGTTCAAGGTGTCCTGGGCGACCACGCGGTTCTCGGTCAGGGACTGGAACGTGCGGTCGATGTAGAACACCAGCTTGCGCTCCGGGCCGGTCACCGTGGTACTCCGGTATTCGGTCGCGTCGCCGCTGGCCACTGGCTCCGGATACCCGCCCACCGCCGGCACCGGCAGCACGAACGGGCCGGTCAGGAAATCGTTCAGGTCGCTGCTGTCGGTGTAGGTGCCGGTGTTGGTCGAGTACGCATAGGTCCAGTTCGCCGTGGGGATGCCCGGCCCGGCGATGGCCTTGGCCACCAGCGCGCGCCTGACGGTGCAGTACAGCGTGCGGCTGAGCACCAGGTCGGGGTTCTGCGTGTCCTGGTACAGCTCCGGCTCGACATTGGCGCGGTACAGCACCACGTCCTTGAACGTGTACGTCGAGGTCAGCCCGTGCGGCGTCTTGACCGTGGCCACGTACTGGGTGCTGGCCACGGTGCAGCCCGGGACCAGGACCGGCTGGGGAAAGATCCGGAACTGCTGGCTGTAACCGCCGCTGCCCATGGGATCGAAGGCGGTGGCCTCGACGCCGCTGTAGGTCCACGTCGAGACGCCGTCGGGCAGGGTCACCGTGGTCAGCTTGTCGCTGAACCCGCTGCCGGCATAGGCATAGGTCCAGGTCCGGCCGTGGGCGGTGGCCGTCGTCGGCCGGCGCTTGCTGCCGGCAAGCGCGTAGTTGATGGCGATGCTGCGCCCGTCCGAGGCGGTGATGCCGGTCAGCTCGCCGTTGGTGTAGCTGTAATCGACGTGGTTGCCGAAGCGGTCCTCGATCTTCGTGACCATCAGCAGCCGCGTGCGCACGATCGGATCCTTCAGCGCCGGCTTGCCGTTGTAGTAGCTCTTGATCTGGTTGAACGTGTAGGTCAGCCCGTCGGGGCCGGCCACGACGATGCCTTCCTGCCCGTCGGGATTGATGATGCAGCTGGCGATGCGGAAGTTGGACTTGGTGAGCTGGGTGCCGTCGGTCTTGGTCAGGAAGGTCTCGGAGGTGACGCCGGGGATGTGCAGCAGCTTGCCCGACCAGTAGGCGCTGGGCGCGATCGGCTCGCCCTGGGCGTCGACGGCCTGGTCGGCGTCGCCGCTGCAGTTGTAGCCGTCGTGCCAGGTGTTCAGGCCCCAGTCCCAGCCGGTATCGCTGTGGCCGTCCTTGACGTCCAGGTAGTTGCCCTTGATGAAGGGAATGTTCCAGGCCCAGCCGGTGGGGCCGCCGGTGTCGTAGTCCTCGCGCGGGACCCAGCGGCGCAGCTCGACCGGGATGGGGAAATTGCCGGGGATCGAGATGTCGGTGGTCGAGAACGTGACCGCGCCGGTGACCGGGTCGTAGTCGTCGCCCAGCGGCGAGGCGCGGGTGGTGTCGGCCTCGACCTTGGGCTCGACCACGGTCATCAGCGCGGTCTGCGGGTCGTAGAGTTCGGTGCTTTGCTGTTGGGTGCTGCAGTCCGGGGCCTGCGGGTCCACCTTCTGGCTGTCGTCCTGCGGGACGCATTGCTTGCTGTCCGGGACTTCCTGCCCGTAGGCAGGCCATGCCAGGCACACCAACACGAACGGCAGGGCCGCCCCGACCACTCTCTGGCGCCTCTAACTCCCCAGCGTGTCTTGCCAGTGCGCAATCCGAGTGGGCGGATTGGCGGCCCATTCCCCAATGGGCCTTCGAGCGAAACATAACGCTGAATGCGGGGGCGATGCGGCCAACTGCGTCACAAAAAAAGAAACCCCGCGCGGGGGCGGGGTTCCTTCAACAACTTTTTCGCGGCTTCCGCCGCTCTTACGAGTCGCCGGTCAGAAGCGGTACTGGGCGGATACGCCGAGCAGGTCCGCGTGGCCGTCGAACGAGCCGACCAGGTTGGAGCTGCTGCTGGAGTGGGTGTCGACGGTGGGGCTGTCGATTTCCACGCGCATGTAGGCGGCGTCGACGCTGAGCGCTTCGGACACGTTCCAGGTCATGCCCAGGGTGTAGACCATGCGGTCGTTGTCGGGCAGGCGCGGGGTGCGGTGCTCGTCGTTGGTCGGGGTCTCGTCGTAGCCGATGCCGGCGCGGAAGGTGAACGCATCGCTGTAGTCCCATTCGCCGCCGAGGGCGTAGAACCAGCTGTCGTCCCACTCGAAGGACTCGTTGCCCACCGGCGTGCCGCCCGGGCGGTAGATGTCGACCGACGGCAACGAGCTCCAGCCGGTGAGCTGCGCGTCGGCCACCAGGCGGGTGGTGTCGCTGAGGTTCCAGCGCACGCTCAGGGTGTCGACCGACGGCACGTCGAGGGTGGCCCAGATGGGGCCGTCGTCGTAGGCGTGGATGCCCATGCCGTTGAAGGTGGCCGCGACGCTGGCCGGCAGGGTGAAGTCGGCCTCGCCCTCGAGGTCCTGCTTGATCTCGGTGCGGTGCGAGTAGCCGATGTGGAAGTTGTCGGTGACCTTCAGCTGCGCGCCGACCACGAAGCCGACGCCGGTGCTGTCGCCGGTCACGTCGATCAGGCCGTCCTGCTTCTGCGGGTGGAACGGATAGGCCGGGTTGAAGCAGTTCATCGGGTTCTGCGCCGCGCACAACGCGGTGCCGAAGTCGATCGCCTTGGTCAGGGTGACGTCGGCGCGCTCGAAGATCACGCCGGCGCCCATCGAGAACTGGTCGGTGAACTGCACGGCGGCCGACAGGGTGAGGTCGACGATGCGCACGTCGGAGGTGATCGCGTCGTAGCGGCCCATCCAGTCGGCGTCGTACTCGGTCTTCAGGCCGAACGGCGCGGTGACGCTGGCGCCGAGGGTGACGCTGTCGAGCGAACCGCTGAGCGGGAACACGAAGGCCATCGCCGGCACCGGCGTGGGATCGCCCGGGTCGCCGCCGTCGCCGCCGGTGAGCGGGCCGGCGGGCGCGCCCAGCGCGGTGGTGCCGCTGCCGTTGAACTCGGCGGTCAGGTCGATGACGGTGACGTCGGCCTGGAAGGTGGTGCGGTCGAGGTTGGTCATCGCAGCCGGGTTGTTCAGCACCACCGAGGCGTCGCCCCAGGCGACCGCCGTGCCGGCGTTGGCGCGGCCCAGGTTCTTGACGCTGTTCTCGCGGATCTGGAAGCCGGAAGCGTCGGCCTGGCCGGCGGCCAGCACGCCCGCGACGCCGAGCGCCAGGGCGGAAAGAGTAAGGCGGGAAGCGGTTTGCATGTGGAGGATCTCCGGCTGTATGCCCAGTGTTGTTCGTGGTGTTGCTGGTGGGGTCTTGCGCGCCTACATACGACGCCGTATGCACTATATCCGGCTTTTAACCGATTGGTAACGTTGGGAAAATTTGCTGCGACGCATCATTTCTCACCCGAAGCCACGCTCGCGCCGCATCCGCCGGGCGATGCCGGCGCGCACCAGCAGGGCGAACAGCACGCCGAAGCCGAAGCCGCCGATGTGCGCCGCCCACGCCACCGCGCCGAAGGCCGGGCCGATGTAGGCGAACACCACCTGCAGCAGCGCCCAGATGCCGATCAGCAGCGACGCCGGCGCGCGCACGAACTGCAGGAACAGGCCCAGCGGCAGCACCACGCCCAGGCGCGCGCCCGGGAACAGCGCCAGGTACGCGCCGATCAGCGCCGAGACCGCGCCGCTGGCCCCGATCACCAACCGGTCCGGGCCGGCAATGAACAGCACCGCCGCCAGGTTAGCCGCCGCCCCGCCGAGCAGGAACAGCAGCAGCAGGCGCCCGGCCCCCATCACCCGCTCGGCCGGCAGCCCGAAGATCAGCAGGAACACCAGGTTGCCCAGCAGGTGCGCCCAGTCCGCGTGCAGGAACAGGGCACTGAACAGTCGCATCCACTGGCCGTCGAACCACAGCGCGTGCCAGGTGCCGGCGATCGCCTCGCCGCCGGTCAGCGCGCCCCAGTCCAGCAGCCACAGCCGCCGCGCATCCTCGGGCCGGGTGCTGGCCCACAGGTAGGCGCCCCACAGCAGCGCGAACAGCAGGGGCGTGGCCCAGCGCAGCTGCTTGCGGTGGCGGGTGGGGATGGAGACGAACATGGCATATGGATAACACGCCGTGGCCGATTGCGTGCGGCTACCGGGGGCCGCCCCCTCTGGAATGAATCTTGCTCACTGCGCGAACGCTGCGTTAGTGTTCCGCGCGCATGGCCGGATGCCGTGCGTAACGCAAAGGATGGAACCTTGACACTCACGCAACGTATCCGGCTTGCACGCCGGCATGGCGGGCTGTCGCAAGCCGCACTCGCGGGACACGCGGGCGTTCATCGCAGCGCCGTCAGTCACTGGGAATCCAGCAAACCCAAGCGTCCCAACATCGGCCATCTCCTCGCGATCGCGGTGGCCACCGGCGTGCAGTTCGAATGGCTCGCCACGGGACGCGGCAGCATGCTCGTCACCGAAAGCATCTCGGCCGATGGCACTGCCGTGGCCGAAGGCCCGGGCGACACCCAGGAGTCCGAACTGCTGCGCGCATTCCGCGACGTGCCGCTGCAATCGCGGCCGGTGCTGGTGGAGTTGGCGCGGCAGCTCGCGCGCCAGCGCCTCGGGCCGCGCACCGGCGTCGCCAAGCCGACGACGCTGATGCATGCATTGCGGCTGCGGCTGGGCGACGATCCGGGGCCGGTGTTGTAGGAGCGGCGTTGTTGGAGCGGCGGCAGCCGCGATCGCGG
>NZ_JARUVM010000071.1 GCF_029763755.1 Luteimonas sp. 8-5
TCGCCAGTGAGGTGCTCGACGGCGAAGCGCCGGTGCAGGCCGCATTGGCCGAATTGAAGCAGATGTAGGAGCGGCGGCAGCCGCGATCGCGGCTGCCGCCGCTCCTACATCTGCTTCAATTCGGCCAATGCGGCCTGCACCGGCGCTTCGCCGTCGAGCACCTCACTGGCGATGTCGTCGGGCGACGCCGTGCCGTCGCCGTCGCCCTCGAGGTGACGCGGCAGCACGGCTTCGGTCACTTCGGCCTTGCCGCCGTTCTCCGCGTCCTGCGCCGGGTGCAGGATCACGTCCGGGACGATGCCCAGCGCCTGGATCGACTTGCCGCTGGGGGTGTAGTAGCGCGCGGTGGTGAGCTTGACCGAGTCGCCGTTGTCCAGCGGCAGCAGGGTCTGCACCGAGCCCTTGCCGAAGGTGCGGCTGCCGACGATGCGCGCGCGGCCGTTGTCGCGCAGGGCGCCGGCCAGCACTTCGGCGGCGCTGGCCGAGCCGGCGTCCACCAGCACCACCAGCGGCGCGCCCCTTAGCTTGTCGCCCGGGGTGGCGTCGAACTGGCTGTCGCTGATCGCCAGGCGTCCGCGGGTGCTGACGATGCCGCCCTTCTGCAGCAGGTCGTCGGCGATCTGCACGGCCGAGACCAGCAGGCCGCCGGGATTGCTGCGCAGGTCGAGCACCAGGCCTTTCAGGCCGGGCTTCCCGGTTTGCTTCTGCAAGGCGTCGAGCTTGCGCCCGAACTCGGCGGCGGTGTCGGCCTGGAATGCGGCGATGCGGATGTAGCCGTAGCCCGGTTCGAGCATCTCGCTGCGCACGCTCTGCACGCGGATGGTCTCGCGCACGATGCCGAGCTTCATCGGTTCGGCAAGGCCCTCGCGCAGCACGGTCAGCACCACGGTGGTGCCGGCCTTGCCGCGCAGCGGGCCTTCGTTGTTGTCGCCGGGCTGCAGCACCTTGCCGTCCACGGCCACGATCGAGTCGCCGGAACGCAGGCCCGCACGCGCGGCCGGAGTGTCGTCGAGCGGCGCGATCACCAGGATGCTGCCGTCGGGCTGCGGCTGCACTTCCACGCCGATGCCGTCGTAGGCGCCGCTGGTCTCTTCGTCGAAGGCCTCGGCGTCGTCTTTGTCGAAGTACACGCTGTGCGGATCGAGGTCGAGCAGCAGGCCCTTGATCGCTGCCTGCATCAGCGCGTCGTCGCCGACCGGCTCGACGTAGGCCTCGCGCACGGCGTTGAACACGCCGACGAAGCGCTTGATCTCCGCCAGCGGCACCGTGCCCGAAGCGCGCTCCACCGCCTCGGCCTCGTCGATGGCCGCCTCGTCGATGGCGACCTCGTCGACCGCCGGCGGCGCCTCCAGCTCCTGCGCCCACGCCTGCGCGCCAGCAAGCGCCGCCATCAAAACAAGTGAAGCTCCAACGATTCGCATCATCCGTACTCCAAGAAACCCACCATTCCCTGTTCCCTATTCCCTATTCCCGCTTCACTTCCTGAGCCACGTATCCGGATTCACCGGATCACCATTCCGCCGCAACTCGAAATACAGCGCCGTCGCCCCGGAACTGCCGGAACTGCCGACGCTGGCGACGGTATCGCCGCGCTTGACCTGGGTGCCGGCGTCGCGCAACAGCGCCTCATTGTGCGCGTACAGGCTCATGTAGCCGTTGCCGTGGTCGATGATCAGGATCTGGCCGTAGCCATTCATCCAGTCGGAGAACACCACGGTGCCGTCGGCCACCGCCTTGACCGGCGTGCCGGCGGGGGCGCCGATCAGCAGGCCCTCGCTCTTGCCGCCGTCGGGCAGCTTGCCGCCGTAACCCGCCAGCAGGCTGCCGGACAGCGGCCAGCCGAGCCCGCCGACCTGCAGCGCGGGGCGGGTGGCGACCTTGGGTGCCGGCGCCGGCTTGCCTGCCTTGGTTGCGGCGGCGCGACGCGCGGCCTCTTCCGCCTTGCGTGCCGTCTCCGCGCGCTTGGCCGCCGCGCGCAGGTTGGCCAGCAGCTTCTTCAGCCCGGCCACGTCGCTGCCCAGGGCCTTTTCGCGGCTGCGCCGGTCCTGGTAGCGCGCGTCGAGCTTCGCCACCGACTGCGCATGCGCCTTGCGCTCCTTCTGCAGCGCCGCGAGCTGTTGGCGCTGGCGCTCACGGGTCTCGTCCAGCGCTTCGCGCTCGGCGGCGATGCGTTCTTCCACGCTCTCCAGCGCCTGCAGCTCGCTGGTGATCGCGGCCAGGCGCCGGGTGCGGTCCTGCTGCAGGTACCGGTGCCAGGTGAGCAGGCGCGATGCGGAGGCGACGCTGTCCTGCGACAGCAGCAGCTTCAGCGGCGCGGCCTCGCCGATGGTGTAGGCCGAGCGCAGCAGGGCGCGCAGGTCGCGGCGCTGGCGCTCCAGGCTGGCGCTTAACGCGTCGCGCTGTTTTTCCAGGTCGGCAAGCGCCTGCTGCTGTTTGGCGAGCGCGGTTTCGGTGTCGTGCAGGGCGCGGCTGGCGCGGCCGAGCCTTTCGTCCAGCGCGCGCAGTTCCTTCGAGGCGCTGCCGCGCTGGCCCTCGATCTTGCGGCGTTCGGCCGCAACGGCCTTGAGTTCGCGCTGGGCCTGTTCGAGCTTGCGCTGCGCGTCGCGGCTGTCCTGCGCGTGCAGCGGCACGCCGCACGGCGCGAGCAGCAGGAACACCAGCGCAAGCAGGCGCAGTCGGGTCATGTCAGCCCACGTCGGAAGCCAGCAGGCTGCGGCCGGTCATCGCTTCGGGCCGCGGCAGGTGCAGCAGGTCGAGCAGCGTCGGCGCGACGTCGCGCAACGCGCCGCCGCTGCGCAGCGTGGCGTCGGCGCGCGTGCCCACGTACAGCAGCGGCACCGGGCCGACGGTGTGCGCGGTATGCGCCTGGCCCGTGGCCGGGTCGCGCATCATCTCCAGGTTGCCGTGGTCGGCGGTGACGAGGAGCGCGCCATCGACCGCCTGCACGGCGTCGGCGACCGCGCCGATCGCCACGTCCACTGCCTGCGCGGCCTGGATCGCGGCCTGCAGGTCGCCGGTGTGGCCGACCATGTCCGGGTTGGCGATGTTGCACACGATCGCGTCGTAGCGCCGGGCGCGGATCGCGTCGACCAGCTTCTCGGTGACTTCGGGGCAGCTCATCTCCGGCTGCTGGTCGTAGGTGGCGACCTTGGGGCTGGGCACGAGGATGCGCTCCTCGCCGGGATAGGGCGCTTCGCGGCCGCCGCTGAAAAAGAAGGTGACGTGCGCGTACTTCTCGGTCTCGGCGATGCGCAGCTGGGTCATGCCGTTGTCGGACAGCAGTTCGCCGAAGGTGTGCGCGAGATCGTCGGGGGCGAAGGCCACCGGCGCCGGCAGGGTCGCGTCGTACTCGGTGAGGCAGACGAAGCGCGACAGTTTCGGGCGGCGCGCATCGAAGCCGGCGAAGTCCGGTGACACGAACGCGGCGGTGAGCTGGCGCGCGCGGTCGGCGCGGAAGTTCATGAACACCATCGCGTCACCGTCGGCGACCGCGGCGCCGTCGCTGATGACGGTCGGTGCCACGAACTCGTCGTTTTCGCCACGCGCGTAGGCGGCCTCGAGGGCTTCGCGCGCGGTTGCGGCGTGCTGCTCCGAGCGCGCCTCCACGATCGCATCCCAGGCCCGGCGCACGCGGTCCCAACGCTGGTCGCGGTCCATGGCGTAGTAGCGGCCGCTGATGCTGGCGATGCGCATGTGCGTGGACGTGCCGGCCGCGGCGTCGCAACGTGCCTGCAGCGCGTCGATGCTGGGGCCGGCCGAGCGCGGCGGCATGTCGCGGCCGTCCAGGAACGCATGCACCGCGACCCGCGGCACGGCCATGCGCGCGGCCAGGTCGAGCATCGCGAACAGATGGCGTTCGTGGCTGTGCACGCCGCCGGGCGAGAGCAGGCCCATCAGGTGCAGCGTGCCGCCCGAGGCGATCGCGGCCTGGCACGCGGCCCGCAACTCGGCGTTGTCGAAGAAGCTGCCGTCCTCGATCGCGGCGTCGATCCGGGTCAGGTCCTGGTAGACGATGCGGCCGGCGCCCAGGTTCATGTGCCCGACCTCGGAGTTGCCCATCTGTCCGTCCGGCAGGCCGACATGGCGGCCTTCGGTATGGATCAGGGTGTGCGGGCAGGTGGCCAGCAGGCGGCGCCAGTTGGGCAGGTCGGCCTGGGCCAGGGCATTGTCCTGCGGGTCGTCGCGGTGGCCCCAGCCGTCCAGGATCAGCAGCACGACGGGCTTGGGACGGGCGGCGGGGCGGGACGGGGCGGGGCTGGACAAGGCGTGCTCGCGGACGGGGGACCGGCTCGATTGTACCGGCGCTTAAACCGCCGCCGGCGTCGGCGCATCCCATGCCGTACATCTTCCATTCCGGGCCCCTACCATGAATCGCAACCGCCTCGCCCTCACCCTAGCCGTCGCGCTCGCCGCCTGCGCTGCGCCGGCCTTCGCCCAGCAGGACATCGACAAGGTCAACGGCGGCATCCGCGCCGAGGCCGGGCAGACCTACGGCGACCTGGAGACCGTCAACGGCGGGATCGACATCGGCGACGGCGCCGTGATCGAGGATGCGAGCACCGTCAACGGCGGCATCGAGGGCGGTGACGACGTCCACGCGCGCGACCTGGAAGCCGTGAACGGCGGCATCCGCCTGGGCAAGCGCGCGCGCGTCCACGGCATCGAAACCGTCAACGGCGGCATCTACCTGGATCGCGGCAGCCAGGTAGTTGGCAACATCGAGAACGTCAACGGCGGCATCGGCATCGTCGGCACCGTGGTCGGCGGCGACATCGAGACGGTCTCCGGCAACATCACCGTGGGCGCCGATTCGCACGTCAAGGGCGGCATCCGGGTGGAGAAGCCCAACGGCATGTCCTTCCACTGGAAGAAGCAGCGCCCGCCGCGCATCGTCATCGGCCCCAACGCCGTGGTCGACGGCCCGCTGGTGTTCGAGCGCGACGTCGTCCTGTACGTGCACACCCGTGCGCGCATCGGCCGCGTCAGCGGCGCCACCGCCAAGCCCTACTCCACCCCCACCCCGCCCGAAGAATAGAAAAAAAGGGGACGGAGGGGATTAAGTTGACTTTGTCGCGTCCGCTGCCGCGATAATCGGACAACTTAATCCCCTCCGTCCCCTTTTTTTCTTTCTTTATGCGCCTAGCCACCTGCCTGATCGCAACGCTCGCGCTGGCCGCCTGCCAGCGCGACGCCGCCCCCCCGGCCACCGATGCCGCGGCGCCAGCCGCCGACGCCTGGACCTTCCAGGACGCGATCGCGCCCGGCGACTTCGCCCGGCACGTCGAGATCCTGTCCTCGGATGCGTTCGAGGGCCGCGGCCCCGGCACGCCCGGCGAGGACAAGACGGTCGAATACATCAAGGCACAGATGGAGCGCATCGGCCTGCAGCCGGGCATGGACGGCCAGTGGTTCCAGACCGTGCCGATGGTGGAGACCACGGCCGAGCCCGGCACCACCCTGCAGGTCGACGTTGCCGGCAAGCAGCACGTGCTGGCAGCGGGCGACGACATGGTGATCGGCACCCGCAGCGGCCAGACCGAAGTGAAGATCGACGCCAGTCAGCTGGTGTTCGTCGGCTACGGCGTCGACGCGCCCGAGCAGCAGTGGAACGACTACGCCGGCCTCGACGTCGCCGGCAAGACCGTGGTCATGCTCGTCAACGATCCCGGCTTCCACGCCGGCGACGAGTCGCTGTTCGAAGGCAAGCGCATGACCTACTACGGGCGCTGGACCTACAAGTTCGAGGAAGCCGCGCGCAAGGGCGCCGCGGCCGCATTGATCATCCACGACACGGAAGGGGCGTCCTACGGCTGGGACGTGGTGCGCAACTCCTGGTCGGGCGTGCAGTACGACCTGCGGGCCGACAGCGATCCGGCGCCGCGCCTTCCGGCCCAGGGCTGGATCAGCGGCGAGGCGGCCAAGTCGGTGTTCGCCGACGCCGGTCTGGACCTCGACGCGCTGCGCGCCGCGGCCAACAAGCGCGGCTTCAAGCCGGTGCCGCTGGACGCGACGCTGTCGCTGGACCTCAGGAGCACGATCGAGGAGAAGTCCTCGCGCAACGTCGTCGGCCTGCTGCCGGGCAGCACCCGTCCCGACGAGGCCATCGTCTACATGGCGCACTGGGACCACCTGGGCAAGCATGACGGCGAAGAGGGCGCGGACGCTACGAAGGATGTCATCTACAACGGCGCCGTCGACAACGCGACCGGCGTGGCCGGCATCCTCGAGATCGCCGAGGCCTTCGCCACGCAGACGCCCAAGCCCGAGCGCTCGCTGCTGTTCGTAGCAGTCACGCTCGAGGAATCCGGCCTGCTCGGCTCGCAGTACTACGCCGCGCATCCGGCGATCCCGCTCGACCACACCGTGGCCGTGGTCAACGTCGACGCCATGGGCGTCAACGGCCGCAGCCGCGACATCACCGTGGTCGGCATGGGCAGCTCCGAGCTCGAGGACATCCTCAAGCCGATCGCCGACGCCCAGGGCCGGGTGATGCATGCCGAAGGCCATCCGGAAGCCGGCGGCTACTTCCGCTCCGATCATTTCAGCTTCGCCAAGGCCGGCGTGCCGGCGCTGTACATGGACGGCGGCGACGACCTGGTCGAAGGCGGCAAGGAAGCGGGCGAGGCGGCCGGCAAGGATTACGGCAAGAACCGCTACCACAGCCCCGCCGACGAGTACGACCCGGCCACGTGGAAGCTCGACGGCACCATGGAGGACCTGGCCGCGATGTACGGCGTCGGCCGCGAGCTGGCCGGCTCGGACAAGTGGCCGAACTGGTACGAAGGCAATCCGTTCAAGGCCCTGCGCGACCAGGCGATGGCCGCCCGGCAGGAAACCGCGCAATGAGCATCGCCTACTGGTGCATCGTCGTCGCCGCGCTGCTGCCTTACGGCTGGGTGGTGATCGCCAAGCGCAGCGGCCCGAACCGCTACAACAACCGCGACCCGCGCCCGTGGGTCGCGCGCCAGGACAATCCACTAGTGCAGCGCGCCTACTCCGCGCACCTCAACGCGTTCGAAGCCTTCGCCCCGTTCGCCGCCGGCGTGCTGATGGCGCAGGCCGCCGGCGTACCGGCGAACCTGGTGCAGACGCTCGCGCTGGCGTTCGTCGCCATCCGCATCGCCCACGGCATCTTCTACCTCACCGGCCTGCACTGGCTGCGCAGCCTGGCCTGGCTCGGCGGCATCGGCTGCGTGCTGTGGCTGATGGTGGCGGCAGCGCAGCGCATCGCGTAGGACACGCCCTTGACGGCACAGGGATTGCGCCGATTCATCCTCCTCGTCCTGGCGGCAGCGCTGCTCGCGCTGCTGCTGGGGCGGGTCCAGGATGGCAAGCCGCAGGCATCCCACTCTGTTGGAGCGCAGGTCCCTGCCGATTCCGGCGGGGACGTCGACGGCGCGGTCGCGCACGAGGCGACCGCGACTGCGCGGGTGCGATCGCCGACACTCCAGGCGGTCCTGGCGCAGGCCAGCGAAGTCGCCCTGGACATGCGCTGCCTGGCCGAGCGCAACCGCCACTTGCTTGCGCTGTACCGCGACACCGATCCGCGCCGCTCGCCTGGCGACGCGCTGGACCGGCTGCTGGCTGCGCAGGCAATCCTGGCGGCCGACGGGATTCCCGCTTCGGAACTGACCGCCAGCATCGTGGACGCCAGGCAACGCTGGCCCGACGACGTCGAGCTCGCATGGCACTCCGCCGCCGCGTGCCGCGACAAGGACGGTTGCGACCAGCAGGCGGCCATTGCACACCTGCTCCGGCTCGAGCCGGACAACGCGGCCGCGTGGGCCATGGCGATGACTCGCGCGCAACGGCGCGACGACGTCGCCGGCTACGAGCGCGCCCTGCAGGGCGCCGCGCAATCGGACCACGTCGACAGCCATTTCGGCACTGTCTTCATCCGCCTGGCGCCCCTGCTCGCCCGTCGCCGCACGTCGAAAGAGTGCACGCCCAGTGCCGGAGGTCTGGCAGACGCGGGTTACTTGCTTGGACACGCGCCAGGGCGCGACGATATTGCCGCCTTCGAGGCAATGGCTCTGGAGATGGCGATCGGCCTGCCCGCCTACCAGTCGTTGCAAGGATGCTCGACGGAGTCGGTGGCCGCCTTTCCGCATCGACGGCAGGCTTGTGTTGCGACGCTTACCCTGTTCACGCAGGGCGACACGCTGCTCGCACGCGGGATCGGATTCGGCTATCTGCTTCCGCTGGTCCGGGGCGAGCCCGGCAGCGAGCGCCTGCGCGAGCAGTACCGTCGCCATCGCTGGCTCATGAGGTTGGCGTCGGAGCCACTGCCCCCGGGCGTCGGGCTGGAAACCATCGCGTTCCTGGGCGAAGTCGAAAGCCTGCGCCAGCGCGCCATCGCCGCCGGGCAATGGCCCCCTCCCGCGGACTTCGACTAACCCGGCCGCCGCGTCCCCGCGCGCCGCTCCACCCACGCCAGCACGGTCAGCACCGCCAACGTGAGCAGCGTGCCGCCGATGGCCAGCGCATGCGCGCGCAGCCCGGCGGCGATGCCGATCGCGGCGACCATCAGCAGCGACGCCGCCGTGGTCAGGCCGGCGACGCTGTTGCCCCCGCTGCGGCGGAAGATCGCGCCGGCGCCGAGGAAGCCCACGGCGGTGACCACCGCTTCGATCAGGCGGATCGGGTCGATGCGCAGCAACGCATCCGAATGCAGCGCGGTGAAGTGGTCTGCAACGAGGTCACCCAGCCCGACCAGGAGCGCCGCGGCGCCCGCCACCAGCATGTGCGTGCGGAAACCCGCCGGCCGGTCCTTGAGCTCGCGCTCGAACCCGATAACGCCGCCGAGCAGCATGGCGTAGGCGGTGGAAAGCAACACCCCGAGCTGTGAACCGATGTCGTCCATGCGCCCAGCGTGGCGCCGGCGCCGTCACGACGGTGTCAGCGGGCTTCAGCCGGCGACCAGGCGCACACGCGCGAAGTTGCGCTTGCCCACCGCGAGCATGCCCTCGAAGCCTGGCGCGAACACGCGCTGCGCATCCTCCACGACTTCGCCGTCGACCTTCACCGCACGCTCCTTGAGCTTGCGGTTGGCCTCGGAATTGCTCGGCGTCAGGCCGGCGGCGGTCAGCAGCGCGGCAATGCGCAGGCCCTCGGCGGGAACCGCCACGTCCTGCAGTGGCAGCTGCGAGGTGTCGCCCTCGCCGCGCACGGCCGCGTTCCAGCCCGCCACCGCAAGGTCCGCTGCTTCGGCGCCGTGGAAGCGCGCCGCCAGTTCGCGTGCCAGGCGCAGCTTGAGGTCGCGCGGGTTGAGCGCGCCCGTGGCGATGTCGCGCTTCAGTCCGGGGACTTCCTCGAGGGTGATCTCGAAGCTGAGCAGCTCGATCCAGCGCCACATCAGTTCGTCGCCGATCTTCATCGCCTTGGTGACCATGTCGATCGCCGGCTCGTCGATGCCGATGTAGTTGCCCAGCGACTTGGACATCTTCTGCACGCCGTCCAGGCCTTCGAGCAGCGGCATGGTCAGCACGATCTGCGGCTTCTGCCCGTAGTGCTCCTGCAGGCCGCGGCCCATCAGCAGGTTGAACTTCTGGTCCGTGCCGCCGAGCTCGACGTCGGCCTCCAGCGCCACCGAGTCGTAACCCTGCACCAGCGGATACAGGAACTCGTGGATCGCGATCGACTGCTGCGCCGCATAGCGCTTGGCGAAGTCGTCGCGCTCGAGCATCCGCGCCACGGTGTGCTGGCCGGCGAGCCGGATCATGTCGGCCGCGGTCATCTTGCCGAACCATTCGCTGTTGAAGCGCACTTCGGTGCGTTCGCGGTCGAGCACCTTGAACACCTGCTCGGCATAGGTCTTCGCGTTGGCCAGCACGTCCTCGCGGGTGAGCGGCTTGCGCGTGGCGTTCTTGCCGGTCGGGTCGCCGATCATTCCGGTGAAGTCGCCGATCAGGAAGATCACCTGGTGGCCGAGGTCCTGGAACTGGCGCAGCTTGTTCAGCAGCACCGTGTGGCCCAGGTGCAGGTCCGGCGCGGTCGGGTCGAAGCCGGCCTTCACCCGCAGCGGCTTGCCGCCGCTCTTCATCGACGCGCCGAGGCGGGCCTCGAGTTCTTCACGCTTGAGGATCTCGTCGGCGCCGCGGGCGATGAGGGCGATCTGGGCGGCTGCGTCGTGTTCGGCAGTGGCGGGAGCGGCGATCAATGTGTGATGTCCGTCGGGGAATCGATGTTAAAGGCGGGTTAATCCGTGACGGGCACTAAATCCAAGCCGCACAAGGGTTTGACTGACCTTTTTCGCAAGACTATGTTACCCCGCTGACGCGTCCATCACATCGGACCGGGGGGATCGATCTGATGAACATTCCGCACGACACCATGGGCCTGGCGCGATGACGGCGGGCGAAAGCCGCAGCAGCCGCCGCGAGCGGCTGGACAAGCTGCGCGAATCGATCCTGCACCGCAAGGTCCTGGCCCGGCACCTGCCGGGCTTGAACGGCACCTTCAGCGGCCGATGGACCCGCCGGCAATGGGCGCACGCCAGCCTGTTCGCCACCCTCGGCGCCTTGGTCGCGGCGGTCGTGCCCGGTTTCTCCGGCCCGGCCACCGGTACCATGCAGGCCTCGCTGTCGGCGCCCCGCATCACCCAGTCGCTGGCCCTGCCGGCGCCGGCCGCCACGCCGCGCGAGGACATCGCCCACGACAACTGGCGCCAGGTCACGGTCGAGAGCGGCCAGACCCTGGGCCGGATCTTCGAGGACCTGGGCCTGTCGGCCAGCACCATGCATCGCCTGCTCGATGCCGCCGACGACCGCCAGGCGCTGACCCGCCTGCGCCCCGGCGCCGTGCTCGGCTTCGACATCGCCGCCGACGGCCAGCTGCGCGCCCTGCGCTACGAGCGCGACGACATCCACCAGGTCGAACTGAGCCTGGCCGGCGATGAGGTCCGCAAGCGCGTGATCGAGCGCCCGGTATCCACCCGCACGGTGGTGATCAGCGGCGAAGTCGGCAAATCGCTGTTCTGGTCGGCACGCAAGAAGGGCCTGCCCGGCCGTTCGATCAACCAGCTCACCGACGAGATCTTCCAGTACGACATCGACTTCAGCTCCGACGTCGTCGCCAGCGACCGCTACAGCGTCGTGGTCGAACAACTCTGGCGCGAAGGCGAGCTGCTGCGCACCGGCAACATCCTGGCCGCCACGTTCACCGTCCGCGGCAAGCCGCACTCGGCGTTCCGCTTCGAGCACGACGGCAAGGTCGGTTACTTCAACGAGGAAGGCCGGCCGCTGAAGGGCGCATTCATCCGCATGCCGGTGCAGTACACCCGCATCAGCTCGCGCTTCACCAAGGCGCGCAAGCATCCGGTGCTGGGCAGGACCCGCGCCCACCAGGGCGTGGATTTTGCCGCCAGCACCGGCACGCCGATCAAGGCCGCCGGCAACGCCCGCGTCGCCTTCGTCGGCTGGAAGGGCGGCTACGGCCGCACCGTGATCCTCGACCATGGCCGCGGCTACACCACCCTGTACGCGCACATGTCGCGCTTCGGCAAGGAACGTGCCGGCCAGCGCGTGACCCAGGGCGACGTGATCGGCTACGTCGGCAGCAGCGGCCTGGCCACCGGCCCGCACCTGCACTACGAGTTCCGCGTCAACGGCGTGCACCGCAACCCGCTGTCGGTGACCATGCCGCCGCCGGACCCGCTGCGCGGCACCGCGCTCGCCCAGTTCCGCGCCCAGACCGCGCAGTCGCTGGCCAAGATCCGCCAGGTCGAGGACGTGATCTACGCCAGGGCGGAAACGACGGACAAGCCGAAGGCACCGCGGAAGGGCTAACCTTCCCGGATGGGACCCCTCTATCTCGGCCTGATCTCGGGCACCAGCGCCGACGGCATCGACGCCGCACTCGTCGAGCTCGACGACGACAACCATCGCCACTGCAACCTGGTACAGGGCGCCACCGTGCCCTGGGAACCTTCCCTGCGCGCACGGCTCGTCGCCCTGGGCCAGGGCGGCGAGTGTCACGGCCTGGATGAACTCGGCATGCTCGATGCGCAGGTCGCCATCGCCTTCGCCGACGCCGCCATGTCGCTGCTCGACAGCGCCGGCATCGCTCCGGCGCAGGTGCGCGCGATCGGCTCGCACGGCCAGACCGTGCGCCATCGCCCGCGTGCCGAAGTGCCGTTCACGATGCAGATCGGCGACGCCAACCGGATCGCCGAACGCACCGGCATCACCACGGTGTCCGACCTGCGCCGCCGCGACGTGGCCGCCGGCGGACACGGCGCGCCGCTGTTGCCGGCGCTGCACGCGGCGCTGCTCGGCTCCACGGTCGAATCGCGCGCCGTCCTCAACCTGGGCGGTATCGCCAACCTGACCCTGCTTGACGCCGCCGGCGGCGCGGTGCGCGGATTCGACACCGGCCCGGCCAACGCGCTGCTCGATGCCTGGCACGAGCGCCAC
>NZ_JARUVM010000072.1 GCF_029763755.1 Luteimonas sp. 8-5
ACGGTCGAATCGCGCGCCGTCCTCAACCTGGGCGGTATCGCCAACCTGACCCTGCTTGACGCCGCCGGCGGCGCGGTGCGCGGATTCGACACCGGCCCGGCCAACGCGCTGCTCGATGCCTGGCACGAGCGCCACATCGGCACCGCCTACGACGCCGGCGGTGCCTGGGCCGCCGTGGGCAAGGTCGACGAGGCCTTGCTCCAGCGCATGCTCGACGAGCCCTGGTTCGCACAACCGCCGCCCAAGAGCAGCGGCCGCGAACAATTCCATCTCGACTGGCTGGGCACGCGCCTGCGCGGCGACGAGGACCCGGCCGACGTGCAGGCCACCCTGCTCGAACTCACCGCCGCCAGCGTCACCGACGCACTGATGGCCGGACAGCCCGGTACCCAGCGCCTGCTGGTCTGCGGCGGCGGCGTGCACAATCCCGTGCTGCTGGCGCGCATCGCCGCGCGCCTGCCCGGCGTGGCGGTGGAATCGACCGCATTGCACGGCGTGGACCCGGACTTCGTCGAAGCCATGGGCTTCGCCTGGCTGGCCCGCGAAACCCTCGCCGGCCGCCCCGGCAACCTCCCCACCGTCACCGGCGCCACCGCCCCCCGAATCCTCGGCGCCATCCATCCTGCGTGAATGGGTGCGAGTTCTTTTTGACGCGGATCAACGCGGATCAGGAAAGGCGATCAACGCGGATAAAGCACTAGTGGGTCCAGGCGCGCCGCCACAGCTGCCCTGAACCCATTCTCCTTTGCTTGATCCGTGTTGATCCGCTCTTTAATCCGCGTTATCCGCGTCAAAGAAGAGCCCCCCGACGCTAGGAACCTTCGGGTTCCTCCGGGACCTTGCCGATGGCGGCGAAGGTGGAGGTGGGGATCTGTTCGAGGGCGGCGATGGCGGCCTGGAGGGCGTCGGCTTCCTCGTGCTCGAGGCTTGGGGGCACTTCGGCCTCGATCACCGGCAGGCCGCGCTCGATCACCCGGATCAGCGCATCGCTTTCGCTCCAGCCGCGTTTGCCGGCGAGCTTGCGCAGGCGGTCGGCCAGGATGGGATCGACGGTATCGAGCAGGAAGGGACTCATGCAGCCTCCGGTTCCGTGCGGTCACGATGCTGCTCACGATCCTGCAACCGGCGCCACATCCATGCCAGCAGCAGCAGGGTCGGCACCACGGTGAGCGCGCTCAGGGTGAAGAAGGTGGCGTACGACGTCGCCTCGACAAGATAACCCGAGACACCGCCGGCGAACTTGCCCGGCAGGTTGGCCAGCGACACCAGCAGGGCGAACTGGGTCGCGGTGAAATTGCGGTCCGTCAGCGCCGACATGAAGGCGATCAATACCACACCCGCGAAGCCCTGGAACAGGTTGTCGGCGGCGATGGCGGCGTAGAACGCCCACAGTTCCGACGGATGGTGGGCCATCAACAGGAACGCCAGGTTGGACAGGGCCACGCCCAGCGCGGCCACCAGCAACATGCGCCGGAACCCGAACGCGGCCACGGCCACGCCGCCGGCGAACGCGCCGGCGATGCCCATCCAGATGCCGAACAACTTGGAGACCGTGGCGATGTCGGACTTGCTGAAGCCCGAGTCGAGGTAGAACGGCCCCGCCATCACCCCGATCACCTGGTCGGGGAACTTGAACAGGCCCACGAACAACAGCAGCACCAGCCCGAGCACCATGCCGTTGTGGCGGAAGTAGCTCGAGAACGGCTGCCAGAAGGCGCCGATGAAGTCGATCCGGCGGACCACGGTGGCTTCCGGCGCGACAGGCTCCGGGGCCAGCAGCGTGGTCGCGATGGGGATCAGCATCAACGCCGCCATCCACAGGTACGACGGCATCCAGCCCTGGAAATCCGCGATGTACAACGCGCCGGCACCGCCGACGATCAGCCCGAAGCGATAGCCCAGCGTGTAGGTGGCGGCCAGCGCCGCCTGCGCCGAGGCGGGTGCGATCTCGATGCGGTACGCGTCGACCACTGAATCCTGGGTGGCGCCGGCGAACGAACCTATGAGGACCCAGATGACCAGCGCGGTGACGTCGGCGCCGGGCGTGGTCAGCGCGAGCGCGGCCAGGCTGAGGCCCACCAGCAACTGCGAAACCAGCAGCCAGGAGCGCCGCCTGCCGAGGAACGCGGTGAGCGGGAACGCGTAGCGGTCCAGCAGCGGCGCCCAGGCGAACTTGAGCAGGTAGAAAAAGCTCGCCAGGCTGATCAGGCCGATGCTGCCCAGGTCCAGCCCCACGTCGCGCAGGCGCGTGGACAGTGTCATCGACGCGATCAGCAGGAACGGCAGGCCCGAACCGAAACCCATCACCAGCAACGTGAATGCGGACGGGGTCGCGAACGCGCGCTTGATCCCCGCCCAGCCCTTGTACGACACCTTGCCTGCGGCGGCGCTCATCCGGCGTAGTCGACGGTGAACGGCGCGTGGTCGGAGAAGCGCTGCGCGGTTTCGATCGAGCAGGCGCGCAGGCGGTCGCGCAGCGACGGCGTCACGAACTGGTAGTCGATGCGCCAACCGACGTTGTTGGCGCGCGCGGCGCCACGGTTGCTCCACCAGGTGTAGTCCTGGCCTTCGGCGTGCAGGTGGCGATAGGCGTCGACCCAGCCGGTGTCGTGGCAAAGCCCGTTGAGCCAGTCGCGCTCGGGCGGCAGGCATCCGGAGTTCTTCTGGTTGGACTTCCAGTTGCGGATGTCGAGCTCGCTGCGGACGATGTTCCAGTCACCGCACAGAACGTAATCGCGGCCGCTGGCCAGCCATTGCTCCAGGATCGGCCTGAGCCAGTCCATGACCTCGAACTTGAAGCCCTGGCGCAATTCGCCCGAAGAGCCCGAGGGGATGTAGAACGAGACCACGCTGAGGTTGCCGAAGCGCGCCTCGATGTAGCGCCCCTCCTCGTCGAACGGCTCCCAGCCCAGCGCGGTGCGGATCTCGTCCGGCTCGCGCCTGGAGTAGATGGCCACGCCGCTGTAGCCCTTCTTGGTGGTGGCGTCGCGGACCCAGGCCTTGTAGCCGGAGGGCAGGAATTCGGGGCCCGCGAGCTGGTGCTCCTGGGCCTTGGTTTCCTGGATGCAGAGGATGTCCGTGTCCTGCGCGGCGAACCAGTCGAAGAATCCCTTGCTGGTCGCCGAGCGCAAGCCGTTGGCGTTGAAGCTGGTGATGCGCATGGGCCGCCTGTGCCTGCCGTTTTCCCGATCATAGCAATGCGTGGGAGAATGACGGCCATGGCCGATTCGCATGCTTCCGGACACCGTCGCCGCTTCCTGGAACTGGCGTTGCGGGCGCAGGCCCTGCGCTTCGGCGAATTCACCCTCAAGTCCGGCCGCCAGAGCCCCTACTTCTTCAATGCCGGCCGCTTCGACTCGGGCGCCATGCTGGCGACCCTGGCCGGATGCTATGCCGACGCCGTCGACGCCGCCGGCGTCGAGTTCGATTGCCTGTTCGGGCCGGCGTACAAGGGCATCCCGCTGGCCACCGCGCTGGCATGTGAATACGCGCGCCGCGGCCGCGACCTGCCCGTCGCCTTCAACCGCAAGGAAGCCAAGACCCACGGCGAGGGCGGCAACCTGATCGGCGCATCGATGCAGGGCCGGCGGGTGCTGGTGGTCGACGACGTAGTTACCGCCGGCACCGCGGTGCGCGAGGCGCTGGCGGCCATCGCCGCGGCCGGCGGCACTGTCGCTGCCCTGGCGATCGGCCTGGACCGGCAGGAAGCCGTCGCCGAGGGCGAACGGCGCTCGGCGACCCAGGCGCTGGCCTACGAAACCGGCATCGCGGTGGTCGCCGTGGCCACGCTCGACGACCTGCTTGCATTGGCGGGCGAAAATGCGGAACTTGTGGACCAGCGCGAGCGCCTGCTCGCATACCGGAACCGCTACGGCATTTCCTGAGAGGCATTGCAGAACAGGGGCTGCAAACCATGAACCTCAATCGCATCGCCGCCGCCATGTTGCTGCTTGCCGTCGCCGCGACGGCCGGCGCCCAGCAGAAGGGCGGCAAGAAGCTGTACTGCTGGGAAGAAAACGGCCAGCGCACCTGCGGCGACGCCCTGCCGCCCGGCGCGGTCGAGCTGGCTCGCACCGAGATCAACGCCGCCACCGGGCGCGCCACCGGCGAAGTCGGGCGCGCGCTCACCGAGGAGGAGGTCGCCGCCGCGGCCGAGCGCGAGAAGCAGGCCATCGCCGACACCCTGGCCGCTGCGGCGCAGCGCCGCCGCGACATGGCGATGGTCGAGTCGTATGCCACCGAACAGGACCTGCGCAACGCCTACGGCGAACGCCTGGCCCTGCTGGACGACGCGCTCAAGGCTTCGGTCATGGGCGAGGAGAACCTGCGCCGCAGCCTGGTGACGCTACTCGGCCAGGCCAACAACCTGGAGCTCGCGGGCAAGCCTGTTTCCAAGTCGCTGCTGTCGAGGCTGCAGGCGCAGCACGCGGACCTGCTCAAGCAGCAGCGCATCATCGCCGAGCAGCGCGTGGAGCGCGCCAGCCTCGACGGCGAGCTCGCCGACGCGGTCGAGCGCTACCGCTCCTTCAAGAACCCCGACGCCGCCGTCCTCGCCCGCCCGTAATCAGAACGGCAGGGCGAGGTCGGGCTTGACGGCGAGGAGCTGCTCGCGGAACGCCGACTGGATGCGCGCCAGCGCCTCCTGGTTGTCCGCATCGAAGCGCATGACCAGCACCGGCGTCGTGTTCGAAGCGCGCACCAGGCCCCAGCCGTCCGGCCAGTCCACGCGCAGCCCGTCGATGGTGGTCGAACGCGCGCCCTCGAACGTGGCCGAATCCACGAACGCCCGCACGAACGCATGCGGATCGCCGTCGGGCGCATCGACCTTGAGTTCCGGCGTCGACACGCCTTCGGGCAGCGCATCGAGCTGCTCGCTCGGCGAGCCGGAACCGGCGGCGACGATCTCGAGCAGGCGCGCGGCGGCGTAAAGGCCGTCGTCGAACCCGTACCAGCGTTCGGCGAAGAAGAAGTGGCCGCTCATCTCGCCGGCCAGTTCGGCCTCGACCTCGCGCATCTGCGCCTTGATCAGCGAATGCCCGGTCTTCCACATCATCGGACTGCCGCCGTGGCGCAGGATGTGGCCCTGCAGGCGGCCGCTGCACTTCACGTCGTAGACGATCACCGCGCCGGGATTGCGCTCGAGCACGTCGGCAGCGAACAGCATCAGCAGGCGGTCGGGGTAGATGTTGCCGCCGTCGCGGGTGACCACGCCCAGGCGGTCGCCGTCGCCGTCGAAGGCGATGCCCAGGTCGGCGCCTTCCTCCTGCACCTTGCCGATCAGGTCGACCAGGTTGGCCGGATCGCTGGGATCGGGGTGGTGGTTGGGGAAGCTGCCGTCGATGTCGCAATACAGCGGCACCACCTGCGCGCCCACCGCCTGCAGCACGCGCGGGCCGAGCTCGCCGGCCACGCCGTTGCCGGCATCGACCACGACCTTGAGCGGCCGGTCGATCTGCACGTCCGAGGAAATGCGCGCGACGTAGTCGTCGCCGATGTCGCGCTGGATGACCGTGCCGGGCGCCTCCGCGGTGAAGAGGCGGCCGCCGGCAATGCGGTCGTGCAGGTCCGTGATGGCATCGCCCGAAAGGGTCTGGCCGCCGACCATGATCTTGAAGCCGTTGTAGTCCGGCGGATTGTGGCTGCCGGTGACGGCGATGCCGCAGCCGGTGTGCAGGTGGTAGGTGCCGAAGTACACCACCGGCGTCGGCACCATGCCGATGTCGATCACGTTGCGGCCTGCCTTGCGCAGGCCTTCGACCAGGCCGGCCACCAGGTCGGGGCCCGACAACCTGCCGTCGCGGCCGATCACGATGTCGGTGGCGCCCTGTTCCTGCATCAGCGAGCCGACCGCGCGGCCGATCGCTTCGGCCACGCCGATGTCGAGGGTCTGGCCGACGATGCCGCGGATGTCGTACGCGCGGAAGATACCCGGATCCAGCGCCAGCGGCGGGGCTGCCGGCACGCCGCCGGCGCCGGCTGCCGCTGCTGCGAGCGTGCCGCCG
>NZ_JARUVM010000073.1 GCF_029763755.1 Luteimonas sp. 8-5
CACGCGCGAGCTGCACCACGAAGTCGAGCTGGTGGTCGCGCTGGGCAGCGACGGCCCGCGCGGCGAACTGCGGCGCGAGGACGCGATGGCCCTGGTCGCCGGCTACGGCGTCGGCCTGGACCTGACCCGCCGCGACCTGCAGGCCGAGGCCAAGGCCAAAGGCCTGCCGTGGGACATCGGCAAGGCCTTCGATTCCTCCGCGCCGATGAGCGCGATCGTGCCGGCCGCCACGGCCGGCGACCTGTACGCACGCACCCTGACGCTCGAGGTCAACGGCGAGCGCCGCCAGCACGGCAGCCTGCGCGACCTGATCTGGGACGTGGCCGACATCCTGCACGAACTGTCGAAGCTGTTCCGGCTGCGCGCCGGCGACCTGGTGTTCATGGGCACGCCCGCCGGCGTCGGCCCGCTGCAGCCGGGCGACCGCTTTCGCGCCAGCCTCGACGGCGTGGTTGAATTCGAGGGAAGGATCACACCGACGGAGGGAGATTGACGATGGGCATGGTCAGCGAATTCAAGGCGTTCATATCCCGCGGCAACGTCGTCGACCTGGCGGTCGGCGTGGTCATCGGCGCCGCGTTCGGCAAGATCGTGACCGCATTGGTCGACGGCATCGTGATGCCGCTGGTGGGCGTGCTGCTCGGCGGCGTCAGCGTCTCGGACTGGAAGTACGTGATCAAGCCGGCATCGGTCGATGCGGCAGGCGCGGAAGTGGCCGAGGTCGCGGTGCAGTACGGCCTGCTGATCCAGACCGCGATCGACTTCGTCCTGATCGCCCTGGTGATCTTCCTGTTCCTGAAGGCCTACAACCGCATGCACCAGCGCGCCGAGGCCGCGCCCGCCGCGCCGCCCGAGGAAGTGCTGCTGTTGCGCGAGATCCGCGACTCCCTGAAGCGCTGAGCGCGGCGGCATGACTTGAGGCACAGCTGCGCCCGCTCCCCGGGCGCTAAGCTCGGGGTTTCCCTGAAGTCGGAGCCCGCCATGCGCCTTGCGCCGCTGTTGCTTGCCCTGCTCGTTTCGCTGCCCGCCGCGGCACAACAGCCCACCCGCATCCCGCAGGCCGCGCTCGACACCGCCGCGCAGCTGCGCGAAACCGCGCTCGCCGACGACACCGGCTGGAAGGTCACCGAATCGCTGACCACCGAAGTCGGGCCGCGCATGGCCGGCAGCGAGGGCGACGCGCGCGCGGTGGCCTGGGCAAAGGCCAAGTTCGAGGAGCTGGGTTTCGACCGCGTGTGGACCGAGCCGGTCACCTTCCCCAAGTGGGAGCGTCGCGGCCAGAGCGCCGAAGTGCTGGGGCCGCATTCGCAGAAGTTGGTGGTGATCGCGCTCGGCGGCAGCCCCGGCGGCACCGTCGAAGGCCAGGTGGTGCGCTTCCCGGACCTGGAATCGCTGGAGAAGGCCGAGCCCGGCTCGCTCAAGGGCAAGATCGCCTTCATCGACTACCGCATGGAACGCAAGCAGGACGGCAGCGGCTACGGCATGGCCAGCCGCATCCGTGGCGGCGGCCCGTCGGCCGCCATCCGTGCCGGCGCTGCCGCATACGTCATGCGTTCGGCCGGAACCGACAACCATCGCGTCGCCCACACCGGCGGCACGCGCTTCGCTGAAGGACTGACGCCGATTCCGTCGGCCGCGCTGAGCAATCCCGATGCCGACCAGCTGGCGCGCCTGCTCGCGCTGGATCCTTCCACCCGCATCCGCGTGTCCCTGGACTGCGGCTGGAACGGCGAATACACCTCGCAGAACGTCATCGGCGAGATCACCGGCGCCAGCCGCCCCGATGAAGTCGTGCTGATCGCCGGGCACCTGGATTCCTGGGACGTGGGCACCGGCGCCATCGACGATGCCGCCGGCATCGGCATCACCATGGCGGCGGCGAAGCTGATCGCCGCGGCGCCGCAGCGTCCGGCGCGCAGCATCCGCGTCGTCGCCTTCGCCAACGAGGAGCAGGGCCTGCACGGCGGCTTCGCCTACGCCAGGGCGCACACCGACGAACTGGTGAAGCACGCGATCCTGGCCGAAAGCGACTTCGGTGCCGGTCGCATCTACGGCTTCGACGCGGGCGTGGCCGACCACGCCAAGGGCGCGATCGAGCAGATCGCCGGCGCGCTGGCGCCGCTGGGCGTGGAATGGATGCCGGGCCAAGGCAGCGCGGAGTCCGACATCCTGCCCTACACGTGGGCCGGCGCCGCGTGGGCGTGGCTGGGCCACGACGGCACCGACTACTTCGACCTGCACCACACCGAGGACGACACCCTCGACAAGATCGACCCGAAGGTGCTGGCGCAGAATGTCGCGGCGTACACCGTGTTCACCTATCTCGCAGCTTCGGCGGAAGGCGACTTCGGCAGCTCCCCCGAGCGTGCCCACACGCCGAGCTGGTGATCGCGAACATCAAAGGCTTTTTGGCCACGGATGAACACGGATAAACACGGATAAAGCCAGAGCAAGGGCAGAGTGGGTTCACGCGCGTGTGGTTGCCGGGTAACCGGAACGACATGCGCGTGGACCCATTCCTTTTTTGGCTTTCGCTCTATCCGTGTTTATCCGTGTTCATCCGTGGCTGAAAATGCCCTTCCAAGAGCTGCCCTACTTCGCCCGGCGCCATATGAACTGGCCATCCCGGTACGTCATTGCGCCATAGCCGTTGGCGCACATCGGCCGTCTACCGCCTCGGGTGTCGACGGCCACGCTTCGCAACAACCGCGACTTCCCGGACAGGTCGTATACCTGGACGCGGCCATTCTGCGACTCCAGTACTGCAGCCATGCCATGTCCGGCGGTAATGATCTCGCCGTCCCTTCCCAGCGCCAGCCATTCCCCTGATGCGACATCCCGGACTCCCCAGCCAAAATGGAAGTTCACTGGCTGGATCGATGGATCGGTCGACTCGACGAGGTTGAGCGGCAGCAGTGGCGTCTGGATTTCCTCTGCATCGCCACCCACGATTGCAAGAAGCTTTCCGGATGCAATGAGGTAGCCGCTGTTGCGGGTACGCAGCAACACATCCTCAATGCCCTGCGGCAACTGCGCATCCAGGAATACAGGCTTTCCGGTGACCGCGTCGCGCAACTGCAGCCGCTGCATATCGTCCAGATAGTAGTAGAACCTGCCGTCTCCCGAAAGTCGCACCGTGAATTGCCGGAAATCCTCCCAGTTCGGGCGAGCAAACGAAGTGTTGCCGACCAGGTCTCCCGAGCCCACCCGATAGATGCTGACGTTGTAGGGTCCATTCGGACGGTCGGTATGGACGATCATCGCCAGCGGGCCTTGAAAGTCGACCGCTGCGATTGCTCCACGCAGGACAGTAGGAGTTTGTCGCTGCGATACGAGATAGACATTCCCGACACCTTGCGATAAGGCAACGACCGCCGCTGAACCATCCGGTGCGACGTAATACTGATCGTATTCACTGTTCATCGGGGGCAAACGGTGTTGCCAGGCAAACCCTGACGGCCCTGCCTGGGATACCCGTGTGCCATCGGGCGCCCTTGCGATGGTGACCACGCTGATTGGGTTCTGGCAGCTGATGAACACGCCGCCGCTGGTATTGGGGATAGATGCATGTTGATCCGCCCCGGCCAGCGCAATCCCAGAAAATAGCGCCGCCGAAGCTACGAAAATCGAAACAGTCGAGATGAATCCGCTCATTGCGACCCTCCTGAAATCAAGCAATGCTGAACCTGACGATTGGCCTGATCGTTGTTGCGGAGTTCTGGAATCGGATTACAAGGCTCTTCCGGCGGCGGTGGCCCAGGCGGAACATCAGCGGCTGCGCAACTTTCGCCGCCATACAGATCTACTGCATCCAAGTAGGCCGTTGAATCATCCGTGCGCTTCACCTGGATATGTACGTGTGTGCTACTGATCTTTCCATGGTTGGGACTTTCTGGCCCTCCCCCACAATATCCGGTGCAATTCATCTCCCCAATCTTTGTGCCTACGCCAACCTCCGTATTGGTACCCACCGACCTATTCAACAGGTGGATATAGGTGACAGTGTTGCCGTCCCCTTGAGCGACGCGAACATAGTTTCCATTGGCGTCGCTGTAGCCAGCCTGGACAACATAGCCAGCGCCTAACGAGAAAACCGGAGCGCCACGTCCATAGTTTGCGGTGCCAGAGACGATGTCGACTCCTTGATGCGGGGTCGACCCGTCGTTTCTGTATGGAAAGCCAGAGGAGATCGAAGCATTGCTGGTCACATTCTTCCAGCAATCCATTGCACCATCAGCATTGACGTCCGTGGGACGCACAGGAATCTTGACGCCGGGCTTCCCGCTGATCGGCCCGGTCATCCAAACAGGACCAGGACTGAACTCAACCACCGGCCAGCAGTACTGCATACTCTTGCAGTGCCTTGTGCCTGTAGTCGTGTCGGTGACGCAAGTGGTCGCCACGCCGCATTCGACATGCATCACGGCCAGAGCAGGGGCGGGAGCGCCTACCAGGAAGCTCCCAACAAAGAGTACGAGATAACCTGGCGCGCGCATCGTCTTTTCCTTGACGAAATCTCATCCTTGGCGGTACCAGTCTGTATACCATCCAGGCGCAGCCCGCACGCTGCATCGCACAAGATTGGACGCGCCATCTCTTATCTTGCGAACCCCGATCCAAATTGGCGAAACCATTCTGCCAGCAGTATCGCGGCGGCGGCTGACACGTTCAGGCTTTCCACCGCGCCTGTACCGGCGATAGAGAGCTGGAAGTCGCAGGATGCGGCGAGATCGGCGGTCATCCCTTCGCCTTCGGCGCCGAGGACGTAGACGAGGCGCTGCGGCAAGGTTGCCGCGAAGAGGTTTTCGCCACCGCGGACCACGGTCGCGGCGAGCTTGAAGCCGGCGCCGTGGAGCTGGGCGATGGCGTTGTCGTCGCGGCCCAGGCGCACGAAGGGCACGGCTTCGGCGCCGCCTTCGGCCACCCGGGCGGCGGCGCCGGACAGCGCGAGCGTGGAATGCTTGGGCAGCAGGATGGCGGCGATGCCGAAGTGGGCGGCCGAGCGCAGGACCGCGCCGAGGTTGTGCGGGTTGCCGACACCGTCCAGCCACAGCGCGCATTGCGGACCGTCGCCGAGGTCACGCAGCCAGCCGGTGAGCGGCTGCGGCTCTTCGCGCAGCATGTCGGCGACGACGCCCTCATGGTGGCTGCTGGCGGCCAACCTGCGCAGGTCTTCGTCGGCGACCACGCGGTAGCCGATGCGGTTGGCGACGCACCATTTCAGAAGCGGCTGCAGCTGCGGGATCCTGGCTTCGTCCAGGTAGAGCTTGCGTAGCGCCTGCGGCCGGCGCGCGAAGGCCGCGCGCACCGCGTTGATGCCGTACAGGCGCTGCTCGTCCTTCACGCCTCGCTCTCGACCGGGCGCACCGTGGCTTCGAGTTCGCGCACCTGGTGCTCGAGCGCCTTGGGCGAGCGCGTATACGGCGCCAGCAGCGCATAGAACACCGGCACCACGAACAGCGACAGCAAGGTCGAGAAGCCGACGCCGAAGATCACCACCACGCCGATCGTGGCGCGGCTGGCCGAGCCGGGGCCGCCGGCGGCGACCAGGGGTACCGCGCCGACCATGGTCGCGATCGAGGTCATCAGGATCGGGCGCAGGCGCACGCCGGCCGATTCGATGATCGCCTCGCGGATGCTGCGGCCCGCGTCGCGCAGCTGGTTGGCGAACTCCACGATCAGGATGCCGTTCTTGGCCGCCAGGCCGACCAGCATGACGATGCCGATCTGCGAGAACAGGTTGAGCGTGCCACCGGTGATCCACAGGCCGATCAGCGCGCCGAGCACGCCCAGCGGCACCGTCAGCATGATCACCAGCGGATGGATGAAGCTCTCGAACTGGGCGGCAAGCACCAGGTACACCACCAGCAGCGCGAGGGTGAAGGTCAGCAGGACCGCGCCGCCGGCCTTCTGGTACTCGCGCGACTCGCCCTTCCAGTCGACCTGGGCGTAATCGGGCAGCTCCTCGCGGACCACGGTATTGATGAATTCCAGCGCCTCGCCCATGGTGTAGCCCGGCGACAGGCCGGCGCTGATGGTGATCGCGCGCAGTCGGTTGAAGCGGTTGAGGCTGCCGGCCTCGGCCAGCTCGCTCATCGTCACCAGGTTGGACAGCGGCACCAGGTCGCCATTGCGCGAACGCACCTGCACCGCGTTCAGGTCGGCCGGCGACGCGCGGCCGGCACGGCCGGCCTGCACGATCACGTCGTACTCCTCGCCGTCCTGGACGAACGTCGTCACCTGGCGCCCGCCCATCATCGTTTCCAGCGCGCGGCCGATGTCGGTGACGCTGACGCCGATGTCGGAAGCCCGCTGGCGGTCGATGTGCACGCGCATCTGCGGGCGCGTTTCCTTGTAGTCCGAATCGACCGAGAAGAAACCGGGGTTGCCTTCCAGGCGCTGCATCACGATGTCGCGCCACTCGGCGATCTCGGAGTACTCGGGGCCGCCGAGGACGATCTGCACCGGCTGGCCGCGGCTGCCGACCAGGCCGCCGCCCACGCGCGGCGAGGCGCGCACGCCCGGCAATGCGCCCAGTTCCGCGCGCAGCGAGTCTGCGACCTCGGCGGTGGTCTGGTCGCGCTTGTCCCAGTCCTGCAGGAACACGATCACGTTGCCGCTGTGCATTTCCTCGCTCGCGCCCCAGCCACCGGGGGCGCGGGTGTTGTAGCGGCGGATGGCGCCACCCTCGCCCACCCGCCGCGCGAAGATCTTCTCGACCTCGCGGATCTGGCCGACGGTGTAGTCGAAGCCGGCACCTTCGGGGCCTTCGATGGAGACGAAGAACGCGCCGCGATCCTCGGCCGGCGCCAGTTCCGAGGGCACCAGCTTGAACAGGCCGAATGCGAGTGCCCCGGCGAGGAGGAACAAGCCGCCCACGATCCATGGATGGCCGAGCGAAACAGCCAGCGACCGGCGATAGCCATCGGCCACGCGTGCAAGCCCGGCGTTGGTCCAGCGATGCACGCGGGTCTGCTTCTCCTGCGCGTGCGGCCGGATCAGCTTCGACGACATCATCGGCGTCAGCGTCAACGCAACGAAGGCCGACAGCGCGACCGCGCCGGCCAGCGCCACCGACAGTTCGCGGAACAGGCGTCCGGTGTTGCCCTCCATGAAACCGACCGGCAGGAACACCGCCACGAGCACCGTCGTGGTGGCGATCACCGCGAACGCGACCTGGCGCGTACCGCGCACCGCAGCGAGCAGCCGCGGCTCGCCGAGGTCGACGCGGCGCTGGATGTTCTCCAGCACCACGATCGCATCGTCCACCACCAGGCCGATGGACAGCACCAGCGCGAGCAGGGTCAGCAGGTTGATCGAGTAGCCGAACAGGTACAGCGGGATGAAGGCGGCCAGCAGGCACACCGGCACCGTGAGCGCCGGGATCATCGCCGCGCGGAAGCTGCCCAGGAACAGCCAGATCACCAGCAGCACCAGCGCGATCGCCTCGCCCAGGGTCCAGTACACGCGCTTGATCGAGGCCTCGATGAACACGGTGTCGTCGAAGGCGACGAAGATCTCGGTGCCGGCCGGCAGCGACTTCTGGATCTCGGCCGCGGCGGCGCGCGCTGCGCGGGTCACGTCCAGCGCGTTCGCGGTCGAGGTCTTGATGATGCCCAGGCCGATGTTGGGCTGGCCGTTGCTGTGGTAGTAGGCGCGGCGCTCGGCCGAGGCCAACTCGACCTGGGCCACGTCGCCCAGGCGCACGATGTAGCCGTCGGCGCCCTCGCGCAGAGGCACGCGGGCGAAGTCCTTGGGCTCGGTGTAGTTGCGCTCCACGCGCAGGGTGAAGTCGCGCGTCCCCGATTCGATGCGGCCCGCAGGCAGCTCGACGTTCTCCGCGCGCAGGGCGGCCTCTACGTCGCCGGGGGTGATGCCGCGCGCGGCCATGGCCGCGCCGTCGAGCCATACGCGCATGGCGTAGCGCTGGCGCCCGCCGATGCGCACCTGGGCCACGCCTTCCAGGCTCGACAGGCGGTCGACCACGTAGCGGTCGGCGTAGTCCGACAGCTCCAGCGTGTCCATCGTGGTCGAGCTCATGTTGAGCCAGATGATGGTGTCCGAATCGCTGTCGGCCTTCTCCACCTCGGGTGCGTCGGCCTCGTCCGGCAGGCGGTCGGCGACGCCGCTGATCGCATCGCGCACGTCGTTGGCGGCGGCCTCGATGTCGCGGCTCAGGGTGAACTCCAGCGATACCGACGACCGGCCGTTGCGGCTGCGCGACTGGATCGTCTCGATGCCCTCGATGCCGGACAGCGCGTCCTCGAGCACTTGGGTGATGCGGGTCTCGACCACGGCCGCCGAGGCGCCGGGATAGTTCACGTCCACCGAGACGATCGGCGGGTCGATCGCCGGCAGCTCGCGCAGGGTCAGGCGCGAAAACGCCATGATGCCCAGCACCATCAGCAGCAGGCTCATCACCGTCGCAAACACCGGCCGCTGGATGGAAACGTCCGACAGCTTCATGGCTCAGCCCTCGCTTGCATCCGCGGCGCCGGCCTCGGCAATCCTGTCGCCCGGCCGCAGCTTGCCGGTGCCGTCGACCACGATCCGGTCGCCCGGCTCGATGCCTTCCACGATCTCGGCCTGGCCGGCACGGCGCGCGCCGACCGCCACCCGCGCCTGCTCGACGCTGCCGTCTTCCTTCACCCGGTAGACGAAGGAGGTCTGCCCCACCTGGACCACGGCGATTTCCGGCACCAGCAACGCCTGGCGCTCCGGACGCTCGACCTCGACGGTGACCAGCATGCCCGGGCGCAGTTCACGCTCCGGGTTGGGAAAATCCGCGCGCACCACCACCGCCCGCGTGGCCGGATCCAGGCGCGCGTCGATGGTCTGCACCGTGCCCTCGAACACCCGGCCCGGGAACGCTTCGCTGCGGCCGCGCACGCGTTGGCCCGGCGCAACCTGGGCGAGCGCGCCCTCGGGCACCGGGAAGTCCACGTACACCTGCCTCAGGTTGTCGAGCGTGGCGATCGGGGTGCCCGGCGTGACCAGCGCGCCCGGGCTGACCTGGCGGATGCCGAGCACGCCGGCGAAGGGCGCGCGGATGGTGCGGTCGCCCAGTTGCGCCCTTACCTGCGCGACGCGCGCGACGGCGGCATCGCGGGCGGCCCGCTGGCTGTCGAGCTGCGAGCGCGCGATCAGCTGCTGCGCGGCGAGTTCGGACTGGCGCTTGTACAGCCGCTCCGCCTCGTTGGCGGCGGCCTGCGCCTCCGCCAGCGACGCCTGCTGCTGCTGGCCGGACAGCGTGACCAGGACCGCACCCTTGGCGACGATGTCCCCGCTGTCGAAGTGGACCTGCTGCACGGTCTCGCTGACCTTCGCGGTGACGACCACCGATTCGTGCGCGCTGGCGGTGCCGATCGCCTGCAGGGTGTCGTTGAACGGCTGCGGCTGGACCACGGCGGTAGTCACCGAGACGGTGCGGTCGCCCTGGCCGTTCCCGGCGGCGCCGTCGGAACCGCAGGCGGCAAGCAGGGACATCGAAACCAGGAAAACGGGCAGCAGCAGGCGCGAACGGGACATTGGCAGGGGCATGGCGTCGGGAACGCCCGAGTGTAACCAGCCGGGGGTGACAAAGCCCCTGCCGTCAGGCCTGCCCGGAGGCTGTCAACCGATGCTGCCCGCGGGCGTTACACTCGCCGGCCCGGACCGCGAAAGGCTTCCCCCCATGGCCATCCACGACAGCATCCTGGACACGATCGGCCGCACCCCCGTGGTGCGCCTGCAGCGACTGGCGCCGCCCGGCATCGAGTTGCACGCCAAGGTCGAAGCCTTCAATCCCGGCGGTTCGGTCAAGGACCGTCTGGCGCTGGCGATCATCCTCGACGCCGAGGCGCGCGGCGTGCTCAAGCCCGGCGACACCGTGGTCGAGGCGACCTCCGGCAATACCGGCGTGGCCCTGGCCATGGTCTGCGCGGCGCGCGGCTATCCGTTCGTGGCGGTGATGAGCGACAGCTTCTCGATCGAGCGGCGCAAGCTGATGCGCGCCTACGGCGCCCGCGTGATCCTGACCCCGGCCGCCGAGCGCGGTACCGGCATGGTCCGCAAGGCAGCCGAACTGGCGAAGCAGCACGGCTGGTTCCTGGCCAGCCAGTTCGAGAACCCGGCCAATCCGGCCTACCACCGCCAGACCACGGCGGCGGAGATCCTGCGCGACTACGCAGGTCGCAGGCTCGACCATTTCGTCAGCGGCTGGGGCACCGGCGGCACCCTCACCGGCGTGGCCGAGGTGCTGCGCGCGGCCCGCCCCGAGGTCAAGGTGACCGCCTGCGAACCGGCGGGCGCTGCCCTGCTGAGCGGTGGCCAGTTCGTGCCGCACAAGATCCAGGGCTGGACGCCGGACTTCATCCCGGCGGTGCTCAACCGCGACATCGTCGGCGACATCGTCAAGGTCGACGACGTGGTCGCGCGCGACACGGCGCGCCGGCTGGCGCGCGAGGAAGGGATCTTCGCCGGCCTATCGTCGGGCGCGACGATCGCCGCGGCGCTGGAAGTGGCGAAGTCGGCCAGGCCTGGCGACGTCATCCTGGCGATGCTGCCCGATACCGGGGAGCGCTACCTGTCCACGTTCCTGTTCGAGGACGTCGTCGAAGGCTCCGACGACGCGTGGCTGGCCGGGCTCTAGGCCCGGCTCGGCGAGGCGGACCAGCGCGGGCCGATCAGCCGCGGGACCAGCGGCCCTGCGCGGCCAGGCCGTTGTCGCGCGCGCGCTCCAGGACCATGGCCTGGGCCTTGGCCACGTTGGCCTTGATGTCCCCGGACCAGATCTTCAGCGCGGCCGACTGCATCGCGCGGCCGTAGCTGAAGCTCAGCGGCCACGGGTTCGGGCCCATGCGGTTCATCGCGTCCAGGTGCGCGGTGGCGTCCTCGTCGGACTGGCCGCCGGACAGGAACACGATGCCCGGCAGGATCGCCGGCACCGAGGACTTCAGGCACATCAGGGTCGACTCGGCGACCTCGTCGACGCTGGCCTGCTCGTCGCAGTCCTTGCCCGACACCACCATCGACGCCTTGAGGATGGTGCCCTCGAGCATCACGTTCTGGTTGAACAGCGCGTCGAACAGCGAGCGCAGCACGACCTCGGTGACCTCGAAGCAGGTCTCGATGTCGTGGTCGCCGTCCATCAGCACTTCCGGCTCGACCATCGGCACCAGGCCCTGCTCCTGGCACAGCGCGGCGTAGCGCGCCAGCGCGTGGCTGTTGGCCTCGATGCAGGTACCCGACGGCACGTCCTCGCCGATGTTGATCACCGCGCGCCACTTGGCGAAGCGCGCGCCCAGGGCGTAGTACTCCTTGAGGCGGTCGCGCAGGCCGTCGAGGCCCTCGGTGACGACCTCGCCGGGGAAGCCGGCCAGCGGGTGGGTGCCCTTGTCGACCTTGATGCCCGGGATGATGCCGTTCTCCTGCATCACCTTCGCGAACGGCACGCCCGCCGCGGTGGACTGGCGCAGGGTTTCGTCGAACAGGATGGCGCCGGAGATGTGCTCGCCCAGGCCGGGCGTGGTCAGCAGCATCTCGCGGTAGGCGCGTCGGTTCTCTTCGCTGTTCTCGACGCCTACGCCGGCGAAACGCTTGGCGATGGTGCCGGTGGATTCGTCGATGGCGATGATGCCCTTGCCCGGCGCAACCATGGCACGGGCGGTTTCGGCAAGCTGTTCGATGCTCATGTCATCCCGGAGGCGGCTGGAAAACGCCAATTATAGCCTGCGGGGCAGGGGTTTTCCCCGCACCGTCCGGTCCGTTCAGATCTCGCCGAGGCCGTGCGCGGCGCCGCCGGGCCCGACTTCCAGCAGGCGCAGGGTATTGGTCGCGCCGTGGTGCTCCATGTGGTCGCCGCTGGTCAGCACCACCCGGTCGTCCTCGGCCAGCAGGCCGGCGTCGAACAGCGCCTTGACCGCCTCGCGCGCGGCCTCGCGGGTGGCCAGGCCACGGCTGTCGAAGGCCACCGGGAAGACATCGCGGACCAGGGCCATCTTGCGCCGCGCCCCGGCATGCCGGGACAGGCCGTAGATCGGCACGTTGGAGCGGAACCGCGACAGGTAGCGGGCAGTGCCGCCGGATTCGGTCATGGCCACGATCGCACGCACGCCGATGTGCTCGGACAGGAACATCGCCGCCATCGCGATCGCCTGGTCGGCGCGCTGCAGGTCGCGCTGCGCCTTCTCGAAATCGGTATCCATCTCGAACTGCTTCTCGGCACCGACGCAGATCCGCGCCATCGCCTCCACCGCCTTGAGCGGGAAGTTGCCGGCGGCGGTTTCCTGCGACAGCATCACCGCGTCCGTGCCGTCGATCACCGCGTTGGCCACGTCCAGCACTTCGGCGCGCGTCGGGATGGGGCTGTCGACCATGGACTGCAGCATCTGGGTCGCGGTGATCACCACCTTCGAGCGCGCCAGCGATTCGCGGATGATCTTCTTCTGCAGGCCCGGCAACTCGGCGTCGCCGATCTCCACGCCCAGGTCGCCACGGGCGACCATCACCACGTCGGATGCGTCGATGATCTCGGCCAGGTTGGCGATGGCCTCGGCGCGCTCGATCTTGGCGCACACGCCGGCATCGCTGCCATGCTCGCGGGCGATGCGCCTCGCCTCCTCCATGTCGGCGGCATTGCGGCAGAACGACACCGCGATGAAGTCCACGCCGATGTCGGCGGCCACGCCGATCAGTTCGCGATCGGTGTCGGTCAGCGCACCCAGCGACAGGCCGCCGCCGAGCCGGTTGAGCCCCTTGCGGTCGGAGAGGGCGGCGTCGTTCAGCACGCTGGTGACGATGCGTTCGCCTTCCACGCGCTCGACGCGCAATTGCACCAGGCCGTCGTCGAGCAGCAGGGTGTCGCCGGCGCGCACGTCGCGCGGCAGGCCGAGATAGCTGATGCCGACTTCGCGTTCGTTGCCGGCAGGTGCGTCGGCGCTGGCCACGAGGTCGAAGCGCGCACCGGCCTGAAGTTGCACTTTGCCTTGGGCGAAGCGTTCGATGCGCAGCTTGGGCCCGGGCAGGTCGGCGAGGATGCCTACTTCCACGCCCACCCGGCCCGCCGCTTCGCGCACCGCCTGGGCGCGGGCGCGCTGGGCATCCGGGTCGCCATGCGAGAAGTTCAGGCGGACCACGTCGACGCCGGCGCGCAGCAGCGCATCGAGCATGCCCGGCGGATCGGTGGCCGGGCCAAGGGTGGCCAGGATGCGGGTTCGGCGGCGGTGGTCGCTCATCTGCTCGCTTTCGTCAGTGCACTACGGTTTCGAGGTACGGCTTGCCGGCACGATACAGCGCCAGGCGTTCGCGGAACGGCGCCGAATCAGCGTCCTTGTCGCTTACGGCCAGGACCATGTCCAGTGCCTTCTGCTGCATGGATACCGCCCCTTCGAAATCGCCCGTCGCCGCATGGCAGGCCGCCACGGTATCGAGCGTGCCCGCGCTGATGCCTTCCTGCTGCATGCCGTCGGCCAGGACGACGCCGGCCTCAGGATCCACGACCTCGGGATCGGGCGAGGTGCACAGCACCCAGGCGAGATTGTTCCGGGAGCCCAGTTCCTCCTTCTCTACGCCGCGACGCCAGACTTCCAGCGCCTCCTGCTTCGATGCCGGATCCGCCTTGCCATAGAACAGCCAGTAGCCGAAGTCGGCGTGCACCTGCTCGCCGGCGGCAATCGCCTCGCCCACCAGCGCGCGCCCTTTTGCCTCGTCGCCGTCACCATCGCCGATCGTGCCGCGGAGATATCCCAGGCCGAGCATCGCCGCGGAGGCCATGTCGCCGGCCTCCGCATCCTCGCGCAGCCAGGCTTCGGCCTGCTTCGGGTCCTTGTCCATGCCGCGGCCATCGGCAGCCATGGACGCGAGCCGGCGGCGCGCCTCGGCGGAGTGCCGATCGATCCCGGCCTCGGCCACGTTGCGGTAGCTTTCGATCGCCTCGGCCACGGTTCCACCCGCACCGGGCCGCTCCCATTCCATCAACCGCGCCAGTTCGAGCACGCTTTCCACGTCGTACGCCAGCACGCTGCCCAGCAGCCAGTTCCTGGCATCGGCCCATTTCCCCTCGTCTTCGGCGCGGTATGCCATGTAGCGCTGCGCCCATGCGTTGCCGCCCTGGGCGGCTTCGCGCATCAGGCGCAGGCCTTCTGCCTCGTCGCGGTTGGCCGCGTCCCCATGCAGCAGTTCGTATGCCACGTTGGCTTGCGCTGCCGCATTGCCGTATTCGGCGGCCTTGCGGTTCCACTCGAACTTCGCCTTCGTGTCGCCCCTCAGGGCGTAGTAGTCGGCGAGGTCGCTGGCGCCGCTACCGTTGCCGTTGCTGCGTTCGGCAGCGAACGCCGCGATATCCGCGGCATCCAGCACCGTTTCGGCATCGGCCGCGATCCTGCCCCGCGCCAGGGCGACGCGCGCATCGGTGCTGCCGGCGGCTTCGCCGGCCTCCAGGCGTTGCCGCAGCCATTCCGGATACGCCTCGTCCGGGTGCGCGCCCCGCCATGTCGATGCGAACTCCACCGACGCAGCGTATTCCGGCCAGCGCGCATCGGCCGCGTCGACCAGCGCTTCGGCGGCCCCGGAGTCGCGGGCCACGCCGAGGCCGGACTCGTAGAGCATTGCCAGATGCACCATCGCCATGGCGTGGCGGGCTTCCGCATGCGGCAGCACCGCATCGACCAGGCCATCGCTGCAGCCGTCGAACGGGAACAGGGTGCAGGACACGATCCAGGACACGGTGGCGAGCGTCCCGCCCAGCGCCGCGGCAGGACGGAAAGCGTCCACGCGCGCCTTGCTCCCGCGCGGAAGGAGGATCGCATCGTGCAGGGCCTTGGCATCGACCGCCGCGACCTCGCCCAGGGAAGCGAACTGGTCGCGGAAGGTGCGGCCGATCACGACCCGGTCCACGGGGAAGCCCGAGTAGATGTCGTTGCGGTTGATCGTTGCCGCGGTATCGACGTAGTCGAAGGTCAGGTGCCGCTCGACTTGCAGCTCGGGGTTCCAGCCGACGATGGTGTACGGCATGCCGCGACCCGGCGAGTAGGCGCGGTGGTACGCGTACGCCGTCTCGAGGTCGGCCACGCGCAGGAGCGCGATGGCGTCGACGGGATGCGCGATGCGGATCGGACGCGGATCCTCCGACTCGAACCCGGAAGCCAGCGCCGCGCCGGCGAGGGCGCCGACGGCGGCAAGCTCGCGGTCAGCGGCCGCGTCGTCGCCCGTGGCCTCCGCGCACAGCATCGCCGCATGGTGCAGCGCGACCGACACCGGGACGATCGCCAGCGATTCCTTGAGCCGCGCGGCCTGCACCCGGCACGCATCGGGGTCCACGCTGGCGCCGTAGGCCAGG
>NZ_JARUVM010000074.1 GCF_029763755.1 Luteimonas sp. 8-5
ACAGCATCGCCGCATGGTGCAGCGCGACCGACACCGGGACGATCGCCAGCGATTCCTTGAGCCGCGCGGCCTGCACCCGGCACGCATCGGGGTCCACGCTGGCGCCGTAGGCCAGGTCGTCCAGGACCGAGTAGGCACCGTAGGCGTCGCCGAACGCCGCAGTCGAGAGGAACCGCTCCCACTCGGCCTCCGGGTCGAGCCCGGCCGGACTTGCAGGCCCCGCCGCGCAAGCCAGCAACACTCCGGCAAGCGCTCCCAGCAACAGATCCTTTCGCATCACTCGTCCCCCTCCTTGTCCCCATGCATGACCGAACGGACCAACTCCTGCAGCCTGCGCTTGCGTTCGCTCACGCCCAGGGCCTCGGGCACGGAGAGCACGATGCGCGGATTGAGCGAATCGCGGACCTCGCGCATGGCTGCCAAATGCCCGGGAACCGTCTCGCTTTCGAGGAAGTCCTGCTTGAGCTTCAAGTCGTATGCCAGTTCCACGGCCTCGTCCTTCCTCGACACCGAAAGGCTGTAATCCACCGCCGGCGAGGAGTCCACGCGAACCGCCTGCGGGGACGCACTGACCGCCCAGCCCTCGGGGAGGCGAAGGGTGATCTGCTCCCGGAATTCCAGCGGGGCGTCGCCCAGTTGCAACGGCCCCTTGCGCGACATCGCCGTCGGCAGCGCCGCGATCCCCTGCAGCGCGCCTGCATTCAGGTCGATCACCCGGGTGCCGGTTCCCTGGCGGACGAACGGCTGCTGCAGCACGTACGTCTCGACCAGGACCACGACGTTCGCTTCGCGATCATCTGAGACCTCGAGCGGAGCCTCCACGCGCACGGCGCCGTAGAGCTTGCGGTAATAGTCGGCGAACTGCCGCGAGAGTTCCTCCCGCGTGTTGTGCGCAAGCACGCTGCGGATCCCGTTGGCACGCACGCCGCGGTAGGTGGTGCGCACGACCAGGCTGGTTTCGGTGCCTGTCGCCGAGGGTTCGAACGTCTGCACGGCTTCCACCCGGCGGTCCGACGGCTGCGGGGCCGCGATCGGCTGCAGCGCCTTGCGGCCGGGCTCCACCGGCAGCGCCGCGCCGTAACGGGTCAGGTCGCTGGCGCGCGGGTCGCCACCCTGCAACGAGGCCGTGGCGTCCACCCACACCGGAACGCCGTCGATCAGCGCGCGCACGACGACGTGGTCGAAGTCCGAGGCGGAGGGGACATAACTCTCGATGGCGCGTCCGTTCTTCATCGACACCAGCGCCGGCACGGCTTCGATGCCGAGCCGTCGCAGCAGGGTCACCAGCAGGTAGGTCTTGTCCTTGCAGTCGCCGTAGCGGCGTTCCCAGGTGATCGCGGGAGGCGCGGGGCGGTGCGAGCTATCGCCGATTTCCTGCCCGAAGTAACGGACTTCGTCCTGCACCAGCCGCAGCGCGGCGGCCAGCCGAGCCTGCGGGGTCGGCAGGCGCGCCCATTCACCGGCCTTGCGTTCGAGCTCGGCCGGCAACGGCGCGTCGCGCGGATACAGCGGCAAGGCCCACTCCACGACCTCGCTCCAGCGGCGTCGCGGTGCCACCTGGGCCAGCGCGAAGGGCTGGTACCAGGCCGGATACTGGTTCTCGTTCACCACCCTGGGCGCGTCGTGGCTTTGCAGGACGACCTCGACCGCGTCGCCCGTGTCGCGCACCACTGGCTCGGGCGCACCGTTCTCCCGGTGGACCTCGATGCGCGTTCCCGGATCCCACAGCACGCGCAACGACGCGTCGAGCACCGGATTGACCCAGTCGAAGCGGTACCAGTCCGCTTCGTGGCCGGCCAGGATCGGGTTGCCGCCTTCCAGCGACCAGGCGATGCGCACGAGGTCGCCGACGCGCAGGTCGGGCAACACCAGCAGCGCGGTGACCGAACCGTCGGTGATGCCGTCCTCGAAGTCGCTTTCACGGCGCGCGAGCGATATCGCCGACGGATCCAGGCGATCGATCCAGGCGCCATCTCGCCGCACCTGCACGCGGTGGAAGGCGAGCGACTGGTATTCCGGCTTGAACATCACCTGGAAACGACCGGCCTCGCCGAGCAGGCTGGGCGACAGCACCTGGTAGGCGAGGTCCGAATAGACGACGTTGCGATCCTGGCGGCGGTCGGACTGGCGGTCGCTCAGCCAGGTGCGCCACTTCGAATCCGGCTCGTCGCGGCCGGTCCAGGTGTCGGGCAATTCGCGCTCGACGACGAAGCCGGGCACCGGCTCGACCGAAAAGGCAAAGCCCCCGTTGTGGAATTCCTCGGCCCCGGCCCCTGCCACCGACAGCAAAGCCGCCAGCGCAAGGGCACAGGAAACAAGCAGCTTTTGCATAGGATGGTCGATCGTGCAGGTCCCCACCCCAGCCTACAGGGCCTCGTCGCGCCCGGTCCAGCCGCAGTTCTCAGTTTCGCGCGGAAAGCGCCGCGACCGCGGGAAGCGCCTTGCCTTCGAGGAACTCGAGGAAAGCGCCGCCTCCGGTGGAGATATAGGAGACGTCGCCGGCGATGCCGTACTTGTCGACGGCAGCCAGGGTGTCGCCGCCGCCGGCGATGGAGAAGGCGCTGGAAGCGGCGATCGCGCGCGCCAGGACCTCGGTGCCCTTGCCGAACGCGTCGAACTCGAACACGCCGACCGGACCGTTCCAGACCACGGTGCCCGCCTTGCCGACCATCTCCGCGTAGCGCGCCGCGGTGTCCGGGCCGATGTCCAGGATCATGTCGTCGGCGCCGACCTGGTCGACGGCCTTGACCGTGGCCGGGGCGTCGGCGGCGAAGCGCGGCGCGACCACCACGTCGGTGGGCACCGGGATGTCGGCGCCACGCGCGCGCGCGTCGGCCATGATCCTGCGCGCGGTTTCGACGAGGTCGGTCTCGACCAGCGACTTGCCCACGCCGTGGCCCATCGCCGCGATGAAGGTGTTGGCGATGCCGCCGCCGACGATCAGCTGGTCGACCTTGCCGACCAGCGAGGACAGCAGCTCCAGCTTGGTGCTGACCTTGGAACCGGCAACGATGGCCAGCAGCGGCCGCGCAGGGTTGTCCAGCGCCTTGGCCAGCGCATCGAGTTCGGCCATCAGCAGCGGCCCGCCGCAGGCCACCTTCGCTGCACGGATCACGCCGTGGGTCGAGGCCTGGGCGCGATGCGCGGTGCCGAAGGCGTCCATCACGAACACGTCGCACAGTGCCGCGTACTTCCCGGCGAGCGCCGGGTCGTCGGCCTTCTCGCCCGGGTTCATGCGGCAGTTCTCCAGCAGCACCAGTTGCCCCGGCTGCACCTCGACGCCATCCAGGTAGTCGCGCACCAGCGGCACATCGCGTCCGAGCAGCTCGCCCAGGCGCGTGGCCACCGGCGCCAGCGAATCTTCCTCGCTCCAGCTGCCTTCCTTCGGCCGGCCCAGGTGCGACATCACCATCACCGCCGCGCCCGCGTCCAGCGCCGTGCGCAAGGTCGGCAGCGAGGCCGTCAGGCGCTGGTCCGAAGTGACCTTGCCGTTGTCGACGGGCACGTTGAGATCCTGGCGGATCAACACACGCTTGCCGGTCAGGTCGAGGTCGGTCATGCGCTGGATGGTCATGGTCGCTGGTATCCCGGTTACGGTTGGTGGATCGGCACCCGCAGCGGGCTGGCGCCGCCTTCGAGCCCCAGGCCGTAGCGCAGGCTCTGGCCGATGCGCTCGGCGAAGGCGACCATCGTCGCTGCTTCCGCCGCCGGCATCAGCGCCGAGGCGGTCTGTTTCCACAGGCCGATCCAGTGGTCGAAGTGCCGCGCCTCGATCGGCCACGGCCGGTGCGCCTGCATCGGGTTGCCGCGGTAGGTCTGCGCGTGCAGCACCACCGAACACCAGAACGAAGTCAGCAGGCGCTTGTGCTGCGGCCAGTCGTGCACCGCCTCGTTGAAGACCGGGCCGATCACCGGATCGACCCGGACCTTGTCGTAGAAGGCGTCCACCAGGCGCTCGATGTCCTCGGCGCCAGGCGTGGCCCCCTGCTGGAGCGAGGGGCGTGGTTGCATGGCTCAGCCTGCAACGACGCGGACCATCTCCAGGCACTTGTTGGAGTAGCCCCACTCGTTGTCGTACCAGGACACGAGCTTGACGAAGGTCGGATCCAGGGCGATGCCGGCTTCGGCGTCGAAGATCGAGGTGCGCGCGTCGCCGCGGAAATCGGTGGCGACGACCTTGTCCTCGGTGTAGCCCAGGATGCCCTTCAGCGGGCCTTCCGACTGCGCTTTCATCTCGGCGCAGATCTCTGCGTAGGTCGCCGGCTTCTCCAGTTCGCAGGTCAGGTCGACCACGGAAACGTCGGAGGTAGGGACGCGGAAACTCATGCCGGTCAGCTTCTTGTTGAGCTCGGGGATCACCACGCCGACGGCCTTGGCCGCACCGGTCGAGGACGGAATGATGTTCTCGAGGATGCCGCGACCGCCGCGCCAGTCCTTGTTGGACGGGCCGTCGACGGTCTTCTGGGTCGCAGTGGCGGCGTGCACGGTGGTCATCAGGCCGCGCTTGATGCCCCACTTGTCGTTCAGCACCTTGGCCAGCGGCGCCAGGCAGTTGGTGGTGCACGAGGCGTTGGAAACGATCTTCTCGCCGTTGTACTTGTCGTGGTTGACGCCGAACACGAACATCGGCGTGTCGTCCTTGGACGGCGCCGAGAGGATCACCTTCTTCGCACCTGCATCCAGGTGCTTCTGCGCCGCTTCCTTGGTCAGGAACAGGCCGGTGGATTCGATCACCACGTCGACGCCGACGTCGCCCCACTTCAGGTTGGCCGGGTCGCGCTCCTGGGTCAGGCGGATGGTCTTGCCGTTGACCACGATGTTGCTGCCCTCGACCTTGACCTCACCCTTGAAACGGCCGTGGACGGAGTCGTACTGCAGCATGTAGGCCAGGTAGTCGGGCTCCAGCAGGTCGTTGATCGCGACGATCTCGATGTCGCTGCCGAAGTTCTCGACCGCCGAACGCAGCACGTTGCGCCCGATGCGGCCGAAGCCGTTGATGCCTACCCTGATCGCCATGTCGCCGGACTCCTGGAAAGTTGGGAGAAAAACACCGAATCCGGTTATTTTACCCTCCGCTAGCGCCATTCACCTGACCGGGATCAGACCCATGCGCCTTCGTCTTGTTTTCGCCACTGCCCTGCTCACCCTGGCCGCCAGCCCCGCGGCCCTGGCCTGGAGCGCGCTGGGCCACCAGATGGTGGGCGAGCTGGCCCAGCGCCACATCAGCCCTGCGGCGCAGACCCAGGTGGACCTGTTGCTGGCGGGGGAACCCGACCCCACGCTGGCCGGGGTCGCGGCCTGGGCCGACCGCCTGCGCGACCTGGAGCCGGAGCGGTTCAAGGCGACCTCGCGCTGGCATTACGTCAACACGCCGCCGGGCCAGGGATGCGGCTACGAGCCGGCCCGCGATTGCCCCGACGGCCAGTGCGTGATCGGCGCGATCGAGGCCCAGCGCAGGATCCTGGCCGACCGCAACCAGCCGCTGGAGGCGCGCCGCGACGCGCTCAAGTTCATCGTCCACTTCGTCGGCGACGTCCACCAGCCGATGCACGCCAACAACCGCGACGACCTGGGTGGCAACCGCTACCAGGTCAGCCTGCGCACCGACCTGCAGCCGGAAGCCTACGCGCGCAAGCACTATGTCGACGGCGTGATGGGCACGAACCTCCACTCGATCTGGGATTACTACATCCTCGGCTCCGAGGGCCTCTCGCTGCAGCAGTACTCCGACCGGCTCGACGCGCTGCCCTGGCCGCCGATGCCCGTCGACGGCCCGCAGACCGGCCCGGATGCCTGGGCCGGTGAATCGTGCCGCCTGATCGATGCGCGCAGCGTCTATCCCGATGGCCACAAGATGGACCAGTCCTACCTCGACGAATACCGCCCGCTGGCCGAGCAGCGCGTGCGCCAGGCCGCGTGGCGCCTCGCGCAGATCCTGGACGCCGACCTGGGCGGGTGAGTCAGGCGATCTTCCGGCCCCGCACGAGCAGGGCGAAATACAACAGCGGGATCACCACCAGGGTGAGCACCGTGCTGACCAGGATGCCGAACACCAGCGACACCGCCAGCCCGTTGAAGATCGGATCGTCGAGGATGAAGAAGGCGCCGAGCATGGCGGCCAGGCCAGTCAGGACAATGGGCTTGGCCCGCACGGCGCAGGCGCCCACCACCGCATCGGCAAGCGCCACGCCGCGGGCGGTTTCGTGGTTGATGAAGTCCACCAGCAGGATCGAATTGCGGACGATGATGCCGGCCAGCGCGATCATGCCGATCATGCTGGTGGCCGTGAACTGCGCGCCGAGCACTGCATGCCCCGGCATCACCCCGATCACCGTCAGCGGGATCGGCGCCATGATCACCAGCGGCACCAGATAGCTGCGGAACTGCGCGACCACCAGCAGGTAGATCAGCACCATGCCGGCAGCGTAGGCGATGCCCATGTCGCGGAAGGTTTCGTAGGTGATCTGCCATTCGCCGTCCCATTTCACCGCGAAGCGGCTGCCGTCGGACGGCTGCCCGATGAAGGACTGCCCCAGGCGCACGCCGTCGACGTCGTTGTCGCGCAACTGCCCTACCAGGTCGAACATGCCGTACAACGGGCTGTCCAGGCGACCGGCCTCGTCGCCGGTGACGTAGACCACCGGCAACAGGTCCTTGTGGTGGATCGCGCCATCCCAGGGTGCCTGGCGCACTTCGACCAGCGCCGCCAGCGGCACCAGCTGGCCCTCGCCGCCGCGCACCTCCAGCGCCAGCAAGCGCTGCAGGCTGGCCTGGTCGCCGGCGGGCAGGCGCAGCCGCACCGGACGCGGATACTTCGACGCGCCGTCGTGTATCCACGCGGCATCCAGGCCCGAGACCGCCGTCGCCAGCGCGTCGGCGATCGCCGCCTGCGATACGCCGAGTCGCGCGCCGCGCACGCGATCGACCACGACCACTTCCCGCGGCGCGTCGCTTTCCACGCTCGTGTCCACGTCGACCACGCCTTCCGTCGCCAGGAAACGCCGCTCCAGCGCCTTCGCCAGCTCGCGGCTGCGTGCATGGTCGGGCCCGTACACCTCGGCCACCAGCGGCGACAGCACAGGTGGCCCGGGCGGGACTTCGACCACCTTCACCGACGCGCCATGCGCGAAGCCGATTTCCGCCAGGGCCGGCCGCAGGTCGCGGGCGATCTCGTGGCTCTGCCGCTCGCGCGCATGCTTGTCGACCAGGTTGACCTGCAGGTCGCCGACGTTGCTGCCGCTGCGCAGGAAGTATTGCCGGACCAGGCCATTGAAGTTGATCGGCGCAGCGGTGCCGGCGTAGCCCTGGTAGTCGAGCACCTCCGGCACCAGCGCGACGCGTGCGGCCAGTTCCACCAGCAGGGCGTTGGTGTCCTCGAGCGTGCGTCCTTCCGGCAGGTCGACGACGACCTGCAGTTCCGACTTGTTGTCGAACGGCAGCATCTTCAGCACCACCAGCTGCACCGCGGCCATCGACGCGGCCGCCAGCACCAGCGCGCCGATCCCGCCGAACAGCCACAGCCTGCGCCGGCCGCCGCGCGCCGGATCCAGGAAAGGCGCCATCACCCGCGAGAACAGGCGGTGCAGGCGGCCGGCTTGCCGTGCTTGGGCAACGTGCGCCGAGCCATTGTCCGCCGCGCCGTGCCTTGCCAGCAGCTTCAGCGACAGCCATGGCGTCACGATCAGCGCGATGGCCAGCGACAACAGCATGCCGACCGAAGCGTTGATCGGGATCGGCCGCATGTACGGACCCATCAGTCCGGACACGAAGGCCATCGGCATCAGCGCCGCGATCACGGTGAACGTCGCCAGGATGGTCGGCCCGCCCACTTCCTGTACCGCGGGCGGGATTGCCTCGCGCAGGGTCCTGCCCCCGAGCGCCATGTGGCGATGGATGTTCTCGACCACCACGATGGCGTCGTCGACCAGGATGCCGATCGAGAAGATCAACGCAAACAGCGAGACCCGGTTCAGGGTGAAGCCCAACGCCCACGAGGCGAACAGCGTCACTGCGAGCGTCAGCACGACCGCGGCACCGACCACGATCGCCTCGCGCCAGCCCAGTGCGAACAGCACCAGCAACACCACCGAACCGGTGGCGAACACCAGCTTCTGGATCAGCTTCATCGCCTTGTCGGTGGCGGTGCGGCCGTAGTCGCGGGTGACCAGCGCCTGCACCCCTTCCGGGATCAGCTCGCCCTGCACTTGCGCCAGCCTGGCCCGGATCGCCCCGGTGATGTCGGCCGCGTTGCTGCCGGGCTGCTTGGCGATGGCGATGGTTACCGCAGGCGCCATGCCGGTGGCGGGCCCGTCGCGGCCCGGCGGCGCGCCATGCCATGCAAGGCGCGAGGCCAGGTCCCCGCCAGCGCGCACCTCTGCGACATCGGACAACAGGACCGGCTTGCCGCCGGCGAGGCCGACGACCAGCGTGGAGACGTCATCGGCACCGGCAAGGAAGGTGCCGGCCGTGACCGGGATCGCGGCACCGCCACCTACCCGCTCGCCCACGGTGCGCACGACATTGGCGGCGCGCAAGGCTGCAGCCAGATCACCGGCAGCGAGCCCGTGTGCGGCGAGCTTCGCCGGATCCAGGGTTACCGCCACCACCCGGTCGGGTGCACCGATGGTGTAGACGTCGCGCGTCCCGGGAACGCGCTTGAACTCGGTTTCCAGCGTGTGCGCGACTTCCGCAAGTTCGATGGCGCCGCGCCCGGGATCGTCCGTCCACAGCGTCACCGACATGACCGGGACGTCGTCGATCCCCTTGGGCTTGACCAGCGGCTGGCCCACACCGACGCCGGGCGGCAACCAGTCCTGGTTGGAGTACACCTGGTTGTACAGGCGCACGATCGCCGGCTGGCGCTCGACGCCCACCTTGTATTCGACCGTCAGCACTGCCGTGCCCGGGCGGCTGATGGAGTAGACGTGCTTGACGCCCTCGATCTCCGAAAGCTTCTGCTCCAGCGGTGTACTGACCAGTTGCTCCACGTCGCGCGCGCTCGCGCCCTCGAACGGCACGATCACGTTGGCCATGGTCACGTCGATCTGCGGCTCTTCCTCGCGCGGCGTTACCAGGACCGCAACCAGGCCTAGCAGCAGGCCAAGCAAGGCAAGGACCGGGGTGAGCGGATTGGCCTGGAACGCGGCGGCAAGACGGCCGGGCAGGCCGAGGCGCGGCACGTCAGTCATTTCTGTTTCCGATGGCATTGCGCTGCGCGACCAGCGCCTGCACTGCGGCGACCGGATCGGTGGCAACGCTTTCGCCGCGGCGCAGACCAGCGAGGATCTCGACGCGATCGCCATCGCGTGCGCCGGTCCTGAGCTGGCGCAATGCGATCCGGTCGCCGTCGATCACGTACGCGCCGCTCACCTCGCCGCGCTGGACCAGCGCGCTGGCCGGAATGGACAGGATCCCTCCTGCGCCGATCGGGAACACCACCCTGGCCGTCGTGCCCGGCACGGGCGCCGGGCCGTCCCCGGGCAGGAGCACGCGGATGGCGACGCTGTGCGTGCGCGGGTCGGCGACCGGATGCACGATCACCTGCGAGGCGAGCGTCGTGCGCCCGTCGCCGAACACCACGCGCGCACTGCCCGCCCTGGCGATCCGCGCAGCCGCGGACTGCGGGACCTGGACCTCGATACGGAGTGCGCCAGGGGCGTAGAGCGACAACAGCGGCTGGCCGGGAGAAACGCTTTCGCCGGGCTCGACGCGGCGGGCACTGACCACGCCCGCGAACGGTGCCCGCACGACGGTGTACTCCGTTTGGCGTGCAGCCTGCACCAGTTGCGCGCGCGCCGCTTCGCGC
>NZ_JARUVM010000075.1 GCF_029763755.1 Luteimonas sp. 8-5
AGGCGCGCGTCGACCAGGCGCAGCGTCTCGCGCTGGTTGCCGGCATTCTCCTGGGCGACGCGCAGGCGCTCCTGCAGGCCGCGCAGGTCGAAATAGGTGCGCGCGACCTGGCCGACGATGGCCACCTGCGCCGCGGCAAGATCCGCGGCGCTGGCAGCAGCATCCGCACGCCCGGCTTCCACGCCGCGGCGGATGCGGCCGAACAGGTCCAGTTCCCAGCTCGCCTGGATGCCGGCGCTGTACGACTCGGCGTCGCGGCCCTCGCGACCGACGCCCGGCAACTGGTCGCTGCTGGCGCGGCCGTCGCTGCCTTCGGCACCGGCGGTGATGGTGGGCAGGTAATCGAACCTGGCGCCACGCAAAAGCGCATTGGCGCGGTCGTAGCTGGCCAGGGCGATGCGCAGGTCGTGGTTGGCGTCCAGCGCTTGCTCCACCAGCGCGGTGAGCTGCGGGTCGCCGAACGTGGTCCAGAACGCGGGGTCGATGGCCGGCGTCGCGTCCGCCGCCGTTGCCGGCGACTGCACGAAGGCTTCCGGCACGGCCACATCGGGGCGCACGAAATCGGGGCCGACGCTGCACGCCGCCAGGGCGGTGGCGAGCAGCGACGGGAGCAGCACCCTGGAACTCATCGACGTGGAACCGATCATGGCAGCACCTCCACCGGCTGGGCATGGCCGGGCGCGACGTCATGGCGCACCAGCGGCTTGTTCACCAGCTTGCGCAGCGCGACGTAGAACACCGGGGTCAGGAACAATCCGAACATGGTCACGCCGATCATCCCGGCGAACACGGTCACGCCGGTTGCCGAGCGCACTTCCGCACCGGCGCCGTGGCTGAGGACCAGGGGAACGGTGCCGGCGATGAAGGCGATCGAGGTCATCACGATCGGGCGCAGGCGCAGCCGGCAGGCTTCCAGCGCCGCTTCCACCACGCCCTTGCCCTGCAGCTCGAGCTCGCGCGCGAACTCCACGATGAGGATGGCGTTCTTGCACGCCAGGCCCATCAGCACCACCAGGCCGACCTGCACGAACACGTTGTTGTCGCCACCGGTCGCCCAGACTCCCAACAGCGCCGACAGCATCGTCATCGGCACGATCAGGATCACTGCCAGCGGCAGCGTCCAGCTCTCGTAAAGCGCCGCCAGCACCAGGAACGCGAGCAGGATGGCGAGAGGGAAGACCACAAGCGCCGCGTTGCCCTGGGTGGACTGCTGGTAGCTCAGATCGGTCCACTCGATTGCCATGCCGTTGGGAAGCACCTTGGCGGCCAGCGCCGTCAGCGTGTCCATCGCCTGCGCCGACGACAGCACGCGCGGATCCGCCTCGCCCGCCAGGTCGGCGGCCGGATAGCCGTTGTAGCGCAGCACCGGATCCGGACCGTAGGTCTGGTGGATCTTCACCATCGACCCGATCGGCACCATCTCGCCGCGGTCGTTGCGGGTGCGCAGGTTGCCGATGTCCTGGACGTCGTCGCGGAAGCGCGCGTCGGCCTGGGCGATGACCTGCCAGGTGCGCCCGAACTCGTTGAAGTCGTTGACGTAGGCCGAGCCCAGGTAGGTCTGCAGGGTGTCGAACAGCTCGGTCAGCGGCACGCCCTGGGCCTTGGCCTTGACCCGGTCGACCTCGGCGTCCAGCTGCGGCACGTTGGCCTGGTAGCTGCTGATCGGGAAGCCCATGCCGGGCGTCTGCATGATCGCGCCCTGCATCGCCACCACTGCATCCTGCAGCGCGCCGTAGCCGAGGTTGCCGCGGTCCTCGATGAACATCTGGTAGCCGTTGCCGTTGCCCAGGCCGAGGATCGGCGGCGGCATCAGCGAGAACGCGAAGCCCTCCTGCAACCCGGCGATCTTCTGGTTGATCTCGGCATTGATCTCGGCGGCGCTGCGGTCGCGCTCGCTGGCCGGATCCAGCGGCAGGAACACCACGCCCGTGTTGGGGGTGTTGGTGAACTGCAGCGCGTTCAGGCCCGGGAACGCGATCGAGTGGGCGACGCCCTCGGTGTTCATCGCGATGTCGGCCACCTGCGACAGCATGGCGTCGGTGCGCGCGATCGAGGCGCCTTCGGGCATCTTCACGCCGGCGATCAAGTACAGCTTGTCCTGGGTCGGGATGAAGCCGGCCGGCACCGCCTTGAACATCAGGCCTGTGGAGGCCAGCAGCACCGCGTACACCAGGAACACTGCGCCGCGGCGGCCCAGCGCGCGCGATACCACGCCCTGGTAGCGGCCGGAACTGCGCTTGAAGAAGCGGTTGAACGGCACGAACAGCCAGCCGAAGAGACGATCAATCAGCCGGGTCGGCGCATCCTTGGCAGCGTCGTGCGGCTTGAGCAGGCGCGCGGCCAGCGCCGGCGACAGGGTCAGCGAGTTGATCGCCGAGATCACCGTCGAAATCGCGATCGTGACCGCGAACTGCTTGTAGAACTGCCCGGTCACGCCCGACAGGAAGGCCATCGGCACGAACACGGCGCACAGCACCAGCGCGATCGCGATGATCGGCCCGGACACCTCGCGCATCGCCTGGTGGGCGGCGGCCAGCGGGCTCAGCCCTTCCTCGATGTTGCGCTCGACGTTCTCCACCACCACGATCGCGTCGTCCACCACGATGCCGATCGCCAGCACCAGGCCGAACAGGCTCAGCGTGTTGATCGAGAAGCCCAGCAGGTACAGCGCGGCGAACGTGCCGACGATCGACACCGGCACCGCGATCAGCGGGATGATCGAGGCGCGCCAGGTCTGCAGGAACAGGATGACGACCAGCACCACCAACAGCACCGCTTCGAGCAGGGTGGTGACCACGGCCTTGATCGAGTCGCGCACGAAAATGGTGGTGTCGTAGACGGCCTCGTACTTGATGCCTTCGGGGAAGCGCGTCGACATGTCGTCCATGGTCGCGATCACCGAATCGCGGATGTCCAGCGCGTTGGCGCCGGGCGCCTGGAAGATGCCGATGCCCACGGCGTTCTTGCCGTCGAGCTTGGAACGCAGGGTGTAGTCGCCCGCGCCCAGTTCCAGCCGCGCCACGTCGGACAGGCGCACGACTTCACCGTCGGCGCCGGCCTTGAGCACGATGTTGCCGAACTCCTGTTCGGTATGCAGGCGGCCCTGGGCGTTGATCAGGGTCAGGAAGTCGCTGTCGGGCATGGGCTCGGCACCGAGCTGGCCGGCCGAGACCTGCACGTTCTGCTCGCGCATCGCGCGCACCACGTCGCCCGCCGTCAGCCCGCGGGACGCGATCTTGTCCGGGTCCAGCCAGGCGCGCATGGCGTAGTCGCCGCCGCCGAACACCTGCGCGTCGCCCACGCCGGTGATGCGCGACAGGGCGTCCTTGACGTGCAGGCGCGCGTAGTTGCGCAGGTACAGCGTGTCGTACTTGCCGTTGGGCGAGGTCAGGTGCACCACCATCAGGAAGGTGGGCGACTTCTTCTGCGTGGTCACGCCCTGGCGGCGCACGTCCTCGGGCAAGCGCGCCAGCGCCTGGCTGACCCGGTTCTGCACCCGCACCGTGGCGTCGTCGGCGTCGGTGCCGGGGCGGAAGGTCACCGTCATCTGCAGCACGCCGTCGGAGCCGGCGACGGACTTGGTGTACATCATGTCCTCGACGCCGTTGATCGCCTCCTCAAGCGGCGTGGCCACCGTTTCGGCGATCACCTTGGGGTTGGCACCCGGGTACACGGCGGTGACCACCACCGACGGTGGTACCACCTCGGGGTATTCGCCGATCGGCAGCAGCGGGATCGAGATCAATCCCGCGGCGAAGATGACGATCGACAGCACCGCCGCGAAGATCGGCCGGTCGATGAAGAACCTTGAGAAATCCATGATGTCCCTCCTTGCTCCTGCTTACTGCATCGCGACCGCTTGCGCGGGCGACGGCGCGGGCGCGCCCATGGCGATGTCCTGCGGGGCGACCGGCATGCCGGGCATGAACACCTTCTGCACGCCATGCACGATCACCTTGTCGTCGGCGGCCAGGCCGGACTCGACGACGCGCAGCCCTTCGATCATCCGGCCGAGCACGACGTCCTTGCGCACCGCCTTGTTCTCCGGGCCGAGCACGTAGACGTACTTGCGGTCCTGGTCGGTGAGCACGGCCTTGTCGTCGATCAGCATGGCGTCGAAGCGGCCACTGCCCTGCACCTGCACGCGCGCGAACAGGCCGGGGGTGAAGACGCGGTCCGGGTTCGGCAGCACAGCGCGGGCGCGGATGGTGCCGGTGGCCGGATCGACCTGGTTGTCGACGAAATCGACCGTGCCCTCGTGCGGGAAGCCGTCCTCGTTGGCCAGGCCGACGCGGACCGGATTGCTCGAGCGCGTGCGCTCGCCCTTGCGCGCCAGTTCGGCGTAACGCAGGTAGGTCTGCTCGTCGCTCTCGAAGTACACGTACATCGGGTCCTGCGACACCAGCGTGGTCAGCAGGGTCTGGTCGGCCTGGGCGAGGTTGCCCTCGGTGACCATCGCGCGGCCGATGCGGCCGTCGATGGGCGCGCGCACCTGGGTGAACTGCAGGTCCAGTTGCGCCGCGGCGACCGCGGCCTCGGCCGCGCGCACCCCGGCATCGCCCTGGGCGCTGGCCGCCTTGCGGGTCTCGAACTCCTCGCGCGAGATCGCCCTGGCCTCGATCAAGGTCTGGGCACGCGCGTCCTGCGCCTGCGCCAGCCGGGCTTCGGCGCGGGCACGCTGCAACTGCGCCTTGGCCTGGTCGAGCGCGGCCTGGTAGGGGCGCGGGTCGATCACGAACAGCAGGTCGCCCTTCTTCACTTCCTGGCCTTCGTCGAAGGCGACGCGCTGCACGTAGCCGCTCACGCGCGGGCGCAGCTCGACGCTTTCGACCGCGGAAACGCGGCCGTTGAAGGTGTCCCACTGGTGCACGGGCTTGCTGAGCACGGTGGCGACGCTCACCGCCGGCGGCGGGGGCATGTGCCCCGCTTCCTGGGCGTTGGTGTCGCAGCCGGCGACCACCAGGGCGATGGCTGCTGCGAGCGACAGCGCCAGCCACGGCAGGGCGGTGCCGGAACGGAGGGCCGCCCGGCGGGCGGCGGGGAGCTTGCGGAGTGTCATGGGGAACCTCGATGTGCGGGGGAGTGGAAAAGATTGTCCCGGGGACGGGACTTTCTCTCCCAAATACGGAACGGTACGCGGTGCGCCAGCGCCAACAGCGGCAGCGCCAGCGGCAACCCGACCACGAATGCGAGCGTCCAGGCCATCAGCCACGTTTCGGCCCGGCCCAGTGCCATTGCGGCCTGCAGGGCCACGATGCCCAACCAGCCAAGGGCAAGGGCCCCGGCCACGAGGGCGGGGACGAGGGCGATGGTGCTGGCGCGGCGGAAGGTCACGGGGACTCCAGTCGATGCGAGGTGCAAAGGCTAGGCCCGTCGGCGGCACTTGATTAGCCGGCAAATCGGGGAATAATTGTTCCACCCCCGGGCCAATCGCCCTTCCACGCGTCCCTACTCACTGGAGGCCCCATGGCCCGCGATCTCAACGACACCCTGGTCTTCGTCAAGGTGGCCGAGCTGGGAAGCTTCGTCGCTGCCGCCCGCGCCCTGCGCCTGCCCAAGACCACCGTCAGCCGCAAGGTGCAGGAACTCGAAGCGCGCCTCGGCGCGCAGCTCCTGCATCGCACCACGCGCAAGCTCGGCCTCACCGAGGCCGGGAACATCTATTTCGATCACTGCCAGCGCATCGCCCGCGACCTGGACGAAGCCGAGAGCGCGGTGAGCCAGCTGCAGGACGGCCCGCGCGGCTGGTTGCGCTTCACCTCGCCGTACAGCGCCGGGGTGATCTGGATCGCACCGCTGCTGGCCGAATTCCGCGCGCGCCATCCGGAGGTGAAGGTCGAGATGGTGCTGACCAACGAGAAGCTCGACCTCATCGACAAGGAAATCGACATCGCCTTGCGGATCGGCCCGCTGGCCGATTCGAGCCTGGTGGCGCGCCGCCTGGGCCAGTTCCGCACCCAGGTGTTCGCCAGCCCGGACTACCTGGAGCGCCATGGCGAGCCCGGGCACCCGGACGACCTGGCCGCGCACCGGACCTTCGCGTTCCCGAAGTTCGCCCGCAACGGCAACTACTACTGGCCGCTCAACGACGGCACGCGCGAACAGGATTACCGGGTCGAGCCGGTGATCGTGGCCAACGATCCCAGCGCGCTCACCGAACCGCTGCTTTCCGGCGAAGGGCTGATGCTGCTGAGCGAGGTCAGCGCCAAGCCCTACGTCGAAAAGGGCCTGCTGCGGCGCGTCCTGGCCGGCTGGAGCGGGCCGATGATGGACTTCAACGCCGTGTTCCCGCGCGGCCAGGCGCAGTCGCCCAAGATCCGCGCCTTCGTCGATTTCCTGGTCGAGCGGCTGCGGTTCGAGGTCGACTACATGCGCACCGCCTGCCCTGACAGCATCGAATGCCGCGAGGCGATGCGGGCGGCCGCGGCGACCTCCAGGGCCGAAGTGGCCCGGGCGGTCGCCAAGACACCGGTCGACGTCGACGTCGAAGTCGAAGAGGAAGCCGAAGCCGCCTGATCGGGGCCCCGGGCATCGGCTAGAATTCCCGCTGCCGAAGACCCCGCCCGGAGCCCCGCATGTCGCAACTCGCCTATCGCCGCGTCCTGTTGAAGCTGTCCGGCGAGGCGTTGATGGGCGACGAGGACTACGGCATCGATCCCAAGGTGATCGGGCGCCTGGCGCGCGAGGTGATCGAGGCGCAGCAGGCCGGGGCGGAGATCGCCCTGGTCATCGGCGGCGGCAACATCTTCCGCGGCGCGGGCCTGGCCGCCGGCGGCATGGACCGCGTCACCGGCGACCAGATGGGCATGCTGGCCACGGTGATCAACGCGCTGGCGATGCAGGACGCGCTGGAGAAGCTCGGCGCCAAGGCGCGGGTGATGAGCGCGATCAAGATCAACGACGTGTGCGAGGACTACATCCGCCGCCGCGCGATCCGCCACCTGGAAAAGGGTCGGCTGGTGATCTTCGCCGCCGGTGTCGGCAGCCCCTTCTTCACCACCGACTCGGGCGCCGCGCTGCGCGCGATCGAGATCGGCGCGGACCTGCTGCTCAAGGCGACCAAGGTCGACGGCGTCTACGACAAGGATCCGAAGAAACACGCCGGCGCCACCCGCTACGAAAAGCTCAGCTACGACGAAGTCATCGCCCGCGACCTGCAGGTGATGGACACCGCGGCGTTCGCGCTGGCGCGCGACAGCGACCTGCCGCTGCGCGTGTTCGACATGTCGCAGCCGGGCACCCTGCTGAAGATCCTGCGCGGCGAGGCCATCGGCACCCTGGTGCAGGGGCATGCACGCGCATAGCCACCACGGCACGGCGACGCGCACCTTCGCGATCGTCACCCTCGCCAACCTGGCCTACACCGCCATCGAGGCCGGCTACGGTTTCGCCACCGATTCGCTGGCACTGCTCTCCGACGCGCTGCACAACCTGGGCGACGTGCTCGGGCTCGGCCTGGCCTGGGCCGCGGCCGCGATCGCACGCCGCGCGCCGACGCAACGCCACACCTACGGCTGGCGCCGCGCCACCCTGCTCTCGCCGCTGGCCAATGCGCTGCTGCTGGTGGCCTTCGCCGGCGCACTGGGATGGGAAGCGGTGCGCCGCCTGGGCGAACCGCCGCAGGTGCCGGCAATGCCGGTGATCGTGGTCGCGGCGATCGGTATCGCGGTCAACCTCGGCGGCGCCTGGCTGATGCGTGGCGGACACAGCCACGACCTCAACAGGCGCGGTGCGTTCCTGCACCTGCTTGCCGACGCAGGCGTCTCGCTGGCCGCGGTACTGGCCGGCATCGGCATGCTGCAGCTGGGCTGGCAGTGGCTGGACCCGGCCACCGCACTGCTGGTCGGCGCGGTCGTGGCGGCCAGCGCGTTCGGCCTGCTGCGCGACGCCTTCAACGCGGCAATGGACGCAGTGCCGGCGGGGCTCCACCAGGCACAGGTGCGCGACTGGCTGCTCGAGCAGGAAGGCGTCTGCGCCGTCCATCATCTTCACATCTGGTCGCTGGGCGCCGGCGAGATCGCGATGACCGCGCACCTGGTCCGCGCCGGCAGCGAGGGCCACGACGCCTTCCTCGATCGCCTCCACCACGAACTGGACGAGCGTTTCGGCATCAACCACCCGACCCTGCAGGTGGAGTTCGGTTCGACCTGCCACGACCTGCACGATCCGGCGCCGCACGGGCATTGATATACTCGCGGGGCTAATAAAAAGGCCCGGAGCCGCGATGATCAACGAGATCCACAAGGACGCCCAGACCCGCATGGCCAAGAGCATCGAGGCCCTGCGCCATACGCTGGTGAAAGTCCGCACCGGACGCGCCTCGACCGCCCTGGTCGACCACATCAAGGTCAACTACTACGGCTCCGAAGTGCCGCTGTCCCAGGTCGCCAGCGTGGCGGTGGCCGATGCGCGCTCGCTGGTCATCACCCCGTGGGAGAAGCAGATCGTCGGTGCCGTGGAGAAGGCGATCCTGGGCTCGGACCTGGGCCTGACCCCGAACACCGCCGGCACCGTGATCCGGCTCAACCTGCCGGCGCTGACCGAGGAGCGCCGCAAGGAGCTGTCCAAGGTCGTGCACGGCGAAGGCGAGGACACCAAGGTCGCCATCCGCAACATCCGCCGCGACGCCAACCAGCAGGTCAAGGAACTGCTGAAGGAAAAGCAGGTGAGCGAGGACGAGGCCGCGCGCAGCGAAGCCGAGATCCAGAAGATCACCGACAAGGCGATCAAGGACGTGGACGACGTGGTCAAGGCCAAGGAACAGGAACTGATGGCGGTCTGATGCCCGCCGCCAGTCGAATCCCGCGCCACCTGGCCGTCATCATGGACGGCAACGGCCGCTGGGCGCAGCAGCGCCACCGGCCGCGCATCATCGGCCATCGCGCCGGCGCGCGCGCGGTCAACCTGTGCATCGATTTCTGCCTGGACGCCGGCATCGGCGCGCTGACCCTGTTCGCGTTCTCGAGCGAGAACTGGGGCCGCCCCGAGGACGAGGTCGGCGCGCTGATGAAGCTGTTCATCAATGCGCTCGACCGCGAAGTCGACGAACTGCACCGGCGCGGCGTGCGCATCGGCTTCATCGGCGACCGCTCGCGCTTCAGCGAGGCGATCGCCACGCGCATGGCCCACGCCGAGGCGGTCACCGCCGGCAACGACAGGCTGGCCCTGAACATCGCCGCCAGCTACGGCGGGCGCCAGGACATCACCGCGGCCGCGCGCAGCCTGGCCGCCGACGTCGCGGCCGGCCGCCTGCGCCCCGAGGACATCGACGAGGCGCTGTTCGACAGCCGTACCGCACTGGGCGACCTGCCGCCGCCGGATCTCTTCATCCGCACCGGCGGCGACCACCGCATCAGCAACTTCCTGCTCTGGCAGCTGGCCTACACCGAACTCTGGTTCACCGAGACGTTGTGGCCGGAACTGGATGCGGCCACACTGCAGCGCGCGCTGGACGACTACGCCAGCCGCGAACGCCGCTTCGGCCTCACCGGCGCCCAGGTCGCGGGCGCCCAGAACGGGATGAGCCCCGCATGACCCGCACACGCGTACTCGCGGCGCTGATCCTCGCCCCGGTGGCCATTGCCGCCATCCTGCTGCTGCCTACCCCGTGGATGGTGGCGCTGGCGGCGGTGGTCCTGCTGGCCGGGCTGTGGGAATGGTTCCGCCTGGCCGACATCGACGACACCCTGGCCCGCACCGCCCTGCTGGTGGTGAACATGGGCCTGATGGTGGCCATCGTCTGGGGCTCGCGCACCAGCCACGGGTTCAGCTACGTGCTGCTGCAGCTGATGACCGTGCTCGGCGTGGTCTGGTGGCTGCTGGCGATCCTCTGGCTCAGGCATTTCGACTTCGCCGCCGACCATGCCGGGTATGCGCGCGCCTACAAGCTGGCCGCCGGCACCCTGGCGATCGTTCCGGCCTGGTGCGCGCTGGGCGTGCTGCATGGCGGCGACCCGAACGGCCATCGCTGGCTGCTGGTGGCGCTGGCGCTGGTCTGGGCGGCCGACAGCGGCGCCTATTTCGCCGGCCGCCGATACGGCAGGCGCAAGCTGGCGCCGCGGATCAGCCCCAACAAGACCATCGAAGGCGCGGTCGGCGGCCTGCTCGCCGCCCTGGTGGTGGCCCTGGTGCTGGCGCCGTTCGCCGGCGCGTCGCTCGGGCAATTGCCGCTGGTGGCGGTGGTCACGCTGTTCGCCGCTGCGTTCTCGGTGGTCGGCGACCTGTTCGAAAGCCTGCTCAAGCGCCATGTCGGGGCCAAGGATTCGGGCGACCTGATCCCGGGGCACGGCGGCATCCTGGACCGCATCGACGGCGTGCTCGCCGCCCTGCCCGTGTTCGCCCTGGGCAAGGCCTGGCTGGGATTCTGAGATGCCGGCGCAGGCTGCAGTCCGCAGGGTCGCCGTCGTCGGGGCCACGGGTTCGATCGGCGCATCGGCGCTGGACGTCATCGCCCGCCATCCCGGCCGCCTGGAGGCCAGCGTGCTGGCCGCCGGCAGCCGGGTCGAGGCGCTCGTCTCCCTTTGCCGCAAACACCGTCCACGCCATGCGGTGATCGCCGACGCGGCGCGCTACGCCGCGCTGCGCGACGGGCTGCGCGAGGCAGGCCTGGACGACATCGAGGCGCATGCCGGCGACGACGCGCTGCAGGAATTGGTTGCCGGCGACGCCTGCGACACGGTGGTCGCGGCGATCGTGGGCGCGGCCGGCCTGCCGTCGACACTGGCGGCGGCGCGCGCGGGCAAGCGCCTGCTGCTGGCCAACAAGGAATCGCTGGTGCTGGCCGGCGAACTGCTCACCGCCGCCGCGCACGAGGCCGGCGCCGACATCGTGCCGATCGACAGCGAGCACAATGCGATTTTCCAATGCCTTGGAGCCGGGAGCCGGGAGCCGGGAGCCGGGAGCCGGGATTTGCGGCGGATCGTGCTGACGGCATCGGGCGGGCCTTTTCGCGGGTGGACGCGCGAGCGGCTGCGGGGGGTGACGCCGGCGCAGGCGGTGAAGCACCCGAAGTGGTCGATGGGGCCGAAGATCTCGGTCGATTCGGCCACGCTGATGAACAAGGGCCTGGAAGTGATCGAGGCCCACCACCTGTTCCGCTTGCCCGGCGAGCGCATCGACGTGCTGGTGCATCCGCAAAGCCTGGTGCATTCGCTGGTGGAATTCGTCGACGGTTCGACCCTCGCCCAGCTCGGGCTGCCGGACATGCGCACCGCGCTGGCCGTGGGCCTGGGCTGGCCGGAGCGGATCGAATCGGGCGTGGCCGGGCTCGACCTGCTCGCCCACGGGCGCCTGGACTTCGAGGCGCCGGACCCGGAAGCCTTCCCCTGCCTGCGCCTGGCCTACCAGGCCCTGGCCGCCGGCGGCACCGCGCCGGCGATCGTCAATGCCGCCAATGAAGTGGCGGTTTCATCCTTCCTTCAGGGTCGGATCGCTTTCCTTGGGATTCCCGCGCTGGTCGAGGACTGCCTGGCGGCGGTCGCCGGCGGGGCAGCCGGCTCGATCGACGCGCTCCTGGCCGCCGATGCGGCCGCCCGCGACCACGCCAACCAGCGCATCGCTGCAGGAGCGCTTGCATGAGCGGTTTCCTCGGTTCGGTCTGGTGGATGATCGTCAGCCTCGGGCTGCTGGTGACCTTCCACGAATTCGGCCACTACTGGGTCGCGCGCCGCTGCGGCGTGCGCGTGCTGCGCTTCTCGGTCGGCTTCGGCAAGCCGCTGTGGTCGCGCAAGGGTCGCGATGGCACCGAGTACGTGATCGCGGCGCTGCCGCTGGGCGGCTACGTGCGCATGCTCGACGAGCGCGAAGCCGACGTGGCGCCGGAACAGGTCACGCAGGCGTTCAACCGCAAGCCGGTCGGCCGGCGCATCGCGATCGTGGCCGCCGGGCCGCTGGCCAACCTGCTGCTGTGCGTGCTCCTGCTATGGGGCATGTTCGTGATCGGACGGCCGGATTTCGCGCCGGTGATCGGCCAGGCCTCGGGCATCGCGGCATCGGCCGGACTGGAACGCGGCGATACGGTGCTGGCGGTCGGCGAACGCGCCACCGCGACCTGGAGCGAAGCCGCGATGGCGCTGGCCGGCGCGGCCATGGCCCGGGAAGACGTGCAACTGCACTTGCGCACGGCCGCAGGGGTCGAGGTCGACCGGCGCCTGCCGCTCTCGCGCCTGGCCGAGGGCACCTCGCAGCAGCAGGCCATGCAGGGCATCGGCCTGGTGCCGCGGCACCAGCTGCTGCCGGCAGTGGTGGGCCAGGTCGAACCGGGCACCGCCGCCTGGGGCGTGCTCGCCGAAGGCGACACCATCACCGCGATCGACGGCATCGCGCTGGACAGCTTCGACCAGATCGGGCCGCGCCTGCAGGCCCTGGGCGGCGCGGCGTCGATGATCGAGGTCGAGCGCGACGGCGAGCGGCTGGCCCTGGAGGTGACCCCGAAGCGCCATGAGGATCCGCGCGGCGGCGAAACCTACTGGGCCCTGGGGATCCGCCCGGCCGCCGCCACCCTGCCGCCGTACGACGCGACCCTGCGCCATGGCCCGCTGGCCGCGGTGCCAGCGGCGCTGGGCGAGACCTGGAGCCTGGCCCGGGAATCGGTGGCGATGATCGGACGCCTGCTCACCGGGCGCGCGTCGGTGGAAAACATTTCCGGACCGATCACCATCGCCCGCGTCGCGAACGCCTCGGCGCAACTGGGGCCGGCGTGGTTCCTGAACTTTCTTGCCCTGTTGTCACTCAGTCTGGCGATCGTCAACCTGCTGCCGATTCCCGTCTTGGACGGGGGGCACCTGCTGTATTACCTTATCGAGCTTGCCAAGGGCAGCCCGCTGAGCGAAAGGGCGATGGTCGCCGGGCAATACATCGGACTGGCGATGCTCGCCGGATTGATGGGCCTGGCGTTCTACAACGACATCCTGCAACTGCTGCAATGATGCCCCAACGCGGCCCGGACGGCCGCGCCCCCAACCGGAAGTGATGATGACGCGACTCCCCCCACGCCGCCTGCTCGCCCTCGCCCTGGCCTCGGCAGCGACTGCGGCGGCGCCGACCGTGTTCGCCCAGGCAGCCAATCCGTTCGCCATGCCGGCCTCTCCGGCCCCGGCCGTGGGCGCCCCGGACCCGCAGGCGTTCACCGTCAGCGACATCCGCATCGATGGCCTGCAGCGCGTCCCCGCCGGCACCGTGTTCACCTACCTGCCGGTCGAGCGCGGCGACCGCGTCGACCGCGTGCGCGTCGCCGAGGCGATCCGCGCGCTCTACGGCACCGGCTTCTTCGACGACGTGCGCGCCGGCCGCCAGGGCGACATCCTGGTGCTGACGGTGGTCGAGCGCCCGGCGATCAACAAGCTCACACTGGTCGGCAACAAGGACATCAAGACCGAGGACCTGCTCAAGGGCCTGGCCGACATCGGCCTGGCCGAAGGCGACACCTTCAACCGCATGAGCCTGGACAAGGTGGTCCAGGAGCTCACCCGCCAGTACAACAACCGCGGCAAGTACAACGTCTCCATCGCGCCGACGGTGTCGCAGCTGGACCGCAACCGCGTCGACATCACCATCGACGTCAAGGAAGGCAAGGCCGCCCGCATCCGCCACGTCAACATCGTCGGCAACGAGAAGTTCGACGAAGAAGCGATCATGGACGACTGGGAGTCGCGCGAGCACAACTGGCTCAGCTGGTACCGCAAGGACGACCAGTACTCGCGCGAGAAGCTCTCCGGCGACCTGGAAAAGCTCAACAACTACTACCTCGACCGCGGCTACGTCGATTTCAGCATCGACAGCACCCAGGTCGAGATCAGCCCGGACAAGCAGGACATGTTCCTGGTCGCCGGCGTCAGCGAGGGCGAGCAGTACACGATCTCGTCGGTGGAGCTGAGCGGCGACACCGTGCTGCCGAAGGAGGACCTCGAGAAGCGCATGGTCCTGCGCGAAGGCCAGGTCTTCTCGCGCCGCCTGATCGACCGCACCTCCGAATCGATCTCGCTGTCGCTGTCGAACATCGGCTACGCCTTCGCCCGGGTCAACGTGATCCCGCAGGTCGACCGCGAGACCCGCACCGTGGGCCTCACCCTCAACGTGCTGCCGGGCCCGCGCACCACGGTCCGCCACATCGTGTTCAAGGGCAACACCCGCAGCGCCGACGAGGTCCTGCGCCGCGAACTGCGCCAGTTCGAAGGCGCCTGGTACTCGCAGGCCGCGCTCGACCGCTCCCGCGTGCGCCTGCAGAACCTGGGCTATTTCGAAACCGTGGAAGTGGACAAGGCCCCCGTCCCGGGCAGCCCGGACAAGGTGGACGTGACCTTCACGGTCAAGGAGACCACGTCGGGCAGCTTCGTGTTCGGCGTCGGCTACTCGCAGCTCAGTGGCGTCAACACCTCGCTGCAGCTGTCGGAGAACAACTTCCTGGGCACCGGCAACCGGGTCTCGGTGGCGTTCCAGCGCAGCTACTACCAGACCGCCTACAACTTCTCCTTCCTCAACCCGTACTTCACCGACGGCGGCATGTCGCTGGGCTACAACGTGCGGGTCAGCAAGTTCGACTTCTCCAACTTCAACGTCGCCCAGTACTCGGCCGACAGCCTGTCGGCGCAGGCGCTGTTCGGCATCCCGATCACCGAGTGGGACTCGGTGGGCGCGATGCTCGGCATCGACAGCAACAACATCAACCCGACCGAAGGCGTCACCCCCGACGAGGTGGTGGACTACATCAAGGCGATCGGCACGCGCGCGTTCCACTCCTGGCGCACCCAGCTGCGCTGGGCGCGCGACACCCGCAACGACTACTTCATGCCCAGCGTCGGCGCGCTGCAGCGCGCCACCCTGGAGGCGACGCTGCCGGGATCGACCGCCGAGTACTACAAGCTCGAGTACGAGTACGGCAGGTACTGGCGCCTGAGCCCGGGCCTGATCATGCGCACCGGCATCAACATCGGCTACGGCGACGCGTACATGGACCCGATCACGCGCGACCTGTGCTGGACCGCGCCGACGCCGCCGACCGAAGAGAACCCGAACCCGCCCGCGCCGCCGGCGCCGAGCGATCCCTGCACGCCCTCGTCGCCCGACTACATCGAGACGGTGACCGCCGATGGCCTGCCGTTCTTCGAGAACTTCTACGCCGGCGGCACCAGCTCCAGCGGACGCGTGCGCGGCTACACCGACAACACCCTGGGCCCGCGCGCGGTCAACGCCTTCGGCTTCTCGCGCGCCGTCGGCGGCGCGCTGAAGACGGTCGGCTCGATCGAGATGTTCTTCCCGCGACTGTTCGACTCGAACGCGGCGCGCATCTCGGCGTTCCTCGACTTCGGCAACGTGTACAAGGACATCGACGCCTTCGATGCCAGCGAACTGCGCGCATCGACCGGCGTGGCCCTGCTGTGGCGCTCGCCGATGGGCCCGATCTCGATCAGCTACGCCTTCCCGCTGCGGGACCAGCCGGGCGACCAGCTCGAGCGCCTGCAGTTCTCGTTCGGCGGGCAGTTCTAGCGGGACGGCCGGGATGCAGTTCAGCGCCGCCGAGCTCGCCCAGCGCCTGGGCCTGGCCGTGCAGGGCGACGCCACGACGACCGTGACCGGCGTGGCCACGCTGGCGCGGGCCACCCCGGAATCGCTGTCCTTCCTCGCCAACCCGCGCTACCGCGCGCAGCTTGCCGGCACCCGTGCCGGCATCGTGGTGATGCGTGAGGCCGATGCCGAGGGATACGCCGGCACTGCGCTGGTCGCGGCCGATCCCTATACGGCCTTCGCCAAGGCCGCCGCCCTGTTCGAACAGCGCGAAGCACTTGCACCGGGCATCCATCCGCAGGCCGCGGTCGATCCGTCCGCGCGCATCGATCCTGGCGCCCATGTCGGCCCGTTCGCCAGCATCGGCCCGCGCAGCGTGGTCGAGGCCGGCGCGGTCATCGGCCCCGGCTGCGCGATCGGCGAGGACTGCGTGGTCGGCGCCGGCAGCGAGCTGGTCGCGCGCGTCACCCTGGTCCGGCGCGTGCGCCTGGGCCGGCGCGTGCTGGTGCATCCGGGCGCGGTGCTCGGCGCCGACGGCTTCGGGCTGGCGATGGACCGGCCCGAAAACGGCGCGCCCCACTGGATCAAGGTGCCGCAGCTCGGCGGCGTGGTGGTCGGCGACGATTGCGAGATCGGCGCCAACA
>NZ_JARUVM010000076.1 GCF_029763755.1 Luteimonas sp. 8-5
GGCCCGAAAACGGCGCGCCCCACTGGATCAAGGTGCCGCAGCTCGGCGGCGTGGTGGTCGGCGACGATTGCGAGATCGGCGCCAACACCTGCATCGACCGCGGCGCCATCGAGGACACGGTGCTGGAAGAGGACGTGCGCCTGGACAACCAGATCCAGGTCGGCCACAACGTCCGCATCGGCGCGCACACCGCCGTCGCCGGCTGCGCCGCCATCGCCGGCAGCGCGCGCATCGGCCGCTATTGCCTCATCGGCGGCGCGGCGGGCGTGCTCGGCCACCTGGAACTGTGCGACCGGGTGGTGGTGACGGCGATGAGCCTGGTCACCCACTCGATCCGCGAGCCCGGCGAGTATTCCTCGGGGACGCCGTTGATGGACAACCGCAGCTGGCGCAAGGCCGCCGCCCGATTCAAGCACCTCGATGCGCTTGCCCGCCGGCTGGGCGCTTTGCGCGATAATCGCGACTAGCCATCGCGCCAGCCAGGGAAGAATCCAGTGCAATTGCCGCTCGACGTCATCGCCATCCAGAAGCTGTTGCCGCATCGCTATCCGTTCCTGCTGGTGGACCGGGTGGTGGAGTTCGAGCATCGCTCGCACATCAAGTGCTTCAAGAACGTGACCGCCAACGAGCCGTTCTTCGAAGGCCACTTCCCCGGCCAGCCGGTCATGCCGGGCGTGCTGGTGATCGAGGCGCTGGCCCAGGCCGGCGGCCTGCTGACCCAGCTGTCGCAGATCACCGATTCGGCGGGCAAGGTGTTCTACCTGGTCAAGGTCGACAACGCCAAGTTCAGCAACATGGTCGTTCCCGGCGATCGCCTGGAGCTGTGCGTGAAGCTCAAGCGCACCATCCGCAACATGGCGCTGTTCGAGGGCGTTGCCAGGGTCGACGGCGAACAGGTGGCCTGCGCGGAGATCCTTTGCGCGGAAGCCAAGGCCTGACATGGCCGCGGCGGGCATCCACGCCAATGCAGTAGTCGATCCGTCCGCACGGATCGGCACCGGCGTGTCGATCGGCGCGTTCACCGTGGTCGGCCCCGGCGTCGAGATCGGCGACGGCACCAGCATCGGCGCCCACTGCAGCATCCAGGGCCCGACCCGGATCGGCCGCGACAATCGCATCCACGGCCACGCCGCGATCGGCGGCGACCCGCAGGACAAGAAATTCCAGGGCGAGCATGCCGAACTGGCGATCGGCGACCGCAACGTCATCCGCGACTTCACCACCATCAACCGCGGCACCGGCAACGGCGGCGGCATCACCCGCATCGGCGACGACCACTGGCTGCTGGCCTACGTGCATGTCGCCCACGACTGCCAGGTGGGCAACGGCTGCATCTTCTCCAACAACGCCACCCTGGCCGGGCATGTCGAGATCGGCGACCAGGTGATCCTCAGCGGTTTCGCCGGCATCCACCAGTTCTGCCGCATCGGCGCGCACGCCTTCATCGGCATGGGCGCCTTCGTCAACGGCGACGTGCCGCCCTACGTGCTGGTGGCGCAGGAAGGCTACGGCAAGCCGCGCGGCATCAACGTCGAGGGGCTCAAGCGCCGCGGCTTCGACGCCGAGCGCCTGGCCGCGATCAAGCGCGCCTACCGCACCCTGTACATGTCCGGCGCAAAGCTCGAGGAAGCGCGCGCGCAACTCGCCGGGCTGGCCCGCGAGAGCGACGACGTCCGCCACCTGCTCGAGTTCATCGAGCGCAGCGAGCGTCCCCTGCTTCGATGAACGTCCGCGCGCCGCGCATCGCCCTGGTCGCCGGCGAGACCTCCGGCGACCAGCTCGGTGCCGGCCTGGTCGCGGAACTGCGTGCGCGCCATCCCGGAGCGGAGTTCGCCGGCGTCGGCGGGGATGCGATGCGCGCGGCCGGCGTGGACACCTGGCACGACGCTTCCGAACTGGCGGTGATGGGCCTGTCGGAGGTGCTCGCGCACCTGCCGCGCCTGCTGCGTCTTCGCCGGGCGTTGCGCCAGCGCATCGCCGAGTGGAAGCCCGACGTGTTCGTCGGCATCGACGCACCGGACTTCAACCTCGGCCTGGAACGCTGGCTCAAGCAGCGCGGCGTGCGCACCGTGCACTACGTCAGCCCGTCGGTGTGGGCCTGGCGCGAATCGCGCGCGGCCAGGATCGGGCAAAGCGCCGACCGGGTGCTGTGCCTGTTCCCGATGGAACCGGAGATCTATGCGCGCCACGGTGTCGACGCGCGCTTCGTCGGCCATCCGCTGGCCGACGCGATCGCGCTCGAACCCGATCGCGCCGCCGCACGCGCCGCGATCGGCGTGCCCTTCCACGCCCCGGTGCTGGCGGTCCTGCCCGGCAGCCGCCTGGGCGAGATCGAACGCATGCTGCCCACCTTCCTCGAAGCCGCGGCCCTCGTCGCCCGCGAGATCCCCGGCCTCCAGCTCGTGATCCCGGCGGCCAACGCAGACTGTCGCGCAGCGATCGAGCGCCTGCTTTCCGGCTCCCGGCTCCCGATTCCCGATTCCCGGCTCCTCGACGGCCAGGCGCAACAGGCCATGATCGCCGCCGACGTCGTCCTGCTCGCCTCGGGCACCGCCGCGCTGGAGGCGATGCTGTGCAAGCGGCCGATGGTCGTGGGCCACCGCATCGCCGCTTCCACCTATCGCGTGGTCAAGGCGCTGGGCCTGCTCAAGTCGCGCTTCGTCAGCCTGCCCAACGTGCTGGCCGGCGAGGAACTGATCCCGGAACTGCTGCAGGACGATTGCACGCCGGAGCGCCTGGCGGGCGCAGCGCTGCAATGGTTCGCGCAGCCCGAAGCCGTCGCCGCGTTGCGGCCGCGCTTCCGCGCCCTCCATGAACAGTTGCGCCGCGGAGCTTCAGCGCGCGCGGCCGAGGCGATCGACGAATGGATCGCCTGAGTCCGCATCCACAGGCACTGGTGGCCGGCGTCGACGAAGCCGGGCGCGGGCCGCTTGCCGGTCCGGTCGTGGTCGCGGCCGTGGTCTTCCCCGCCGGGCGCACCCCCGTGAACGGCCTGGACGATTCCAAGCAGCTCGACGCCGCGCGGCGCGAGCAACTCTATCCGCGCATCGTCGAGCGGGCGCTGGCTTGGCAGGTCGTGTTCGTCGACGTCGACGAGATCGACCGCATCAACATCTACCACGCGACCATGGCGGGCATGCGCCGCGCGCTGGAAGGCGTGTGCGCCGCGCTGGCCACCACGCTTGCGGAAGGCGCATCGCTGGAGGCGCGCATCGACGGCAACCGGTTGCCGCCCACCCTGCCCTGCGGCGCGCGCGCGATCGTGGGAGGCGACGCCAGCGAGCGCTGCATCATGGCCGCCTCGATCCTGGCCAAGGTTGCGCGCGACCGGCACATGCGCGAGCTGCACGAGCGCTGGCCGGGCTACGGATTCGACGAACACAAGGGCTATGGCACGCCGGCGCACCTGGCCGCATTGAACGCCTTGGGACCCTGCCCGGCGCACCGCCGCAGCTTCGCGCCGGTGCGCGCCTGCGTCATCGGGCCGGGGCTGTTCGATGAATGCGAGCTGGAACCTGCTGGCGCCTGAACGCACCGCAAGTCATCCCCACTTCCGGCCGATCCACGCCACCTCCGACAGGCGCATGCTCATGCCACGCCAGCGAACGGGAGGTGTGCAATGGATACCTTCGACCTCGGACCCATCCCGCATCCGGACGAGCAGGCAGTCGCGGGTTTCGATGCGCTGCTGAGCCGGCTGGACCCGGCCACCGCACAACGCGTGTTGCAGGAATGCCTGGCCGAGATCGCGCTCTGGCAGCACCACCTGCGGGTGCAGGAACGCCACTACGCGGCCGATGCGCGCCCGCGCGAGATGTTCCATATCGGCTGAGCCGCGCGGCGGGGGCACTGTCAACTCTTGTCCCCCCGCAGGCGGGGGGCTAGGCTGCGGCGAGCCATGCCTTCCCGCTTCGTCCACCTGCACCTGCACAGCGAGTACTCGCTGGTCGATTCGACGATCCGGATCCCCGGGCTTGTCGAGCGCTGCGTGGCCCTGGGCCAGCCGGCGGTGGCGATCACCGACCACAACAACCTGTTCGCGCTGGTCAAGTTCCACAAGGCGGCCGAGGCCGCCGGCATCAAGCCGGTCACCGGCGCAGACATCCTGCTTGCCGACGGCGACGATGCCGCCACCCGCCTGACCCTGCTATGCCGCGACCGTGCCGGTTACCTGGCGCTGTCGCGCCTGCTCAGCCGCGCCTGGATGGAAGGCCAGCGCCACGACGGCGTGGTGGTGCGCCCGGAATGGCTGCGCGAGGCCAACGAGGGCCTGTTCGTATTGGCCGGGCGACACAGCGAGGCGGGCCGGCTGGCCGCCGCCGGCAAGCACGACCTGGCCGGGCAATGGCTGGCCGACTGGCAGCGCTACACCGGCGAACGCATGCACCTGGAAGTGGTGCGCAGCGGCCGCGACGGCGAGGACGCCTTCAATGCCTTCGCCATCCATGCCGCCGCGCAGCGCGGCATTCCGCTGGTCGCCAGCAACGACGTGCGCTTCCTCGAGGCCGAGGGTTTCGAATCGCACGAGGCGCGCGTGTGCATCGCCACCGGCCGCGTGCTCGACGACCCGCGCCGGCCGCGCGATTACAGCGCCGAGCAGTACCTCAAGTCGAGCGACGAGATGGCGGCGCTGTTCGCCGACCTGCCGGACGCGATCGACAACACCCTCGCCCTGGCCACGCGCTGCAACTTCGAACTGTCGCTGGGCACCTACCACCTGCCCGCGTTCCCGGTGCCGAGCGACGCCACGCTGGACAGCTGGATCCGCAGCCAGGCGCGGGAAGGCCTGGAACGTCGGCTGCAGAAGCACCCGCTGGCGCCGGGAAAGAGCCGCGCCGACTACGACGCGCGCCTGGAGACCGAGCTCGACGTCATCGTGCGCATGGGCTTCCCGGGCTACTTCCTGATCGTGGCCGACTTCATCAACTGGGCCAAGGACCACGACATTCCCGTGGGCCCGGGCCGCGGTTCCGGCGCCGGTTCGCTCGTGGCCTGGGCGCTGGGCATCACCGACCTCGATCCGCTGCCCTACGACCTGCTGTTCGAGCGCTTCCTCAACCCGGAACGCGTGTCGATGCCCGACTTCGACATCGACTTCTGCATGGACCGGCGCGACGAGGTGATCGACTACGTCGCCGCCAAGTACGGCCGTGACCGCGTCAGCCAGATCATCACCTACGGCACCATGGCGGCCAAGGCGGTGGTACGCGACGCCGGGCGCGTGCTCGGCTTCCCCTACGGCTTCGTCGACGGCATCGCCAAGCTGGTGCCGATGACCCTGGGCATCTCGCTCGACGATGCGCTCGGCCGCACCGAGAAATCCCGCAGCGACGAGAACTGGCGCTCGGACGAACTGATCGCGCGCTACAACGACGAGGACGACGTCCGCGACCTGATCGACCTGGCGCTGGAACTCGAGGACCTGACCCGCAACGCCGGCAAGCACGCCGGCGGCGTGGTGATCGCGCCCGAGCCGCTTTCGGAGTTCTGCCCGCTGTTCGCCGAACACGACGGCCACGGCCACGGCCGCAACCCGGTGACCCAGTTCGACAAGGACGACGTCGAGGCCATCGGCCTGGTGAAGTTCGACTTCCTGGGGCTGCGGACGCTGACGATCATCGATTGGGCGGTGAAGGCGATCAACAGCCGGAGCAGGGGAATAGGGAACAAGGGGAATGAAGGGAATGGAAAGGGCAAGGCGTCCGGCGCGCCTGGAACTCCCCATTCCCCTCACTCCCTTCATTCCCCTCATTCCCCGCTCGACATTGCCGCGATCCCGCTCGACGACCCGGCCACCTATGAGCTGTTCGCGCGCGGGGACACGATCGCGGTGTTCCAGTTCGAATCGCGCGGCATGCGCGAACTGCTAAAGCGCGCGCAGCCGGACCGCTTCGACGACCTGATCGCCCTGGTGTCGCTGTTCCGCCCGGGCCCGATGGACCTGATCCCCGACTTCATCGAGCGCAAGCACGGCCGCGCCGAGGTGAAGTACCCGCATCGCCTGCTGGAACCGATCCTGGCGCCGACCTACGGCGTGGTCGTGTACCAGGAACAGGTGATGCAGACCGCGCAGGTGCTGGCCGGCTATTCGCTCGGCGGCGCCGACCTGCTGCGCCGGGCGATGGGCAAGAAGAAGGTCGAGGAAATGGCCAAGGAGCGCGCCAAGTTCGAGGCCGGCGCGCTCGAGCACCACGGCATCCAGCCGCGCGACTCCGGCCCGATCTTCGACCTGCTGGAAAAGTTCGCAGGCTACGGCTTCAACAAGTCGCACGCGGCCGCCTACGCGCTGGTGTCCTACCAGACGGCGTGGCTCAAGGCCCACTATCCGGCGCAGTTCATGGCCGCGGTGCTGTCCAGCGACATGGACAACACCGACAAGGTCGTCGGCTTCCTCGACGAGGCGCGGGCCATGGGCCTGGAGGTGCTGCCGCCGGATGCGAACGCTTCGGGCTACATGTTCGAGGCCATCGACGGCAAGACGATCCGCTATGGGCTCGGCGCGGTGAAGGGCGTCGGGCGCGGGGCGTGCGAGGCGATCGTGGAGGAACGCACGCGCGGAGGTGCGTTCGCCGACCTGATGGCGTTCTGCCGGCGCGTGGACTCCACCAAACTCAACAAGCGCGCGCTGGAGGCCCTGGTCAACGCCGGCGCGCTGGATGCGCTCGGCCCCAACCGCGCGTCGCTGATGCTGCAGTTGCCCGAGGTGCTGAAGGCCACCGAGCAGCTGGCACGCGAACGCGAGGCAGGACAGGTCTCGTTGTTCGGAGGCGGCGGCGATGCGGCCGCGCCGGCGCTCGCGCTGGAACTGCCGCAGGTGCCCGAATGGCCGCTGCTGCAGCGCCTGCAGGGCGAACGCGAGACCCTGGGCCACTACCTCAGCGGCCACCCGCTGGATCCCTATCGCGACGAATTGAAGGGCCTGATCGGCCACGACCTGGGCGACCTGGACCGGATCTGGAACGACCGCCCGCAGGAGGAGCGCCGCGGCTGGCGCCAGGAAGCCAGCACGGTGGTCGCCGGCCAGGTGGTGGGCATGCGCAAGCGCGGCGACTCGCAGGCCTTCGTCCAGCTCGACGACGGCCGCGGCCGGATCGAATGCGCCTTCTTCGCCGAGGCCCTGCAGGACTACGCGCACCTGCTCACCCGCGACCGCATCCTGGTGGTCGAGGGCGGCCTGCGCGAGGACGAGTTCAGCGGCGGCTTTTCGCTGCGCGCGCGGCGCTGCTGGGACTATGTCCAGGTCTGCCAGCAGCACGCACAGCGGTTGTCGGTGAAGCTGGACCTGCGCGATGCGGCGGTCCTGGGCGGGTTCGGCCAGGCCCTGCAAAGCCACGCCGGGGCCACGCCGCTGCTGATCGAGGCCATCACCGCCCAGGCCATCGGCCGGCTGAGCATCAACGGGGGCCAGGGCGTCCGCGCCGACGCCGCCCTGCCGGCCCTGCTGCGCGCCCTGCCGGGGGTCCGGGGGGTCCGCCTGCACCTGAACAAGCCGTGGGCCTCGTAGCGTCTAGTAAACTGGCCGGATGAATCCGAACTACCTCGATTTCGAGCAGCCGATCGCCGACCTGGAAGCCAAGATCCAGGAGCTGCGCCATGCCAGCCACGGGCCGGCGGTCAACATCGATGCCGAGGTGCACGCGCTGCAGGACAAGCTGCGCCAGCGCACCGCCCACATCTTCCGCGACCTGACCCCGTGGCAGGTCTCGCAGCTGTCGCGCCACCCGGCCCGCCCCTACACCCTGGATTACCTGCGAGTGATCTGCGACGAGTTCCAGGAACTGGCCGGCGACCGCGCCTACGCGGACGACGCGGCCATCGTCGGCGGCCTGGCCCGCATCGACGGCCGCCCGATGGTGGTGATCGGCCACGAGAAGGGCCGCGACACCAAGTCCAAGCTCAAGCGCAACTTCGGCATGCCGCGCCCGGAGGGCTACCGCAAGGCCCTGCGCCTGATGAAGCTGGCCGAGCGCTTCAAGCTGCCGCTGCTGACCTTCATCGACACCATGGGCGCCTACCCCGGCATCGGCGCCGAGGAACGCGGCCAGTCCGAGGCGATCGCGCGCAACCTGCTGGAGATGGCCGAGCTGCGCACGCCGATCATCTGCACGGTGATCGGCGAAGGCGGCTCCGGCGGCGCGCTGGCGATCGGCGTCGGCGACCGCACCCTGATGCTCGAATACAGCACCTACTCGGTGATCACGCCCGAAGGCTGCGCCTCGATCCTGTGGAAGACCGCGGACAAGGCCAAGGATGCGGCCGAGCAGCTCGGGCTGACCGCCAAGCGCCTGAAGGAACTGGGCCTGGTCGACAAGGTCGTGCGCGAACCCATCGGCGGCGCCCACCGCAATCCGATGCAGATGGCCAGGCGCCTGAAGGCCGTGCTGATGAACGAGCTGGACGCGCTCGAACAGCTGCCGGTCGAGGACCTGCTGCAGCGACGCTACGAGCGCCTGCGCGCCTACGGGGCCTACGAGGCGGCCTGAGCCCGGGCGTGCCACCATCGCGGCATGGCTGACGCCGCACTCCCGCCCCTGCCACCGCCGCCCGCGCCGCCGGGCGCCGCCAGCGG
>NZ_JARUVM010000077.1 GCF_029763755.1 Luteimonas sp. 8-5
CGCGTCGAACTCGCCCGCGCGGTGCGCCCAGGTCTGGGTGGCCGCGAACGCGCGGCGCGCATCGGCCAGTGCAACGTCCTCCTCGCCGAGCGCCGCGGCGACGCCGGCGACGAAGCCGTCGACATCCGCAGCCACCCGCACGACACCGCCGAACTGGATCATCTCCGGCAGGTCGATGGACACCACCGGCTTGCCGCTGGCGAGATACTCGTAGACCTTCACCGGATTGGTCGCCAGCGTCAGCGGCATGACCTTGAACGGCAGCATGCAGGCGTCGAAACCGTAAAGCCAGTACGGCAGCTCGCCATAGGGCACCTCGCCGACGAACTGCACGTTGTCGAGGTCGGCCAGGCTGGCGGCGACGCCGGCGGTGTCGCGCCCGACCAGCACCACCAGCGCCCCGGGATTCGCCTGTGCGACGGCACGCACCAGGTCCGCGTCGAACCACTCGGCAATGGCGCCGTAGTAGCCGATGACGCGGCGCCCCTGCGGGTCGCGGAATACGGACGCCGGCGCCTTGCTGAAGAACTCGAACTCGCAGGCGTTGCGGACCACCGCCAGCGCCCGCGCGCGCCCTTCGATCTCGTCGCGCAGCCAGCCGGAACTGACCACGACCAGGTCCGCGTCGCGGACAAGCGCCTCTTCTGCGGCGAGCACGTCGACCTTGTTGTCGGCGAATCCGCCATGGTGGTCCATGCAGTCATAGACCACGCGCGCATCGGGCACCGAACGCGCGAGCGCCTTCCAGAACGGGTGCTGGACCAGCGAGATCGCGCTCGAGGTGCCGGCCCACTGCAGCACCTCGGCCAGGCTGCGGCGCAGGCTTGCCACCTGGTCCGCCGAGGGCATCGCGGCATAGATGGACGGGCTGCCGGCGAGATTCAGGTTGACCTGGAACAGGCGGCCTGCGCCGTCGATCTGCTCGCAGCGGAATCCGGGCGTGGCGTCGTTGTCGAAGTTGTTAGAAACGTAGAAAACCCGATGGCCCTTGGCAGCGAGCGCTTCGGCCAGGTGCTGGGGCCGCTGGAAGCGGAAATACCAGTCGATCACCGACCAGATGAAAACGTCCGGCAGCTCCCCCTGCTCCGCCACCGGGGCGGACAAGCGGACCGGCGCGGGGAAGGCGGCCGCAGGCGGCGCCGGGGGTGCGGCATCGACTGTTACCGCCACTTCCTGCATCGCCGGAATCGCGGGCATTGCCGGTGTCGCCTGCGGGGAGTGCAGGGGTTTCAAGGACGCACGCAGCTCTCCACGCAGAAGGCGTGCAACGCCGCGCAGCGGCCTGGTCAGTCGCCACGAGCGCGAATGCACTACTCGATCGAATTCGCGAGCGATTTCCTGCAACTGCCCCTTTTCGTAGCGGAGCAGTTCCAGGTCTCGCTGCCGCGCAGCCACCTCGGCACGGGCGCCTGCCGCGTCGGACTGCGCTTCGAGGACTTCGGCACGGGCGCCTGCCGCGTCGGACTGCGCTTCGAGGGCTTCGGCGCGGGCGTTCGCCGCGTCGGACTGCGCTTCGAGGGCTTCGGCGCGGGCGTTCGCCGCGTCGGACTGTGCTGCGAGGGCTTCGGCGCGGGCATTGGCCGCGTCGGATTGGGCACTGGCTGCGTCGGATTGCGCCGCAGCTGCCTCGGCCCGGGCAGTGGCCGCGTCGGATTGGGCCCTGGCGGTCTCCGCACGGGCATCCTCCACGATCCGGTCCGCGGCGGCACGAGCCACTATCGCCGATGCATTGGCTTCATTCACGATCTCCTGCATCCGCCGCAACTCGACGCTGATCGCATCGACGATGCGTTCGCGGTTGCTTTCGACGCCGCGCTCCATGGCGGCCAGCGCAGCCGGGATCGACATCGCGTCGGTCGCCAGCGCCGCCTCGGCACGCGCGGCACGCAGCCACACCTGCCGCTGCTCGTGGCGCGCCTCGACCATCACCGGGTGCAGCAACTCCTGCAACGGGGCGAACATGTCGCGCAGTTCCCGCCCGATCGCCGGATCGAAACGGCCGTCGGCGGCGGCGCCGCGCAAAAGTCGCCATGCACGGTCCACCAGCACGGGCAGCGCTTCCGTCGCCTGACGGCGCTGGTGACGGCGCGTCGGATCGAGGAAGGCCGAGACAGCGGCGTCGACCGCCGCGTCGCGCCTGTCGAGATGCGACAGTCCCGGCAGCGCGGCAATTCGCCCCAAGGCCGCACGCCAGTCCTCGAGCAGCTCCTGGTAATCGAGCACCGCCACGGGCACTGCCTGCGCCGCATCAGCCGCGGCGATCGCGTATTCCAGCCAGAGCAGCAGGCCGCGCCCGCGCGCGATGCCGTCACGTGCGGCAAGCGAACCGGCCACCTCCGCGGGATCGCGCAATACCATGACCGCCGCAAGCGGCATGCCCGCCTCGCCCGCCGCACGCGTCCAGGCCGGGGCGAACAGGCACAGGCGCGGATCCTTGCTGGCCCACAGCGGATGCAGCGCTCGGTTGCCCCTCAGGTAATCGGCGATGCCGGCGACCGCCTCGACGCCCTGCGCGCTGCCGAGCCAGTCGCGCGGCAACGCGAACGGGCTGTCCCAGGTGGCGCCGAATTGCGAAAGCAGGCGATCGTGCAGCTCCACCGCGAACGAGTCTTCCCAGTGCCCGGTCTCGTTCCCGGCTCCCGCACTGGCCACGCGGCTGCCGAGGTCGGCGCCGCACAGGCCCAGCACCCGCGCCAGCGCCGAAGTACCGCTTCGATGCATGCCGAGGACCAGCAGGCCCCCGGTATCGGGAAGGCGCACGCTCACTGCGGGTTCTGCGGGCCCGTCTCGCCGCGACCGGCCTCGGGAACCTCGAGGAGCTGGTACTGCTCGCTGATCGAGCGCGTCAGCGACGTCGCCTGCGCATCGGTTTCGACGATGTAGGGCACGATCATCACGATCAGCTCGGTCTTGTTCTCGCGCTTGTTCTGCGACTTGAACAGGTTGCCCAGCAGCGGGATCTCCTTCAGGTACGGCACGCCGCCATCCGACGCGGTGCTGCGCCGCGACATCAGCCCGCCGATGATCACCGAACTGCCGTCGTGCAGGCTCAGGTTGGTGCTGACCGCGCGGTTGAAGATCGACGGCGACTGCACCGTAGAGTCGGAACCCAGCGGCAGCGCCTCGCTCACTTCCTGGCGCACCTCAAGGTCGATGCGGTTGTCCGAATACACCACCGGCTTGATGTCGAGGATGATGCCCGTCTTGCGGTACTGCACCGACTGCAGGATGTTGGACGTGCCCTCGGTCTGCTGCAGCGAGGCGGTCTGCGCGGAGATGGTCGGCACCTCGGTGCCCACGTCGATGCTGGCCTCTTCGCCGCTCTTGACCAGCAGGCGCGGGGTCGAGAGGACGCTCACCTTGTTGTTGTCGGCGAACGCCCGCAGTTGCGCGCGGGTTTCGCCGGCGATGTCGAGCAGGTAGGTCAAACCGCTGAACGCGCTGCCATCGCCGTCGTCGCCGTTGCCGCCGCCAATGACGCCGGAGGTGATGGTGCCGTCGAACCGGCCCTGGCTGTTCCGCGCCAGCCAGCTGACGCCGAATTCCTCGTTGTCGTCGAGGGTGACCTCGGCGATGGTGACCTCGATCATCACCTGTCGCGGCGCCTGGTCCATCTGCTTGATCAGCGGCAGCAGCCGGCCCCATTCGCTGCCCGAACCCTGGAAGATCAGGGCGTTGCGCGGCGCATCCAGGACCAGGTTGCCCTTGGCCAGCGCACTGGCGCCGGCGCCGCCCGCAGCCGCGGCGGCCGGCGCGTTGGCCGGTTGCGCAACTCCCGCCGAAGACACCGCGTCGCGCGCCGGCGCGCGGGTGTCGCTGGCGGCGCGCACGCCGCGGATGGTGGCGACGATGTCCTCGGCCTTGGTGTTCTGCACCCGGTAGTAGAACAGCCCCTCGGCACCCGCGGTCGGGTTGGGCTGGTCGATGGTGCGCGCCCACTGCACCGCGTGTTCGAGCACACCGCGGTCGGCCGCAAAGATCAGCACCGTGTTCGCAGCACCGATTGGCAGCACGATGACCGACGCTGCCTGTACGACGCCGCCACCGGTGTGCAGCGAGGCACCGTAGCCCTCCGCCACGAGCACATCGACCAGGCGCCTGGACAACTCCTCGGCGCCGACGAAGGCGGGTTCCAGGCGCGTGCTTACCCGACCGCGCATGTACGGCCGGTCGAACACCTCGATCGCGGCGGCCGCATTGCGCACCACGTCGGGCTTGCCGTAGAGCACGACCGCGTTGCGGTTGAGGTCCTCGACCACCTGCAGGTCTTCGGTCTTGAAGCCGGTGCGCAGCCACTGCACCACGTCGGCCACGCGCACCGCCTTGAGTTCGACGAGCTGGAAGATCGGACGGTGGGTGATCGGCACGCTCGGCAGCGCGCGGCCGCTCAGCACCAGCGGCGGCTCGAACTCGGCACCCCGGGTGGCAGGCACGAACAACACCCTGCCGCCTTCATAGCGGGTGGCGACGCCGTAGGTGCGCAACACCCGCACGGCCAGCCGGTAGAACTCGCTGGGGCTCTGCGCGCCGGGAGTGCGCAGCGTCACCAGGTCGTTCATCTTGGCGACCGCCGGATCCATCTGGAAACCGACGCCGAGGATCGTGCCGAAGAATTCGTTGATGAAGGCCGGGACCGGGATGCCCTCGACGTTCGCGTTGATCGGCTCGCCGCGCAGCGGCGGCAACTCCGAACTGACGGCCGCGCCGGCGACGCTGTTGCCGCTCTCGGGCGCAGTCGGCGTCGGGCTCTGGCGCAGGCTGTCGGGCCTGGCCTCCTGTTCCACCAGCACCTGTTCGGCCTGCGGCCGCGGTTCGCTGCGTGCAGGCTCCAGAGGTGCCGGCAGCTTGACCTTCGGCGGGGTGGCGCAGGCGCCAATGACCAGCGTGAGGACCAATGCCCCGAGGATTCTTGTGATCTTCATGCCTTCCGTCACTTCCAGACCTTCTGTGCCGCGTCGTCGCCGGCATCCTGCTGGCATTCGCCGGTTTGCCCGGCCGGATCCGGCGCCGAATACAGCGCGCGTTCGTAACTGCATCCGGCCTTGGTGTAGCGGATCGAGCGGCTCGTGATCTCCACGATCTTGCCTCCATCCGGGAGTTCGCCACCCTGCCCGACCTGCTGGACGGTTTTTTTGCCAGGCACCGAGACCAGGGCGGCCGGTGCCGGGGCCGCAATGATACCCGTCAGCGTCCAGGACACGGTTTCGGCCCTGCTGGACGCGGCGCCGCCCCAGATCCGCGCGCCACGCAGGGTATTGAACTCGCGTTCGCTGAACCGGACAGGGTCCAGCCGTCCATACGGCACCCAGGCCGTCTCCGCGACCGCATCGGCGGGCGCTTCCGGGGCCGGCCGGGCCAGCCCGAGCACGGCGCCGAGCACCACGCCGCAGAGGGCCGCGGCCAGCACCGGCTTTTGCCTGGCGAAGTCACTCGGCCGCATCGGCGGGGGCCTCCTTGATGCGGTAATACGACACCACGGTCAGCGAAAAGGTCCGGTTCTGCCGGTTCACGACAGTGGCCTGTTCGATCACCGCCAGGGTCGGGCGCGATTCGATCTGGCGCAGGAGCTGGATGTAGCGGGCGGGATCGAGCCGGCCGCTGATCACCACCGGCACCCGCCAGATGCTGCCCTGGCTGGTCTGGGCGGGGGTCTGCGCCTGCACCTGGACGTCCTGGCCGAAGGCCACCACCGCGTCGCGCAACCAGCCCTGGGCACTGGCCTGGGCCAGCCCCAGCGTCGCCATCTCCGGTATTTCGGCCTCCAGTGCGGCGCGGGTCCTGGCCACCGCGGCAGCGCGCTGGATCCAGACTTCCTGCCCCGCCAGCGCCTGCATCTTGGCCAGGTACCCGCTGCGGCTGGCATGGCGCTCGGCCAGGCCGGACTGCCAGTCCTGGAGGACCAGGAACAGGTACAGCACCAGGATCGCGGCGATCGCCAGCACGCCGTAGCGCAGGCGCGGGTTGGCGGCCAGTTCGCGGCGCGCATTGGCCAGTGCGGGGGCCAGGGCCTTCATTGCGCGGCCTCCGCCGGCGCGGCCGGCAACGGCTGGCGTACCACTTCGGCCTTGATGTTCACTTCCTTCGCGTCGCGGCCCAGCTCGACGGTGACCGCGCGGAAGCGACCGGAGGCTTCCCACTGCTCTACCAGCGCGCGCGGGTCCGGGCGCGCCATCTGCAGCACGACATCGATCCGGTCCGGTTCCGGCATGCGCCATTCCATCAACTGCAGCCCGGGGCCACGGGCCAGGCCCGGCAACGCCGCCAGCAGTTCGACCTGGCCCGCCGGCGGGCGCAGCGCGAGCAGCGCGTCGACGGCCACCGCATCGCCCATGGCCGCTTCGCGGGCAACGAGTATTTCCTGCAGTCCGCGATCCTGCGCGGCGATTTCCCGCTCGAGGTTCCAGTTGGAGACCAGCAGCTTCGCGCCGGCGAACAGCGGCAGGGCCAGGGCGGCCGTGACGATGCCTGCCGCTGCGGCGATCGCGACCGTCCGGTAGCGCCCGACCACTTCGCCAAGGCCCAGCACTTTCGGCGCGGTCCAGGCGACGAACACTGCCTCCCCTTCGACCGGGGCCACCACCTCCGGCAGCGCGTTTTCCGCCGGGAGACCGGCACTGCGCCGGAACAGGTTCCATTCGCGCAGGCTCGGCGGCTGCGGCCACCACTGGCTGGTCGCCAGCAGGAAGTCCCGCCAGACCCGGCCTTCGACACCGTGATCCATCGCCACCAGCTCGCAGCCTTCGGCGCGCGGCTGGCCACGGTAAATGGATTCGGGCAGCAGCCTGCGCGGCGGCGTTGAACCGGCGACGGCTTCGTCGTCCAGCACCTTGCCGCGCGACCACGCCCAGACCATGGCGCGTCCGCCGACCCACTCGGTGTGGAATTGCGGATCGGCGAACGGCGCCCAGCGCGCCAGCTGCGTGGCTGCGTAACCGTTGCGGCGCTTGGCCGGAATCGACGAGGCGTCGAGCACGGTGTAGGCGGTCAGCTCGCGCGCGACGATCCATTCGGCGCCGGCGCCACCCTCGTCGATCCGGGCCAGCCCGTCCCTACGGCGCAGCAGCCGGCTCGGCGAAAACCGCCGCCGCAGGCTCTCGCGCAGGCGCCCCAGCATCATCGTCGACTTGTGGAAGATTGAACTCATAGTCCTCGCGCCACGGGCGGCCACCGTCGTCCAATGGCGTCAAGGTCCAGTGGAGGACCCGGACCGCCCCGCCTCCCCGGCCCCACAACGTCAGGGTGCCCGACGGCAGAGGATACAGGGACAATGCGTCCTCGTCGGCCGGGATCGTGCCCAGCAGCTGGTAGAAAGCTGACAGCTGGATGAACGGAACCAGCGCGCGGGCAGCGACCACACGCCGAGCCATCGCCATGTCGACGCCCGGCAGGCTCGCCAGCACCCGTGCGGGTGCCGTGTTGACGTTGATCTGCGCGGAGCGCGTCGTCGTCGCCGTCCCGACCAGTTCGCGGTCGGAAAGAAAGCCGAGCGCTTCGGTCCAGCCCTTGACCCGGCGCAGTTCGAGCGGCGTTTCCAGGGTGCGGTTGCTCGGAGGCGGCAAGCCATCGCGCTGGTAGTCCTCGGCTTCGGCGCTGTTGAGGCGGTACAGGTCGTCCGGATCCTGGTAGTCGAGCAGCAGGTTGCGCAGGGTTTCGATGGGCTCCTCGCTGTCCCCCTGTCGCACCAGCCCCTGCAGCACGGCCGGCGCAGCCCAGTTGACCGCGACCAGGCCACGATCGTCCTGCAGCGCGAAGTCCACGCCACCGACGCCGCGATAGGCGGAACCGTCGAGCGCGATCTCGTTGCCGACCGGCATGAACGAGATGACGTCGCCTTCGGATCGCGCGGACTGGCGTTCGTCGGCGCTCAGCACGACGCGTTCGTCGACCGTCAGGCCACCGAAGGTCATGCGCTGGGTCAGCAGCATGTACACCACGGTCGCGCGGGTGCTGGCCATGTCCACCTCGTCCTGCAGCATCCGCTGTTGCAGCAGGTAGTCGTCGCGCAGGCGCTGCGTCACCAGCGCGACCGTACCGGCCAGCAGCGACAGCGTCACCAGCATCGCCAGCACCACGACCAGCACGAATCCCTGCGAGCCGCGGCGCATCATTCGATCTCCATCTCGAAGGGATCGATCCGGGGCGTCCGCGGTCCGTGCACGGCCGCTACCTGCGCGCGCGCGCCGGGAGCGCCTTCGCGCACCAGCGCCACGGCCGCCGGCAGGTCGACGCGAAGGCCAGTGGCGGGCGGCCATGTGTCATGGCGCTCGCCGGCCTCGTCGAGGAACGCGAAGCGGGTTTCGCCGACCCAGGCCAGGGGCAATGTCCATCGCTCCACGCCGTCCTCGGAGTAGCGCACCGACCGGCCACCATCGGGCAGGGCCACCAGTGTCCACTGCACGCGCGCCGGCGCGCCCGGAGAACCGAACAGCGGGTTGAGGGTGACAGCCTCGAAGCCGGTGGCCGTGCCCTGCATCGGCGAGCCGTCGATGGCGCGCAGGCCGTGCACGCTGTCGGCGAACCACGCCTCGAACAGGGCTTGCCGGTCGATCGCGCCCGATTGGGCGATGAAGCGCTCGCGCGCGATGCGGTAGCTGCCGAGCATCTGGAACATCAGCGCCACGGTGACCGACACCAGCACCAGCATCACCAGTGTTTCCATCAGCGTGAAGCCGCGCGCACGCATGCTCACTCCGTCCCCATCGCCCGCACCTGGCGGTAGCCGACCTGGCGCACACTGAACGTGCGCAGCTCGCGTTCGTCCTGCACCACGTGCACCTGGAGTTCGTACAGGCCGGCTTCGAACATGGTGGGACGGCCGACCTGGGTCACCGCCGAACGCGGTGCCGCGACCGGCGTGGACTGCCACGAGACTTCCAGTGCGCCCGCGCGGCGGGTGCCCTCCGGCTCCAGCATCGGATTGACGCCATGCAACAGCTCCAGCGCCGACCGCGTCGCGGCATCGGAGGCACGCAGGTCGACCAGGCGCTGCAGCGTGATCACGTTCGTGGACAGCCAGCCGTAGAGCACGAACGCGCCCATGGTGAACACCACCAGTGCCACGATCGCCTCGAGCAGGGTGAAGCCGGCCGCGGCGTGCCTGCCGCCAAAGGACCGGATGCGCATTCGCGGCCGCCTGGACAGCATCGGTCAGGCGCCGCCCGGGCGCGGCTCGCAGAATGGCGCCGCCACGTCGATCCACCACTCGTCGCCGTCCTCGTCGCGCACCAGCAGGCGCCCGCCATCGCAGGCGCCGTTGGCATGGACGCGCCAGGGTTCCGGCGCAGACACGCTCCAGCCGGGATCCATCCGCAGTGGCGGCGTGTCGCTGCCCAGGGTTTCGTCGCCGAGCAGGATGGACACACCGGTGCCGCGTGCCCGAGCCGGCAGCGAGCGGACCTGGTCGTTCAGCGCATCGAACACGGCCTGCCTGCGCCAGCTGTCGATCCCGCGGATGGCGGAAGGGGCGACCAGCGCGGTGGCCATGCCCATGATGGCAAGCACCACGATGACTTCGAGCAGGGTGAAACCGGACTCAGGGAGCCGCTTCGCGCCCGATGTCGGCCTCGATGCCCTCCCCGCCCGGACGGCCGTCCGCGCCGAAGGAATACAGCGTGTAGGGACGCTGCCCGGACGGCGACGGCGAGTACTGGTACGGGTTGTGCCACGGATCCAGCGGCACTTCCTCGTCCAGGTAAGGCCCCGCCCAGCCGCGCACGCTGGAGGCGTCCGCGGGCGCATGCACCAGCAGGGCCAGGCCTTCGGCTTCGGTGGGGAAACGACCGACGTCCAGCCGCAACGTCTGCAGCGCACCGCCAAGCATCTTGATCTGGGTGGAGGCGGCCTGGACCTTGGCCTTGTCGGCCTGGCCGAACAGGCGCGGCCCGACCAACCCCATGATCAGGCCGATGATCACCAGCACCACGATCATTTCGAGGAGGGTGAAGCCACCGATGCGGGGCGGGGAAACAGGGGGTCGCTTCATGGCTGGATGCGCAGGTTCAGATCGCGAGGTCGTTGGCGCTGGTGATCGCCAGGATCACGCCGAGAATGATGGTACCTATCATGCCACCAATTACCAGGATGGCGATCGGCTCGATCAGGATCAGCACCTGCTTCATGCGGTTGCGCCCGGCTTCGGCATAGATGCGGGCAAGCGATTCCAGCATGGGCGCAAGCTTGCCGGAACGCTCGCCGACCCGGACCAGGTTGTAGCCGGTCGCGGTCAACGCGTCGTGCTCCTCCAGGGCGTCGGACAGCGCGCGTCCACCGCGCACCGCCCTGCTCACCTCGCCCATCCGCGCCTTGCGGTGCGGCAGCTGCAGCCCCGACTGCGCCAGTTCCAGCGCCCGCATCAGCGGCACCCGGTTGGCAAGCAGCGCGGCCAGCATCTTGGCCCAGCGCGCGGTGTCGGACTCCACCAGCCAGGCGCCCACCACCGGCATGTGCGAGGCGCGGTCCAGCAGGCCGCTGCGCACCTGCGGCCGGCGCAGTGCGGCCACCGCCGCTGCGACCGCCAGCGCCACCAGCGCGGCGATGGCGACGAAATTGTCATTGGTCCACGTGCCAAGGCCGAGCACGGCCCAGGCGAGGAACGGGAGATCGTCGGCGCGCTCGAGCAACGAGGCGAACTTGGGCACGACGAACAGGAACATCAGCGCGACCGCGCCGGCGCCTGCGACCACCAGCACGGCCGGGTAGATCAGCGCATTGCGCATCTCGTTGCGCAGGTTGTATTCGTATTCGAGTTGCGCGCCGGCGTCGGCCAGCGCCTGGCCCAGCTCGCCGGTGAGCTCGCCCGCGCGCGCCAGCTGCACCACGTAGTCCGGCAACGGCAGCCCGCTGGCCGCCAGCGTCGCGGAAAACGCCTGGCCGCGCTGCAGGTCGCGCGACATGGCGGTGAACGCCTCCACGATGCGCGGATGGTGCGCCGACATGGCCTGCGAGCCGACCGCGTCCACGATCGGCACGCCGGAAGTCAACATCGTCGCCAGTTCCTGCAGGGCCATGATCACGTCCGCGGTGCGCAGGCGCCCGGCACGCCGTGCCTTGCCCACGCCTGCACCCGCTTCCAGCCTCACCACAGACAACCCGCGTTTTTCCAGCATGCGCGCGGCTTCGCGCTCGGTCGCGGCGCGCACCGCACCGGTGAACACCGCGCCTTCCGCGTTCAACGCTTCGTAGCGGAACTGTTCCATGCCGGCCTCAGGTCCCCACCACCCGCAACACTTCCTCTGCGGTGGTCAGTCCCTGCCAGGCCTTGAGCAGGCCGTCGTCGCGCAGGAAGCGGTGGCCTTCGGCGCGTGCCTGCGCCTTCATGTCGTTGACGCTGGCGCCGGAGACGATCAGGTGCTGCATGCGCTCGGAGACCGGGATCATCTCGTAGATGCCGAGGCGGCCGCGATAGCCGGTGCCCAGGCATTGCGGGCAGCCGACCGCTTCCATCCACCGCGGCTCGATCCCCGGCAACACACGGGCGGCCATGGCGGCGGCTTCCTCGTGCAATGGCGCCGGCACCTGCGTCGGGCGGGCGCAACTGCACAGGCGCCGCACCAGCCGCTGCGCCTGCACCGCGCGAACCGGCGTCGCGACCAGGAAGGGCTCGACGCCCATGTCCACCAGGCGGGTAAAGGCGCTGATCGCGTCGTTGGTATGCAGCGTCGACAGCACCAGGTGGCCGGTGAGCGCCGCCTGCACGGCGATGTCCGCGGTTTCCAGGTCGCGGATTTCGCCGATCATGATCACGTCCGGATCCTGGCGCAGGATCGAGCGCAGGGCATGGGCGAAGGTCAGGCCGATCTCCGGGTGCGCCTGGATCTGGGTGATCCCGGGCAGCTGGAACTCGACCGGGTCCTCGACCGTGATGATCTTCTTCAGGCCGTCGTTGGCCGCGGCCAGGGCGGCATAAAGGGTGGTCGACTTGCCCGAGCCGGTGGGGCCGGTCACCAGAACGATGCCGTTCGCCTCGCGGGTCCATTCCTGCATCAGCGCCAAGTGGTCGGCCTCGAACCCCAGCCGCTCCAGGCCAAGCTCCTTCCGCTCCTTGGGCAACAGGCGCATCACGATGGATTCGCCATGGACGCCCGGCAGCGCGGAGACGCGGATGTCCATTTCCTGGCCGCCGACGCGGGTGGAAAGGCGGCCGTCCTGCGGCAGCCGACGCTCGGCGATGTCCATGCCCGAGATCAGCTTGAGCCGGGACGCCACCGCGCTGAAGCGCTCGCGCGGCAGGCGCAGGCGCGTATGCAGGACGCCGTCGATGCGGAAGCGGACCGCGAACTGGCGTTCCTCGGGTTCGACGTGGATGTCGGACGCGCGCTGCTCCACGGCCTGGGCCATGAGGTTGCTGACCAATTCGACAACCGGTGCTTCCTCGGCCATCTCGCGCAGGTGGCGGGCGTCGCCGCCATCGCCGTCGTCGGTAGTCCGGGCCAGCGCATCGAGCATCCGCTCCAGGTCCTGGCTGCGGCACAGGCACCAGGCGATCTGCTGGCCGGGGAAGGCGTGGCCCACCGCCTCGCGCAGCGGCGACGACAGCGGATCGCGCGCGGCGCAATACAGGGTGTGCTCGTCCTGGCGCCAGACCAGCACGTGCTGGTCGAGCAGCCAGTCCAGGCCCCCCGGCGCCTGCGCCGCTGCCAGCCGCACGGCGTCCTCGTCCGGAACCGGCACGTCCTGGCCCATCACCGGCAATTCCAGCTGCCGTCCGAGGACCTGGATCAGGTTGTCTTCGCTGAGCGCGCCGATCCGCATCAGCACGCCGCCCAGGCGGCCGCCGATCCTGGCCTGCAACTCCAGGGCCCGCTCCAGGTCGGCCGCGCCGATCAGACCCTCGGCCAGCAACAGCTCACCCAGCAGCATGCCGCCGGACACGGCATGGGCCACGTCAGAGGACATCGGCAAACCCCTTCTTCAGCACCGAGAACACTCCCAGGCCTATTGCATAGACCGCCACCGCGCCCAGGGCATACAGGCCCAGTGCCCACCATTCTGGCCAAAGCCCGTCGAAGATCACCCGCCGCGCCTGCTCGATCGGCACGGTGATCGGGTTCAGCGCCAGCCAGGGCCGCAGCGGCTCCGGCATGGCGCCCCGGGGAACGAACACCGGCCCCAGGAACATCACCACCATGACCATCGGCCCCACCAACTGCAACAGGTCGCGCACGTAGACGCCCAGGGCCGCCAGCAGCCACGCCAGGCCGAGCAGGCACAGCAGGTAGGGCAACAGGATCAGCGGCAGGGCCAGCTGCGCCGCCGAGAAGCCCGTTCCCCAGATGCCGTTGACCACGACCAGCAGCGCCAGGCCCGCCACCGCCTGGGCCAGCGCGGCCAGCATCGCCACCCAGGCCAGGGCTTCGAGCGGGAACACCATCTTGGTGACGTAGTTGGGTTGGGTAACGACCATCGCCGGCGCCCCGGAAAGCACCTCCGCGAACAGGGAGTGCAGGAGCAGGCCGGCCATCATGGCCAGGGCGAACATGCCGATGCCGCCTTCGCCCGCGGCACCGGGCCAGCGCGCCGACAGGACCACGCCGAAGACCAGCGTGAAGACGAGCAGCATCAACAAAGGTGTGACGAAGGTCCACATCGATCCCAGCAGGGACCCCCGATAGCGGGCAACCAGCTCGCGGCGGGCCAGGATGCGGATCAGGGCCCGGTGGCGCCAGGGATGGCTCAGGCTGGCAGCAAGGGCGCTCAATCGCGTCTCCAGGGGGCAAGGCAGCGGGACTCGGACCCGGCGGCGGAGTTTAGCAACCCCCGGAAGCGCGCCGGCGCCCTGTCTGAGCCGTTCATCCCAGTTTCGCCCACCCCTCCCGATAAGCCGCAGGATTCCATTGACGCAACGTTAAGGTTCGGTTAGCTTCGCCTCCGCAGCTTGATGTTCCGGGGGCGGGAGCATTCTTCACCCTCTGTTTTTTCGCACTTGGGGACAACTGGTTGCCGAAAGCCTTCCGCTTTCTGGTACCAGGCGGACGGCAGTGCATCCAGTTCGAGTTGCGCAATCTGAAATAACATCCTGACAGGAGTTTCAAAAGATCATGTCCAAATTCAAGCAGAGCTCTCTTGCCGTTGCCGTCGTGCTCGGCCTGGGCCTGTCGGCCGCGGCCGCGGCCTACACGATCCAGACCGGTGGCGACACCGACCCCATGCTGATCGCCACCGCCGACATCGTCGACGGCGACACCAACATCGGCGTTACCGATGCGACCCTCATCTCGCTGACCGGCTCGGACTTCATCCTGGGCCGCACCACCGGCTTCACCATCCGCGTCAACCTGAGCAACGGCGCCACCTTCGGCGACGCCGGCCTGCTGGCTACCGACCTGGCCGCCGGTGCGGACAACAACAGTTGGATCCCGACCATCGCCGCCGGCGGTGCCGACGGCGACGACTTCGTCGTCATCAACATGGATCCGAGCCCGGTTCCGGTCGCCCTGACCGACGGCGAGCTGCTGATCATCAACGCCGCCGACTCCGTCCTGGCCCCGACCGTTGGCCTGGCCCTGGACGACCTGACCGCGCTGCAGACCAAGGGCGCCGTGGTTTCGGCCACCTTCCAGTTCGTCGACCCGGTCACCGCCGCGGCCATCATGGCCCCGAGCAACGTCCAGATCATCAAGTCGGGCGACCCGGTCTTGATGGCGTGCGACGCCACCAACGGCGACACCACCAAGAAGATCGACGTTGCCGCGGTGGGCGGGCAGGCGGCCAAGACGGCTTTCTCGAGCAGCGGCCAGATCGGCGGCACGGATTCGGGCCACATGAACATGGGTACGGTCGAAGTCGAAGTCGCCGCCGGCTTCACCTCGTTCGGCTACCTGGGCACCGACGAGTTCACCTCGGTCCTGACCGGTGACTTCTCGGCCTTCGACGACACCAATGCGAACGCCGTCGGCGTGTTCCTGTCCGTCAACAACGACTGCTCCACGCAGGACGTGATGGGCGACGTCGACAGCACTGCCGGCACGGTGACCTTCGAGTACACCGGCGCCGACGTGGGCATCGCCGCCACTGGCTTCAGCGCGTACGTCTGCGCCGAGATCAACCCGGGCAACGCCGTCGTGATCGACGACACCACCACGGCGATCGTCACCACCTTCGTCCGTGGCGACGTCGAGTCGACCAGCGCCAGCTGCGACCTGCTGCCGCTGCGCTACAACGGCTCCGTGGTCGAGGTCTACCACGTCAACCCGGCCGGCAACACCACCGCGCAGTCCTTCATCCGCGTGATCCACCCGAGCGACATCGACGGCACCGTCACCATCGTCGGCACCGACGACGACGGCCACGAGTCCAGCGAGATCTCCGTCCTGCTGGGCGCCGGCGAGTCGATGCAGGTGCACTCGGAAGACCTGGAGAACGGCAACGCGGGCACGGGCATCACCGGCGCCTGGGGCGACGGCCACGGCAAGGGGCGCGCCACCGTCACCGGCGAGTTCGCCGGCATGCGCGTGCAGGGCCTGAACCGCAACGCCACCGACGGCACGGTCACCAACCTGACCGACGCCGACGGCCGTGGCGAGCAGGTGTTCCAGAGCTGGTACGACAACTACTAAGCCGCATCCTGCGGTTGCAGACCGGACGGGCGGCCCTTGGGCCGCCCGTCTTCTTTTGGATCCGGAGGTTTTGGATTCAGCAGATCATTCCACCAACCCGCCCGCGGCCAGCACCCCACGCAGGGGGGCGAGCTGCGCTTCGTAACGTCTCCATTGCCCGCGGTACCGCGTCGTCATTCCATCGCGGATCTGCGCATTGCTTCCGGTCGCGGCTGGAGCCTGGTTACGGCGCAGTTCGGTCAGGCCCGGCTCGTCCTCCAGCCCGCAGAAGTCCAGGATCCGCCGTACCTGCCCCTCGGGATCTTCCAGCATCGTCTCGTGCGCGACGTCGAGGATGGCGCCGGGGTGGAGCTGGTGCCAATGCGCCATGACCTGGCGATAGTGGAGGTAGTACCGGCCCAGTTCCCGCTGGTCGTACGAGAACGGATACAGCCAGGGGAACACGAACTTGTAGATGGAGAAGCAGGCATCCATCGGCTCACGGTAGGCGTGGATGATCTTCGCCTGCGGCAGTGCCGCGCGGATCAGTCCGATGTACAGGTAGTTCAGCGGGGTCTTGTCGATGAAGTACCGGCGCCCGCCAAGCCGCCATCGGATGTGCGACAGGTAGCGATGGCCCAGTTCGCCTGCGTCCACACCGTGCATGCGGTCCAGCAACGGCCGATCCAGAGGCTCCATGCCGGGCAGTCCGCACATCAGGCGCAGCTGGACCAGGAAATCCCTGGGTTCGCCAGTGGACTCCACCTGCGAATGGTTGCCCAGGATGCGTTCGACCAGGGTCGAGCCCGCCCGTGGCAGGCCGAGGACGAAGATGGGAACCGGCTCTTCCGGCGATGGGGTCGACGGGGCCGGGGGATGGGCGGGCGACTGCGCCAGGCGCGCCATCAGTACGGCATCCTCCTCCGCGTCGTAACGCAACGCGGCCCGCTTGGCGGCGCAGCCCGTCTGCAGCATCTCCCACGCCTGCGCGTACTCGCCCAGGTCGTGGTATTCACCGAACAGGGCGAAGGCATAGCCCACAACAGGGGGCGAACCCGGCTCGCATTCGGCCAGGGCCTCGCGCAGCGCGTCCACGTGGTTGTGCTGCGGCGACGCCTTGCCCAGCCGCGAGAGGTAGGCCGGATCCAGCTCGGCCATCCGCCGTTCCCGCAACGCCCCGCAGAACTCGGCTTCGGCTTCCGGCAGCCGGCCCAGCGCCGCATGCACCCGTGCACGGAAACGTGCCAGTTCGCCATCGGACATGCCCCGACGGGCCGCGGACGCGAGCGCCGCCTCGGCGGAAGCGAAATCCTCCAGCGAGGTCAGTTGCCGGGCAGCCCGGAGGTGGAGATCCCCGGAGACATCGTCGGGAAGGCCGAGGCATAGCTTCCGCGCCGCCTCGCCCTCGCCCAGGAGCATCAGGTGCATGGCCAGGTCCAGGCGCGTCTCCGGTGCCGCGGGGGGAGGCTCGCAGGCCCTGAGGGCGCTGCCCACGCTCATCTCCATCTGGCCCGTGCGATAGGCGATGGTCGAGATCCGGTAGAAGGCCGTGCCCTGGTCCGCCTCCAGCTGCACGGCCGAGGCCAGCGCCCGCTCCGCGGCCTCTCCGTCGCCGTCGCGCATGGCCTGTTCGAACGGGATCCAGTGGGCGTGTTGATGGTCTTGGGTCATCGTCCGATTATCATGCACCGCCTATGCAGTCTTCCAATCCCACGGCCGCTCCTGCGCCAGCCGCGATCCTTCCGCCAGCGATCCGCGTCAGCCGCGTCGGCAAGACCTATCGCATGTGGTCGACGCCGGGCGCGCGCCTGCTGGTGCCGCTGCTGTTCCGCGCCGCGGGCCTGCTCCGGCACGCCTTTCCGCCGGGCGCACGCCGCCTGCAGGCGGCCGCCACGCGGCGGCTGCACTCGCACGAGGCCCTGCACGACATCAACCTGGAACTGCGCCGCGGCGAAGCGCTGGGCATCATCGGCCTCAACGGCAGCGGCAAGAGCACGCTGCTGCAGATCATTGCCGGCGTGCTCCAGCCCACCACCGGCGTGGTCGAGACCCACGGGCGCGTCGCCGCACTGCTGGAGCTCGGCTCGGGCTTCAACCCCGAGCTCACCGGGCGCGAGAACATCCGCATCAATGCCGCGATCCTGGGCCTGGACCAGGCCACGGTGGACGCGCGCATGGGCGACATCATCGAATTCGCCGACATCGGCAACTACATCGACGAGCCGATCAAGACCTACAGCTCGGGCATGGTCGTGCGCCTGGCGTTCGCGGTGCAGGTGCACGCCGATCCCGACATCCTGATCGTCGACGAGGCGCTCGCGGTCGGCGACGCCGCCTTCCAGGCCAAGGCCATGGCCCGCATCGACCGTATCCTGTCCAGCGGCACCACGCTGCTGTTCGTCGGCCACGACCTCAACGTGGTGAAGGCGTTCTGCCACCGCGCGATGCTGCTCGAACGCGGCCGCGTCGCGCTCGACGGACTGCCCGACGAGGTGATCGCCGAATACCTGCTGCGCACCCACCGCAAGGCGCTGCAGGAGCGGCGCGGCGAGCAGGCGGCGATGTCGCTGCAACCGCTCGACGACGGCTACGGCATGGAAGACGCGCGCGTGGTCGCCGCCACGCTCAACCGCGCGACCCACGCCACCATCCGCTACGGCGACCGCGTCGAGATCGACCTGAAGGTGCGGTTGCGCCCCGACCTGCGCCATCCCGGCCTGATCCTGGACGTGATGGATGGCAAGGGACTGCAGATCACCGGCCGGCGGATCGCGCTGCAGCCGGTCGAGTCCGTGACCGAAGTGCCGCTGTGGGTGGCCTTCGATGCCAGCTTCCAGCAGGGCATCTACCGGGTCCGGCTGCGCGTCGTCGATTCGCCGCATCCCGGCGACACCGTCATCCTCGCCCGCCACGAGGGCGGGCTTTCGTTCGAGATCGTCGACGACAGCCGGGCGATGTTCACCGGCCTGTTCCCGATACCGATGGAAATCAGGGGTGGCGCTTGAAAAGGCGCCTGCTGTTCCACCGGGATTTCCTGTACTACACCGGTGGCCACGGCAAGGTCTGGAACTACTTCCAGCACGCCCGCGCACACCCGGCATGGTCGCCGCGGGTATTCCTGTCGCCTGCCAGCATCGCCGCCGGCAACCCGTGGCTGGCGCACCCGGAAAGCATCGACGCACGCTGGGATCCCGGAACGGCCGATGCGCTGCTGCTCGGGGGCACCGACTGGAGCATGTATCCCGTCGACGATCCCGGCAGGCCGGTCATCAACCTGGTCCAGCACGTGCGGCATGCGGATGCCGGGTCGCAACTGCGTAGCCACCTGCGCCGTCGCGCGATCCGCATCTGCGTGAGCCGGCAAGTCGCCGACGCGATACTCGCGACCGGCGAAACCAATGGCCCGGTCCGGGTGATCGAGGCTGCGCTGGACCTGCCGTCACGGGAAGCCACGCCGACCGATGGCCGGCGCGGGATCTTCATCGACGCGATGAAGCAACCCGACACCGGGGCCGCCCTGCATCGCCTGCTGCGCGAGCGCGGCCGCGACAGCGTGCTGAGCACCACGCGGATGCCGCGCGGGGAGTATCTCGACCGGCTGGGATCCGCGGCGGTCGCCGTGCTGTTGCCCCACCCGCGCGAGGGGTTCTTCCTGCCTGCGCTGGAAGCGATGGCCCTGGGGTGCGCGACCATCGTGCCCGACAGCATCGGCAACCGCGCATACCTGGAGCCCGGCCGCAACGCCCTGGTGCCGCAACCGGATCCGGAAGCGCTGCTCGAGGCGGTCCTGCAACTGGACGACGACGCGCTTGCCGCGCGCCTGGTCCAGTCCGGCCGCACAACCGCACGCCGCTTCGACCTGGCAGGAGAGCGCCGCGCATTCCATGCCATCCTCGACGACCTGGATGCATTGTGGCGGGCATGACGCACACGCCAGGCAACGACCTCGCACTGACCGGCATTCCGCGCGGCGGGACCACCCTGGCCTGCCGCCTGGCGGGACTGGCGCAGGATTGCGTTGCGCTGTTCGAGCCGATGGATCCGGAGACCCTGCCGCTGCAGCGCGAAGCTGCCATCGACGGCGTCCAGGCCTTTTTCAGGGACACCAGGCAAAGGCTGGAACGCGAGGGCGTCGCTCCCAGCAAGCAGCGCGACGGCAAGGTACCGGACAATCCGTACTCAGCGCCCGACGCCACGGGCAAACGCCAATGGCTGGTGGCGCCGGGCCTGATCGAAGTGCCGCCGCCCGCGCCCGGCTTCACCCTGGCGGTCAAGCACAACGCTTCGTTCACCGCGCTGCTGCCGGACCTGGCACGGCGGATGCGCGTCGTCGCCGTGGTGCGCAATCCGCTCGCGGTGCTGGCGTCCTGGAACACGGTGGAGCTGCCGGTCAGCGGTGGCCGGGTCCCGGCCGGGGAACGCTTCGACCCCGCGCTTGCCACGCGGCTGGATGGCGAACCCGATCGCCTGCAACGCCAGCTCATCGTCCTGGAGTGGTTCTTCGATCGCTTCCGCGAAGCGGGAGACGCGATCGCGGTGGTCCGCTACGAGGATATCGTCGCCACCGGCGGGCAGGCGCTGTACGCGGCCGCCCGACTGCAGGGCGAAGGCGACGATTCGCTGCGCGGACGCAACGCCAGCGCGGCGTACCGCGGCATCGACATCGCCGGCATGGCTGCCGGCCTGGCCCGCGCCGGCGGCGCATGGCGGCACTGGTATGCGCAGCCGGAGATCGATGCAGTCGCGGACAGGTTCGAGGCAGGCGGGGCATGAGCGCGCCTTTGATCCGGTTCCTGGTGGGCGGCGTGCAGAAGGCCGGGACCACTGCGCTGGCCAGGTACCTGTCGGGCCATCCGCACCTGCGCCTGCCGCTGGCGAAGGAAGCGCACGTGTTCGACCGGCCCGACTTCGACGAGGCCTCGACAAGCGCCGACATCGACCGCCTGCATGCCCCCCTCCTGCCGCGGGACGCCGCCGGCGCGCTGTGCGGCGACGCCACTCCCTTCTACGTCTTCCATCCACGCCTGGTGGCGAGGATCGCGCGCTACAACCCCGGCATGCGCTGGATCGTGCTGCTGCGCCATCCGGTGGATCGCGCGTTGTCGCAGTACCACATGGAACGCGAACGCGGCCACGAGCCGTGGCCGCTGTGGCCGGCCCTGCTGCTGGAGCGCTGGCGCCTGCGCCGGCACTGGAACGACTTCTCCCCGGAATCGCCGCTGCGCCGCCACAGCTACCTCGCGCGCGGCGACTACGCGCGCCAGCTCTCGGTGCTGTACGCGCACTTCCCGCGAGAACAGGTGCTCCTGCTGCGCAGCAGGGCCCTGCGGGACGATCCTGCCGCCTGCCTCGCACGCACCTGCGCGTTCCTCGGCGTGCCGTCGCTGCCGCAGCCGCCGGAGCACCGCGAGGTGTTCACCGGCAACTACCCCAGGTACGACCGCTCGGGACCGTCGTGGCGGCTGGCACGCTGGCTCCTGCGCAAGCCGCTGGCGCGGCTGCGCGAGGAATACGGCATCGACTTCGAAGCGCCCTAGCCCGCGGCCAGGGCGTTCTCCAGGTCCGCGCGCAGGTCTTCCAGCGACTCCACGCCGACGCTCAGCCGCACCAGGTTGTCGCCGATGCCGAGCTCCGCACGGCGTGGCGCGGGGATCGAAGCGTGGGTCATCACCGCCGGATGGTTGACCAGGCTCTCCACGCCGCCGAGGGACTCGGCCAGGGTGAACAGCTCGGTGCGTTCGCACAGCTTCCTGGCCGCCTCGTAGCCGCCCTTGAGCGCGATCGAGACCATGCCGCCGAATCCGTCCATCTGGCGCCTGGCCAGCGCGTGGTGCGGATGCGATGCCAGGCCGGGATAGATCACCGTCTCCACCGCCGGGTGGCTGTCCAGCCACTGCGCCAGCGCCTGCGCGTTGGCGCAGTGCGCGGCCATGCGCAGGTGCAGGGTCTTGGCCCCGCGCAGCGCCAGGAAGCTGTCGAACGGCCCCTGCACCGCGCCCACCGAGTTCTGCAGGAACGCGAGCTGTTCGCCGAGTTCGGCGTCCTCGCCGACCACGACCATGCCGCCGACCATGTCGGAGTGGCCGTTGAGGTACTTGGTCGCCGAATGCATGACCAGGTCGGCGCCGTGTTCCAGCGGCCGCTGCAGTGCCGGCGAGGCGAAGGTGTTGTCCACCACCATGCGCAGCCCGTGCTTGCGCGCGATCTTCGACACCGCCTGCAGGTCGACGATCTTGAGCAGCGGATTGGTCGGCGTCTCGACCCACACCAGCTTCGTCTTCGGGGTGATCGCGGCTTCGAACGCCGCCGGGTCGGTCAGGTCGACGAAGCTGAACTCCAGCCCCGCGCTGCGCCGGCGCACGCGCTCGAACAGGCGGTAGCTGCCGCCGTACAGGTCGTCCATGGCGATGACATGGTCGCCGCTGTCGAGCAGCTCCAGGATGGTCGAGGTCGCCGCGAGCCCGGAGGCGAATGCGAAGCCGCGGCTGCCGCCCTCCAGCGACGCCACGCAGCGTTCCCAGGCGAAGCGGGTCGGGTTGTGCGTGCGCGAATACTCGAAGCCCTGGTGCTCGCCCGGACTGGACTGGGCGTAGGTGCTGGTGGCGTAGATCGGCACCATCACCGCGCCGGTCGAGGGATCGGGTGCCTGGCCGCCGTGGATGGCGCGCGTGCCGATGCCCCAGTTGTCTTGCTTGTCGCTCATGTCGGATTCCGTGGTGATGGGCGGGGCGCTACTGCACGCGCCGCCGCAGGTAGTTGAGCAGGTCGATGCGGGTGATCAGGCCGAGGAAGCGCCCGCCGTTGTCGTTGTCGATCACGATGGCCACGTGGCCGCGGTCGAACACCGGGAGCAGCGCCTCGATCGGCGACGTCACGTCCAGCCGGTCGAGCTTGCTCACCATCGCCGTGGCCACCGGGTCGCGGAAGCGGGCCTCGTCGCCGTACACGTGCAGCAGCACGTCGGACTCGTCGACGATGCCGACCAGCGCGTCGCCGTCCATCACCGGCAGCTGCGAGACGTCGTACAGCTTCATCCGCTGGTATGCGGTCACCAGCAGGTCGGTCGGGGCAACCACCACCGTGTCGCGCTGCGAATAGGGGCGCAGGATCAGGTCGCGCAGGTCGCCATGGGACTGGCGCTCGAGGAAGCCGTTGTCCAGCATCCAGTAGTCGTTGTACATCTTCGACAGGTACTTGTTGCCGGTGTCGCAGACGAAAGTGAGCACCGTCTTCGGCTCGGTCTGCTCGCGGCACCAGCGCAACGCGGCGGCCAGCAGCGTCCCGGTGGAGGAACCACCGAGGATGCCTTCCTTCTCCAGCAGCTCGCGCGCGGTGAGGAAGCTCTCCTTGTCGCCGATGGCGTAGGCCTTCCTGACCCGGGTGAAGTCCGAGATCGGCGGGAGGAAATCCTCGCCGATGCCCTCGACCATCCAGCTGGCCGACTTTTCCACGACTTCGCCGCGGTTGATGTAGTCCTCCAGGATCGAGCCGACCGGATCGGCGAGGATCAGCTCCGTCGCCGGCGACGCCGTCGCGAAGCAGCGCGACAGGCCGGTCATGGTGCCCGAGCTGCCGCAGCCGAACACGATCGCGTCGAGCTTGCCGCCCACCTGGCGCAGGATCTCCGGGCCGGTGCCGAACTCGTGCGCGGCCGGGTTGTCCGGGTTGCCGAACTGGTTGATGAAGTAAGCGCCGGGCGTCTCGCGCGCGATGCGCTCGGCCATGTCCTGGTAGTAGTCCGGATGGCCCTTGGCCACGTCCGAACGGGTGAGCACGACCTGCGCGCCCATCGCCTTGAGGTTGAAGATCTTTTCCCGGCTCATCTTGTCCGGGACCACCAGGATCAGCTTGTAGCCCTTCTGCTGCGCGACCAGCGCCAGGCCGATGCCGGTGTTGCCGGCGGTGCCTTCGACCAGGGTGTCGCCCGGCTTGATGTCGCCGCGCTTCTCCGCGGCCTCGATCATGCTCAGCCCGATGCGGTCCTTGATGGAGCCGCCCGGGTTCTGGCTTTCGAGCTTGAGGTAGAGCGTGCAGGGTCCGGTATCGAGGCGTTGCGCCTGGACGATCGGCGTGTCGCCGACCAGCTCTAGCACGGATTGATGGATCGTCATGCGGCACCGGGGTTCGTACGGATGCGTGGATTATCCCGCACTTGCCGCCGGTGCCGAAGTTGCGCGGGTGGCGGCGACCGACGAGGAGGCCGCCGCCACCCGCACCCCAGCCGTGATCAGTGGTGGAGGACGTCGTAGAGCCGGGTCAGCCTGTCCTTGGCCAGCAGCTTTTCGCGCTTCATCTGCGACAGGGTCGCGTCATCGACCGGTCGCACCCCGAGTTCGGCATCCAGCACCTGCTTGTCCAGGGCCTTGTGGCGCTGGTAGAGCTGCTTGAACTCGGGATTTCCCATCAGCGCTTCGACATCCGCCTGCGGTTGCCCTTCGAACATGGAACCCTCCTTACCGGGTCACTTGCCGGAAAAAACAGGAACGCCCCGGCCGGGCGGCACGGGGCGTTCGTGGTGGAATCCTGATTGCAAGGCTTGAATAACCATGGCTGACCCGACCCTACTCCTCCCGTCGGGGCCCGGCAAGCCGGTCCGGGCAAGCCACTGATTCACCGTCGCGAAGCGCCGCCGGCCTGGCCGGAATTGCGCAACGCGCCATGTAAACCATTGAATTTACGTAATTTTCAGTTTTCGTCCGCGGGCGGCTCCAATTCAGCCGCGGCCTCGGCCGCGGCCTTCTGCGCGGCCATCAGTTCGGCCTCCTGCCGGGCCAGCTCGGCGGCCCGCTTGCGTGCGGCCCGGAGCTTGCGGGCCTCGGCCCCGCCCACGTCCAGGATCACCTCTTCGGCCTTCTGCCGGGCGGCGGCTTCGGCCTCGGCGGCCGCCCGCAGGCGCTCGGCCTCCT